>JBMZBW010000139.1:0-5982 GCA_049612785.1 Alphaproteobacteria bacterium | reverse complement strand
GCTCTAAAGGTGATCGAGGCTGCCAAAGCCTTTGAGCGAGATGGTTTCATCTTCGCTTCACAGCGCGGCAGAAACGTCATTACAGATGCGGGCGTGTCGAAGTACGTCCGTGAGGTGCGGGAGCTGCCCTACAAGGTTCACGGCTTCAGATCGAGTTTACGGACCTGGGCGGACGCGGAGACAGATGCCCCCTTCGAGATCAAGGAAATGCTGCTCGCCCACAAAGAACGCAATCAAACCGCTCGAGCATACATTCGCACTGATTATCTCGATGAGCGACGGGCCTTGCTCGAGCGTTGGACTGAAGCCTGTCTGATCCAAGCCTGATCCTGCCCGCCAAAGAGCGCAGGTGACAGACCCCCAAACATGCGTTTAGTGAATTTCCATCTATTAACAACTTTATAGGTTCATTGATGGTTACAGGCGTTCTGAGACGTCCCGATGTTGAGGCTCTAACCGGCCTTTCTCGCTCCACCATTTATAAATTCATGAAAGACGGTACCTTCCCGAGGGCTGTCAAAATTGGTCCACGTGCCGTGGGTTGGCGGCAGGCTGATATTGAAGCCTGGCTCAGCAATTTGACGAATGGGTAGGTGCTCATGGAAATAGCGCTGACCCCTGATCCATATCAGATCCGCCTCCATCTCGAAGTTCTGTTCGCGGAACTTGCACCGAATGCATCCTACCCCGATGGCTTGTTCGAGCTGCGGTTCCTGCCTCCTAACGGCGGTAAGCCCCTCTGCAAACTGTTTAGCTGGCGCGACATCGACAAAGCAGTCGAAATGGCGACGCGGGCCAATGCAAACGGCATGAACGGCTATGTCGGTGTGCATCCCCGCCAACCTGGCACAAGCCGCGCGGGACAAGCAGCAGACGTGGAGCGCGCCTACTGGCAGTTCGTCGATTGTGACGATGGCGAAGCATCGGCCAAATTGCTTGAACTGCCCTTCTCACCGAACTTCGTTGTGACGACCGGCACACGGCCCGCACAGCGGCTGCACGGCTACTACATGCTCGAGGCATCGGAGACCGACATGGCGGCCTATACGGCCCGTCAGGAGGCTCTGGCGACGGCTGTAGGCGGTGATAACGTCAAAGACGCACCGCGCATCATGCGGCTGGCAGGGACGGTCAGTTACCCATCCATGGATAAGCAGGCAAAGGGCTACATCCTGGAGTTGGTAACGATCGGCCAGATTGATCCGATACCCTATGCTGAAGAAGACTTGGATCTGTTTCTGGCTCAGTTCAAAGGCACCGATGAACCGCAGCTGCGTGCAGCACCATCTCCCAATGTTTCGATAGAAGACGTCTCGCCAACGGTCCGGAGCCTCCTCGAACGAAGCCAGACCCAAGGCCACTGGCACAAAAGCATGCTGCGCGCCACGGCTACCCTACTGGCCCATGGGGTCGGCGAAGACCGGGTGGCTGAGATCTGCGGACCACTCTGCAACGGCGGGGCATCGGATCCTGAGTTGCAGGCGTTCATCGCCTCAGCCGTCAGCAAGGGCTTCATGGGCCAGCCAGCCCGATCGGCACAGGACATTGTGCTGACGACACCGCGAGAGCGGGGCAACTTACTCAGCGCCAAGAACATCATCACGGCAGGCCAGGCGCGGTATGTCACGAAGCAACACTATCTGATCAAGCAGTGGCTGCCGTTTGAAGGCACGGGGGTGCTCGTGGGGCCCAGCAACACCGGCAAGACGTTCATTGCGCTGGACATGGCCATGAACGTTGCGGCGGGGACCGACTGGCATGGTCACAAGGTCCGTCAGGGCGCTGTGCTGTATTTGGCAACTGAGGGCAGCTTCAGCTTCAAAAATCGTATGGCGGCGCTCAAGGACGATCGAGGGCTGACGGACGATGTACCGCTGATCGCTAGAGCTGATATGGTGAACTTGTTGGACCAAGAAGCGGACTTGGGCGAACTGGCAGCCCTTGCCGACGAAATCAAAGAGCAACACGGCCCACTTCGGCTGATCGTGGTCGATACCCTGGCCCGCGCAATGGCCGGCGGAAACGAAAACGCTCCGGACGACATGGGTAAACTGCTGCACAACGTCGAAGCGCTGCGACAGGGGACAGACGCTTTCGTCCTGCTGATCCATCACACTGGCAAAGACGAGGGTAAGGGTGCGCGTGGTCACTCGTCGCTTAAAGGGGCTGCAGACACGATCCTGCTGCTGTCCAAGCGGGATGATGACCTGCTGGAGCTGAAGTCCGACAAGCAACGAGACATGGCCCCACCGCGGCCAAAGGCGTTCCGACTTGAAACGGTAGTGTGCGGTATGGATGAGGACCTCGACGAGGTCACTACCTGCGTGGTGCGGGCTACCAATGCGGCAGAACTCAAAGCGAAGCCGAAGCCAGGCGGGCCGAACCAGGAGCTGCTGATGGAGTGCTACACGGCGCTACGCTTGGAGGGCATCGGTGAGCCCAATCCGGCCGGGGCCGGGTTCCCAGAGCAGTCGCAATATTGGTGTCTGTCAAATGATCGACTGAAAGAAATGTTCGTGGGCAAGAAGGGCGGGTCGAACAATTCGTCGGCCTACAGCAGTGCACTAAACGGGCTAAAGAGCAGGAACCTGCTGCAGATGAACGGTGGGTTGGTTTGGATGCAGACAGACGACGGGAAGTGCACCTCGGCCGAGCGACAAGGGGCTGCCGCAAGCGTTTAAGCCCAAGGCCAGCGCGCGTGGCGTGGTTTGTAACTTTGTACCAACAACCACAGCCCGGCAGCTACTACAAATACAAAATCCCTTAAGGGATGTATTTGTAAGTGCCGTTGTCGTTCGAATTGTAATACGGCGCTCGGAACCTCAAACGGGTCGTCTTGTCGTATCTTGGTTCGACGCATCCGACGGTCTGTCCGCTGCACGTAAGTTCGCGCGCTAGCTCCACGCCGCCACAGCGCCCGAACCGATCGGCATGACAGGCTGGGCGCTGTGTCGAGGAGATTGAAGCAGGGCTAACGCGGGATTGGTGGGGTTGGCTGGAAAAGCTCAGCGTAGTGAAGATCATCGGCATGACGCGGAATGAGATTGGACATATCTCCATAACGGCCATACCGAACGTTGGATTAACGGTGCTGATGGTCGTGATACCAGTGGTCTGGCTACAGCTGGCGACGTGGCTGCCTGAAAATGCCTATCGAGGACCATTGTGACCTCTCGCCATGGTCTCTTCTGATAAGGCCCGGTCAGAACTGGCGGGCCAGCCAAGCTTCGAACTCCATGACAGGCGTTTGCCGAGCATCACTTTGGTTGGTTTTGACCAGATAGTGTGCCTGTCCCAGTTCTTTGGGTGCACCGACGATACGGATTTTCTGGCCTGACCGGATCGCTTGTTGGGCAAATCGTTCCAGAACAACAGCATAACCGAGTCCTGCTGCGACCATTTCGATGGCGGCGGTTGACGTATCAGTAATCAAGCGTCCGGCGGGAGCATCAACTTCAAGTCCGCAGGCAGAGAGGTATCGTGCCCAATGATCGTCGAAGCCCAGAATGTGGATCGGCGAGTGTTGCAGGAGGTCTGGTGGCGCCTGGATCGCCGCGCTGCCCTCCATGGAACTGATGGGAACAATCATCTCTGGCGCCAGCAGTTCTAGATCTGTTCGCGCATTCTGTTGCGAGGCCAAGATGATATCGACATCTACGGACTGCTGGTCCGTAGGGCTTTTCCAGATCGATGTCACCAATTTAACACCAGTGTCAGGATGTTGGATCAGGAAATCATCGAGCCGCGAAGACAACCAGACGATCAAAGCCATGGAAGCTCGAACCGTGATCGTGCGTGTCCGTCGCGGTCCGAACAGACCCGAGGCGGACATATCCAACATCGTGAGGGCTTCGCGAACGGTTGTCAGATAGGCTTTGCCCGTATCGGTTAGCTGCAGGCTTTTGGGACGACGCAGAAACAGCCTCGTGTCCAAGTGCGCCTCAAGCGCTTTGATATGCTGGCTAACGGCGGTTTGAGTCAGGCCAATCTCGACGCTGGCTGCGGTGAAACTGAGCAACCGTGCAGCGGCTTCAAAGCTGCGTAGCCAGTTTAGGTTCAAGTTGTGACGCATGGCTCATCCATAAATTTTTTATGGTCATGGTGAAGTATTTATTCGTTTTATTTGCTTATAGGTCCCACGCATAGTGCCGTTCACGGCCCTTGTCTCCCGCAAAGGGGTCTAAGTTATTGTCAGGAGTTCACCATGACCCACATGCACCAGAGGCAACAGGATGATATCGCCCTCGCGCTCGTCGATCTCGATCGCTACCCCATTGCCGATTTAAGCTGCGAAGCCGGTGCAGCGTTCTTGGGCGAGTGTCAGCGCCAGATGGAAGAGCACGGCTGGTGCAATCTTGCAGAATTCCTCCGTGCCGAGGCGATCGAACAGCTCAATACCGAAGCGAAAGACCTCTTGCCGACGGCGGAAGTCCTGCACGTTAAACGCAATATTTATCAGGGTGCGATAGACCCCTCACTGCCCGAAGACGACCCGCGACGTAAAGAATTCACGCATGTCGCCGTTCAGCTCGCGGATGATCAGATCCCAGAGAGTACCGCGCTCAAACAGCTTTACCAGTCTGAGCTGTTGACGGAATTCGTACGCCGGGTTCAGAAAAAGGAGCAGCTCTACCGCTGCGCTGACGAATTTCAGGCACTCAACGTCGTCGCACTCCACCCCGAGAGTTGGCACGCTTGGCACTACGATACAACAGAATGCACGGTGACGCTCTTGTTGCAGGCTGCGGAAACTGGCGGGGAGTTCACGTTTCTGCCGAATTCACGCTCAGATGAGGGTGAGGATCGCGAGGCGGTGGATCGGCTTCTGGCGGGCGACATGAGCCGTGCACAGACCTTTTCCAGAGGCGCAGGGGCGTTCACACTCTTCCGGGGTGGTTATTCCCTGCATGGCGTAACAAAGGTCGAAGGTGCGCACGCGCGCATTTCTGCGATCATGACCTATGATGAGCAGCCAAACCGCGTTATCGACGACGAAGTCAATGTTCGTATTTATGGTTCGCGCGTGGCCGCCATTCTGGCGGACCGCAGAGCTCCGGGTCATCATGAGGAGAATGGACAATGAGGACGGCACTGCTGGTGATTGATGTGCAGATGGCGCTGGCGCACGAAGACGCAGCTGGTGCCGAACGATCCTGCCCGGAGGCTGAGGACAATATTGCCCGGCTCCTCGCGAAATTTCGGAGTGCAGGACATCCCGTCGTGCACGTGCATCACCACGGAACCGACCCGGATGATCCCTTTCACCCTGATGCGGCTGGATCAGCCGTGCAGCCTGTTGCAATGCCCGCAGCAGGGGAGCCAGTGGTGACGAAGACCGGAAGCAGCGGGTTTGTTGGGACGTCTCTGCAAGACATCTTGATCAAGGCCGGTGTGGACCGAGTTGTCACCTGTGGCGCCACCGCCAATCACTGTGTGGAGTCAACAACTCGAAGCGCAGCGGATCTGGGGTATCAACCCGTTTACGCCGCAGATGCCGTATGGACTTATGGCATGACCGGGCCAGACGGTGCACACCATAGTGCCAGTCAGATCCATTCCGTGACCATGGCCACACTCGAAGGCGAGATAGCGTCGGTAAAAACGACGAACGACATTTTGGTGATGGAAGGCTAGCAGCCAAAAAACCGCGCCGTTCATGTGTCCCACCCACAGGGCGCCTTACGACGCGCCAAGCCAGAGTGCGGTGATTGAGAAACATGGCCTTGCCTCGTTCAATCGGGGTCCGTTGGCGATGGGGCTGCTGACGGGCAAGTTCAGTGCGGACACACAGCTGCCTGACAATGACATCCGCTCGAACGACATGGATTGGTTGGATTACTTCAAAGGCGGTCGGCCCTCGCCGAGTTTGCTGGCCAAGATTGATGCAGTGGGTGAGCTGCTCCGCTCAGACGGGCGCAGCCTTGGACAAGGAGCCTTGGCGTGGCTGTGGGCCAAGAACCCGCGGACCTTACCGATCCCTGG
>JBMZBW010000138.1:0-5987 GCA_049612785.1 Alphaproteobacteria bacterium | reverse complement strand
AAGGTCGAGTTTACGTGCGCGACACCATTGGTGATGTTCTTTCGTTCGCGACGACGCAAACCACGTGTTGGCTGTGCCATTGGGACATCCTTTCGTTCTTCTACACGGCACCGGTCCCACCGGGCGCCATATCATCGAAAATACAGTTACTAACCAAACAGCCTGATTTCAGACCATCGGGCAGCAATTACTTCTTCTTACCGGCAATCGCCACAGCCTTACCCTTGCGGGTACGAGCGTTACAGCGGGTGCGCTGTCCACGAACCGGAAGCTTGCGACGGTGACGAAGACCGCGGTAGCACTTCATGTCCTGCAGACGCTTGATATTCATACGTACTTGGGTGCGCAGTTCACCTTCGACAAGGTAATCAGCATCGATCTTTTCACGGATCGCCACCACTTGATCGTCGCTCAGCTGATTTACACGCGCCATCTCATCAATGCCCAAAGCAGTCGTGATTTCTTTTGCTTTGGTATTGCCGATGCCGTGGATGTAAGTCAGAGCGATGTGTACGCGCTTGTCAGTTGGGATGTTTACCCCAGCAATACGAGCCACACTTGGTCTCCTCACTAACCAGAAAAATCAAAACGGCAGTCGCGGAAACCCGAGACTGCCACTAACGTAGCGCACGGTTTAGAAGTCCCTTGACAAACTGTCAACGTCCAGTCTGTCAAACTGGGACCGCATTTTGCGAAGGACTGCACCGCGCTAAGCGAAGGTTGGGTCAAGCGTCTAGAATAGTCGCAACCGCTCCTTCAACATCTTTGATGTCCGCCATACCGTCCACGCGCTGAACCAAACCTTGGGATTCATAGTGCGGAATGATGGGCGCAGTGTCCCGGCGGTAAACGTCCAAACGGTCACGAACGGTCTGCTCGTTATCGTCCGGACGACGCTTGAATTCTTTATGCCCGCAAGCATCGCAAACACCGTCAACAGCCGGGCGCTGGAATTCGTCGTGGTAGCCTGCCCCACAGTTGGCGCAGGAGTACCGACCCGTTATCCGGCCCACCAGCGCATCTTCGTCAACCGTCAGCTCAATCACCGCTTTCAACGGCAGCGACTTCCGCTTCAGCATTTCATCCAAAGCAACAGCTTGTGCACTTGTCCGGGGGAAGCCGTCGAAGATCGCGCCATTCTTGCAGTCAGGTTCATCCAGCCGCGCATCAATCATTTCGATCATCATCGCATCAGGAATCAGATCACCCCGATCCATCATTTCACCAAAGCGCTGCCCGAGTTCAGAGCCCGATGCGCGCACTTCGCGCAACATGTCGCCTGTGGATAATTGGACCATGCCTCGATCAGCAACCAGGATCTTCGCTTGCGTTCCTTTTCCAGCACCCGGAGGGCCAAGCAGAATGATGTTCATGGTAGAGTGTCCCTTAACTTTACCAAGTTGGGCCGCAGGTTACTCTGCGGCCCAAGGGTTCTTAGTTGTCTTGCTTGATCCGACGCGACCGACGGCTCGACTTTGTATCGCGACGCTTGGCTTTGCCAGACTGCTGATTGCGCTTGAGCAGACTTTCGTACTGCTGCGCCATCAGGTGAGTTTGGACCTGCGACACGAAATCAATCGATACAGTCACCATAATCAAAAGTGATGTACCGCCGAGGAAGATCGGCACGATCAGACCCGTCGAATTCGACTGGACGATCACGCGCGCTAGTTCCGGCACGGCAACCACAAAGGCAAGGTAAGACGCACCAATCACGGTCAATCGTGATAGGATGATATCGAGATAAGCGACCGTCTGCTTTCCCGGACGAACGCCAGGAATGAAACCGCCGTACTCCTTGAGGTTCCGGGCTGTGTCTTCAGGATTGAACACGATTGCCGTGTAGAAGAACGTGAAGAACACAACAAAACCAACCAGCAGCAGCAAGTAAGGCCACTCGCCTGCGCGGAAGTTCGCTGCGAACCAGTTCATACCAGCGCCAATGCTTGCCAGAACAACGTTAGAGTTGTCAGACAGGCTATCACCAAAAGTCGCGCCCAATAGTGGGAGGGTCACAATGGTCGATGCAAAGATCGCCGGGATAACGCCGGCTGCGTTGATCTTCATTGGAATGAAAGACGTTTGCCCCTGGAACTGCTTGTTGCCAGCGGTGCGGCTTGGGTACTGGATGGTAACCTTGCGCTGCGCACGCTCGACGTAAACGATCAGAACGACCATCGCGAGGGAAACGATCAGGATCATCATCACGCCCAGAGCCTGCAGCGCGGAAGCATCTTCGCGCAAACTGCGCAGAAGGTTCCACAAAGCACTCGGCATGGATGCAACAATACCAGCGAAAATCAGCAGCGAGATGCCGTTACCGATACCACGAGCCGTGATCTGCTCACCGAGCCACATCAGGAATACCGTGCCACCCGCCAAAGTCACCATGGTGGTGATGCGGAAGATAAAGCCACCATCCATGACCAGATCAACGCCCGGGAAGTTCTCCAGCAGGAGCGCAATACCCAGCGCCTGGAACAGAGCAATAAAGACAGTCAGATAGCGGGTGTACTGGTTCATCTTCCGACGACCGGCCTCGCCTTCTTTCTGCAAGCGCTCAAACTCGGGAATGACCGTCCGCATCAGCTGCGTGATAATCGACGCAGAGATATACGGGAAAATCGACAGCGAGAAGATGGACAGGTTCTCCAACGCACCGCCGGCAAACAGATTGATCTGTTGCAGCAGAGCCTGGAACGCCGATTCATCGCCGCCACCAAAGGCAGCACGATAGATTTCGATGTCGATACCAGGCAACGGAATGAAGATGCCGAAACGGAACACGATCAAAGCGCCAAGGGTGAAAAGCAACCGCTTATGCAGATCCTTCGCCCGGCTAAAGGTGCCCCAAGAAAAATTTTGCGCGAGCTGCTCAGCTGCAGACGTCATTAAAACACTCCCGCCCTTGATAGTTTGCCGCCCGCTGCGTCCCAAAGAGACGAGGGCCTGCGTGCCGCTTGTTGTTCACCTGCCTGAAACCGCCGAAAAGACCAATGGCGTCCAAGCACAAAGAAGGCTGGCAAAGCGCCAGCCTTGTATGATTAGCGCCTAAATAAGCCATGAACCTTCTGTGTTCAACAACGCTATGGCGTATAACCGACGCAAAACGTGTATTTTAGAAGGTCAGGAGTGACTTATTTACCGCCGCGCTCCCGCTTACGCTTCGCAACGTAGTCGGTTTTCAGTGAGCCGCCGGACTTCTCCACCGCTTCAGCAGCGCCCTTGGACGCGCGGTAAACGTGGATATCCAGCTTGCTGGTCAGCTCGCCGTTGCTCAACAGGGAGACACCATCGCGCTCACGACGGATGACGCCCGCTGCGATAAGAGCAGCCGCATCTACCGTTGCCTTTGCATCGAGCTTACCTGCGTCCACAGCCTGCTGAATGCGGCCAACGTTCACTTCCACCAGATCCTTTTTGAACGGATGGTTGGTGAAGCCGCGCTTTGGCAGACGGCGGTAGAGTGGCATCTGACCACCCTCAAAGCCGTTGATGGTAGCACCGGAACGGGCCTTCAGACCCTTGTGACCACGACCGGAGGTCTTGCCTTTGCCAGAGCCGATACCTCGGCCCAGACGCTTCTTGGTTTTGTACGCGCCCGGATTGTCGCGCAGTTCATTCAAACGCATTTTCTGTCTTCCTTGCCTTGCGCACGCGAACCGCTGGCCCGCGCACTCGACTAAACATTAACGATGCAGCCTGACTTAGGCTGCTTCTTCCACCTGAACCATGTGCTTAACGACATTGATCATGCCACGCACAGCAGGCGTATCTTCTAAGTCGCGAGTCTGGTGACGCTTTTTAAGGCCCAGACCTACGAGGTTTGCTTTCTGCTTTTCGGTGCAGGAAATCGCAGAGCGAAGCAGGGTAACGCGTACACGCTTATCAGCCATTGTCTTTCTCCGTTACGAAGGAACAGCCATCCGCCCTTAGGCGTCAGCCATTGCCTCTTCGTTCTGTTCACCGGTCTGCAGCACGTCAGCGACTTTGATACCACGACGCTGAGCCACCTGACGGGGGGACTGCGTGCGGGTCAGCGCATCGATGGTTGCACGAACGAGGTTGTAAGGGTTCGACGTACCGTTGGACTTAGCAACAACGTCAGAAACGCCCAGAGCTTCCATAACCGCACGCGATGGACCACCGGCAATAATACCGGTACCCGCTGGAGCCGTGCGGAACACAACTTTACCAGCGCCAAAGCGACCTTCCACGTCGTGGTGGAGGGTCCGGCCTTCCTTCAGCGGAACGCGAACCATGGACTTCTTAGCCGCTTCCGTAGCTTTGCGGATAGCCTCAGGAACTTCTTTCGCCTTACCGTGGCCCTGACCAACGCGGCCCTTGCCATCGCCAACCACGACCAAAGCGGCGAAGCCGAAACGACGACCACCCTTAACTACTTTTGCAACGCGGTTGATGAATACGAGCTTTTCAATCAGCTCTGGGCCTTCATCTTCACGCTTGTTGCGACGATCGCGACCGCCGCGACCTCCGCCTCTGTTATCATCACGAGCCATTCGACTACGTCCTTTTCAGTTTTTGAACAGCCTTGGTGCTTTCTGTGCGAGACCTGCGATGTCCGAATTCCCTCGGACCGGCCAGGTCAACACCGCTGTTGTTGAAGCCGCCGAAGCAGCTCTTGAATTTAGAAGTTCAGACCGCCTTCGCGTGCGCCATCAGCCAAAGCCTTAACGCGACCATGGAACTTGTAAGATCCACGGTCAAAAGCGACCTTATCAACACCAGCAGCCTTAGCGCGTTCAGCAACCAGCTTACCAACCTCTGACGCCGCAGCGGTGTCAGTCGTCTTGGACAGCTTGCCTTTGAGCGCATTGTCGACTGTCGACGCAGCAGCCAGGGTCACGCCGCGGACATCGTCGATGACCTGAGCGTAAATGTGCTTGGAGGAACGGAATACGCTCAGACGCAGACGACCGCGAGACTTGCGAGCCAGAGCGGAGCGGGTGCGGTTCGCACGATCAATCCGTTTTGTGTAACGAGTACGCATGATTCGGTTTCCCTTTGTGGAAGCCGTAAACCCCTTCGCGGAGGCTTACTTCTTCTTACCTTCCTTACGAGCGATGTATTCGCCAGCATAACGGATGCCTTTGCCCTTGTAGGGCTCTGGCGGACGGTAAGCGCGAATTTCAGCAGCCATCTGGCCGATTTCCTGCTTGTCAGCACCTTCGAGCTTGATCGAAGTCGGCTTCTCACAAGTCACCTTCACACCCTTTGGAATGGGGTAGAGAACGTCGTGAGAGAAACCAAGCTGCAGCTGCAGATCGGAGCCCTTGAGTGCAGCACGGTAACCTACGCCAACCAGCTCGAGCTCTTTCGAGAAGCCTTCGGAAACACCGGCAACCATGTTTGCAATACGAGCGCGGGCTGTGCCCCACTGTGCGCGAGCATCGCGGGAGTCGTCGCGTGGAGAAACGGATACTTCGCCGTTCTCGAACTTCACTTCAACAGCACCATTTGCCATGAAGCTCAACTCGCCAAGCTTGCCCTTGGCCTTAACTTCCTGACCGCTGATGGAAATATCCACGCCAGCTGGAACAGGGACTGGGTTTTTACCAATACGAGACATGTCTCAGTTATCCCTTCTTAGAAGATCCGGCAGAGGACTTCGCCGCCAACGTTCTTTGCACGCGCTTCGCCGTCAGCCATCACACCCGAAGAGGTGGAGATGATCTGAACACCGAGGCCGTTACGGAACGGACGGAGATCGCCAATCTTGGTGAATACGCGGCGGCCTGGGGTCGAAACGCGATCGAGTTCGCGGATCACAGGATCGCCATCGTGGTACTTGAGTTCAATTGTCAGCTCGGAGATGCCCTTGCGGACCTCAGCAACACTGTAACCGCGGATAAAGCCCTGGGATTCCAGAACCTTCAGAACGTTTTCACGCATCTTGGAGGCCGGGGACTTAACGGAAGACAGGCGAGCGCGCTGACCGTTGCGAATGCGGGTGAGCATATCACCCA
>JBMZBW010000137.1:0-6076 GCA_049612785.1 Alphaproteobacteria bacterium | reverse complement strand
AGACGCCATCTCCAGCGAGAAAAACGCGACCTTCCCGCTGGCTTTTTTAGCCGCGTTGAAGGCCATGTTCGTCACCAGCGCAGTCTTACCCATGGCCGGACGCGCTGCGAGAATGATGAGATCAGAGCGGTTCAAGCCACCGAGTTTCTGATCCAGATCCCGGAAACCCGATGGAATGCCCGTGTAGTCGCCTTCACGGGAAACCGCTGCGTTGATGATGTCCAGCGTCGATTTGAGGATTTTGTCAAAGGAGTTCGGACCATTCTCAATCTCGCCGCTGTCCGCGAGTGAATAGAGCTGTTCCTCCGCCTTCTCGATCTGACGCATGGGCGGGTTTTCGAGGTCGATTTGAAAGGCGTCATTGACGACAATTTCACCCAGATCAATCAACTGACGACGCAGGTGCATGTCATAGATCGTGCGCGCGTAGTCGTTGGCGTTGATGATCGACACCACGGCTGCTTGCAGCTCCAGCAGATACCGGCCCCCGCCGATCTCTTCGAGCGCGCCGTCCTGGTCGAACATGGTCTTGAGCCGCGCCGCATCAGCAATTTCACCATTTTCGATGACCGCTTTGATCGCCGCATAGATGCGTCCGTGAACAGGCTCGGCAAAGTGTTCAGGCAGCAGGAAGTCTGAGACGCGCTCAAAGGCCAGATTGTTGGTCAGCAGCGCACCGAGCAGACCCTGCTCCACCTCAATATTCTTTGGCGGCACGCGCAGGCCCAAACCGGCATCAACCAAGGCTGGCGATGCATCAGAAGGGGTGACAGGTCCGTCTTCCGGGGGTGAAAACGGGTCGATGGGCGGCATATCGTCAAGAGTATCCATGGGCTTTCTATAGCAGACTTCTGCGCATAATCTTGCATGAAGAATCTGTTTGGTGGCTCAAAGTCTGGCATTCCTGCCGTGTGAATAGGCGGGATAAAGGGGATGATTTTCCCCCGCTTTAAGGTCCGGAAGACAACTGCGCCAAGCTTTCACCCGTGGGCTCGACCGGCAAGATCAGGCCAAAGGATGACTTATCGCCGGACTTGACCGATATCAGCCGCTCGACCGTCTGTGTACCCGATTGCGCCGTGACCCGATAGCGTCCCGCAGGCAGCAGCAAGGTCTGAGTTGCTGACCCCATCCGCACTGCACCCCGGAATTCCGCATCCCCAGATGCGCCGGGCTGCGGGATGACAGACCACTCAATTTCACCAGTGTCAGACGGCATTCCGGCCTGATCCAGCAGGCTCAGCGTCACCTGGCCCAGCGTGAAATCTGGTGCCAGCTCGGTAACCTGACCGGCCAGAACAAGGAAGTCGCGCTCCAGCGCCACGTCATTGGCTTGGGCGCGCAAGCGGTAGCCCCCTGCCGGAAGCTGCACGATGTCGCCGTCGAGTGTTTGAGAGGTGACAATAGCCGCGCCCTGCAATTCAATCCGCCATTGCAGATCCAGACCTTCGGGAACAGCCTCACCGTTGTTGGAAAAGCGCAGCCGCACAGCGCCATCATTGAAACGAACGCTTTCCTGAAGGGGCTCGCTTACAGGGTCCGTCGCGTCGATGAAAACGGTTTGGGAGGCAACAAAGCCGTCAAAGGCAACTTCCACATCATAAATGCCGGGCGATAGCTGTAGGTCCGCCTGCGGTCCCTGAAACGCGAGTGTCTTGCTCGGTTCGCGGGCATCGCGGAGCACCCACTCAAGCTCTTCGTCAATGGGCAAGCCGCGCTCACCGGCGACCAGATCAAGGGCGACGGGCAAAGCATCGACAGAAATGGCCTGTTGCACCGCATCACCGGCGCTGAGTTCGACGGTCTCACCCCACTGATCCAGACCGATATCCGCCTTGAGCTCATAGGATGCAGCCGGGAGGAAAAGACGCGTGGCTTCGCCGGCGTGAACCCGCGTTTGCATGGCATAAACAGGGCTGAACAGAACAACGTCCACAGGCTCAGTCGCGGCCACCGTCGCTTTGGTGGGCTGCAGACTCAGATCAATCTGCGCCAGATCGAGCGAGAATTCGTGGTCGGCCCGCTCAAACGTCCGAACCGAGAAGGTCCGCTCTACCAACTGACCGTCCAGATCCGCGATCACACGGTACTGTCCAGCCTCTTTGGGCAGGGCCAGATCGACCCCTGTGCCATCGCCAAGTTGCGCGCCGGTTGACGCGTCTTCGATGCTCCACTGCGGGGTTACATCGGCGTCCAGCGCCACCCCTGCAGCCAGCACAAAGCGAACACGATCCGGCTCGCTCACTGCAGCAAGCGAATGCGCTTGGGCAATGTCAGCCTGTAGCGAAGCAATGTGCTGCGTTAAGTCTTCGCGGCCCGTGCGACACTGTTCCAACCCTTCTGAGAGCAGACGGTTCCGGGTTTCCAATTGGGATACCAGCACCTTGGCTTCAGCGGCCTCGGTCACCGCATCGTTTCGCGCCGTTGCAAGCCGCAGGTTTTCTGCCTGACTCTCTTCGAGCGCCAGACGGGAATTATCGAGGTCCGTCCGCAGGCTTTTGCTTTGCGACAAAACCGTTTCGAGCTCGTTTTCGAGCCGAAGGCGCGCCTGTAGGTGCCCCGACGCTGCTTCTTTGATTTCCGCCGTCCAGTTGGCTTTCATCGCCAGTTGATTGGCCTGTAACCCAGCCAGAAGATCCCGCGCCTCTGATACTCGGCCTTCCGCGTCAGCGCGCTGGCGTTGGACCACCAGAACATCCTCCTGCGCCGTCATCAATTCGGCGCGCAGGGCCTTGAGCTGGTCCAGCAGTGCGAGGCGTTCCAGTTCCAGTTCAGCGATCTGCAAGTCGCGCTGTTCGATGATGTCCAGAACGGGCTGGTCCGTGGCTTCGAGTGTAAGCTGCTCTTCATCGCTGAGCGGCTCACCCGCTTCAATCCGTTGCGCCAACTGCTGCGCTGAGTCAGCGCGCGTCAGGATCTGATCGAGGGACCGATCAAGCCCGTTGATGCGACGGTGCAGGTCCGCAGACTGTGCTGCCGTTGTTGCCATCTCGGTTTCCAGAGTCGCGCGGCGTTCCACCAACCGGTTGTGCCCTTCGCGCAGTTTTTCTGCGGGTTCCGCGACAACAGCCGACAAAGCCGCCATGTCAGCCGCCAAATCAGCCCGGCGGCTCAACCCCAGTGTGCCGGAATTCCACACGTCGGTCTGATCCCGCATCCTGATCAACATCTGATCGCGCGAACTCAATTGGTCCCTGAGCCGATGAGCTGCTGCCCGAATGAGCGCCACGTCCTGCGCGACATCCGCGGCACCACCGGTCTGGAGATTTTCCGTCAGCAGGTCTCTTTCCGTAAAGGTTTCTACCCGGCCATCCAGCGCGGCCAGAGCGTCATCAATCCGGCCCAGATCATCCCGAATGCGCTGCAAATCCCGCACGGAAATATCCTGTTCCTGCAACAGCAGACGAGCGATGGCCGCCGCCGAGCGCTGTGCATTGGCGGTGTGGGACAGGGATAAAGCCTTGGCGATGAAAGGACCAAGGTCTTCGCCCGTTTTGGCAATGGTAAACGACCCGCCCGCGCTGGATGGCAAGCATCGCAACACAGCGGCATCGGCGGCATCCATGCCAAGACCGATCAGATGAACCGGTATCTGCATCTGCGCCAGTGGAGCCGACAGAGCGCAGGAATTACCCCCACATTCTTCCGCGCCATCGGTCAGGACAACAATGGCACCGGGGCCTTTCTGCTGGGACAGGCGCGCGGCAGCGGTCTCAATCGCATCTGCCAGAGGGCGCATTCCCCGATCCTGCGGCGTCTCAGCATTCAAGGCACGGGCCAGCGAAGCGGGAACCGCGCTCGGGTTCGAGAGGACTTCAATGTCTGAGCAATCGAAATTCCGCCGATGCCCAAAGGTGACAGCCCCTGACCGCGTGGTGGAGGGCAGACCCGCCGTTGCCTCAATGAGCGCCGCGCGTGCGGCGCTGAATTTGGTGTCAGTGTCCGTCCAAGGCTCACTCATGGACCCCGAAGCATCAAGAACAACCATGACGTTTGAGTTGTCTTTGAGCAGGGTTTCAAGAAAGCTGGCTTCCTGCGCATGAACCTTCCCGCAGGTCAGCAGCCAAACCATGGCTACGGCCCCTTGAATGATTCCTGCTACCCTGTTGAAAGGGCGTGACTGGTCCGGACCTAATCGCACGGTCTGACTCCAAAATGGCACGTTTGAAACGGCTTGATTGCAAATTGCTTCGCATAATCTCTAAAAAAGACGGGTTATGCGTATTATTGTCTCATAGCGCTGCAATCAGCGAGCCACGATTGAGGCAACAAAAAAGGCCCCCGGAAGGAGGCCTTTTTGAACAATGACAGAGACTTAGTTCAGACTCGGGTTACGGCTTACATATTGCCGTAGTTCGGTCCGCCACCGCCTTCGGGCGTGACCCAGTTGATGTTCTGGGTCGGATCCTTGATGTCACAGGTCTTACAGTGAACGCAGTTTTGCGCGTTGATCTGCAACTGCGGGTTCGTCCCATCATCATCACGCACGATTTCATAGACCCCTGCCGGGCAGTAACGCTGCTCCGGGGCATCATACTTGGCAAGGTTGATCGCGATGGGCGTTCCGGCATCCTTGAGCGTCAGGTGGATTGGCTGATCTTCTTCATGGTTGACGTTGGCCACGTACACCGACGAGGTTTTGTCGAAGCTGATCACGCCATCCGGCTTTGGATAGTCGATTTTCTTGCACTGATCCGCGGGCTTCAGGCCTTCGTGATCCGCGTGCTTGTGCTTGAAGGTCCAAGGCATGGGAATTCCAAGATTGGCCAAATGCAGTTCCAGCGCACCAACGCCAAAACCAGCCAGACCCAGCTTGTGGAACCAAGGCCCGAAGTTCCGAGCCTTGAACAGCTCTTCAAACACCCAGCTCTTTTCCATGTTGGACTGATAGTTGGTCAGTTCTTTCGGCGCGTCCTCACCCTGCTGAAGCGCTTCAAACACCGCTTCTGCAGCCACCATGCCGGACTTCATGGCGGTGTGAGAGCCCTTGATCTTTGGCACGTTCAGGAAACCCGCCGAACAACCCAGCAGCATGCCGCCGGGGAAGGTCAGCTTTGGGATGGACTGGTAACCGCCCTCGTTGATCGCGCGTGCGCCGTAAGACAGACGCTTGCCGCCTTCGAGCATAGGCCGGATCTTTGGGTGCTGCTTGAAACGCTGAAACTCATCAAAGGGGCTCAGGTGCGGGTTCTTGTAGTCCAAAGCGACCACGTAGCCGACGTAAGCCTGATTGTTATCGAGATGATAGATGAAGGAACCGCCCCATGTGTTCCAGTCCATCGGCCAGCCCGCAGAGTGAAGGATCGAGCCTTCTTTGTGCTTTTCCGGGTCCAGCTCCCAAAGCTCCTTAAAGCCAATGCCGTACTTTTGCGGGCTGGAATCCTCTGCCAGACCAAAATGAGAAATCAGCTGCTTGGATAGGGAACCGCGAACGCCCTCAGCAAAGAGCGTGTATTTGGCATGCAGCTCCATACCCGGCTCAAAACCGGACTTCTGCTCACCATCGCGGCCCAGGCCCATGACGCCCGTGGCCACACCCTTAACCGAACCGTCGTCATGGTAGAGCACTTCAGATGCCGGAAAGCCGGGGAAAATCTCAATGCCCATGCCCTCGGCCTGCTCAGCCAGCCAGCGGCAGACGTTGCCCAGCGAGATAATGTAGTTGCCGTGGTTGTGGACCTGCTGCGGCATAGCCCAGATCGGCATGGAGATCCCGTTGACCTCGGTCAGCACCATGAACTTTTCGTCCGTCACCGGCACATTCAGCGGTGCACCCCGGTCTTTCCAGTCCGGGAACAACTCGTTCATCGCGCGCGGCTCCATAACAGCGCCGGAGAGAATGTGGGCGCCGACTTCCGAGCCCTTCTCAAGCACGACAATCGCCAGCTCCTCACCCTTTTCCTGCGCCAGCTGCTGCAGCCGGATCGCCGCAGAAAGTCCCGAAGGACCGCCGCCAACAATGACGACGTCTACTTCCATCGCTTCGCGTTCCATGAGCTCTATCTCCCAAGTCATAGGGGACTTCAAAAGCGACTCTCCACAGGCACACAGGTGCGACCCGTGAGCTTTGGGGCTT
>JBMZBW010000136.1:0-6158 GCA_049612785.1 Alphaproteobacteria bacterium | reverse complement strand
GAATGTCCAGCGCGTCAGAAGCAGCGCTCACGGTTCCCAGTTTTGCGACATACAGCGCCGTGCGTAATTCGGTCCATCGTTCCATCAAGGGTTATTTCCTCCGCCGGGTTGCTTCGCCACTGCGCACATTTGCGCACAATCTCGGAAAAAGCGGCTGCAGTGCTCTATTTCCGCGCAAGTTACATGGGGTGGGATTGGGGTCACTTCAAATGGTTTGGTGCGTGTTTTGAGTTGCAACCTCGATGGTGGAACGCACAATCTTAGGCGCCATTTTGCGTTTTGCAGTGCATGGACGTCCTACAAACCCTGCAAACAGCGGACTCCATTGAGAAATCTCTGCCGACCCGCTCTGGCCCAAATGCTGCGTGTCAAGGAACCTGCAACAGGGTGTTAAGGGTCCACAGAAGTGCTCAGACACTGTTGCTGGAGACGTTAACAGCAGTGTTTGAAGGTTCGAGTTCATGCGATCAGAAGTCTTTGTTCTGAGATGCCGCGCTGTCATTTGCGCATTGGCGGTTTTGTTTGGTGGAAGCGGTCTTGGTGGGGCGCAGGTTCTGGTTGTTCCCAGTGAGATTAAGGGCGCGTCTGATCTTACGGTTGCCTTTGATCCACCAACGGCGCCCGGCGATAAGATTGGCTTTGTGCTCAGTGACATGAATTGGGAGGTTTACGGCGGTCGCCTGCCTGAAAACCGGGAAATGATCAGGCTGCCCGGTCCTAGCGATCCCGGTGACTATCAAATCGTTTGGTACGATGCAGACGGCGGCATCAAACAGGAATCAACCATGACGGTCACCCAGCCGGATATTTGGGTCAATGGTCCAGCATCGGCGAAAGCTGGTTCTGGGGTGTTGATTGAGTGGTTTGGACCCGGTTTCGCGGGTGATCGTATTCTGCTCTATCGTGACGCCGATGACATGTATCTGGCTGAAGTCATGCTCGAAGGCGATAATCCGGTCTTTTTGCCTCTGGATGTCGAGCCGGGTGAGTACGAGGTTCTGTACTGGTACGATGCCACGAAGTCAGTGATGGTGCGTGAATGGCTATCGGTCGAATAGCCGCGCCAAGCTTGCCGAATGTGTGAGCGGATGGTTTTGGGCGGGGGAGCTGGTGTTTGCTGGCTTCCCCGTTTTTTTTGGTTCAGGTGATCAAGTTCTGATCCGTGCAAAATATATAACCTTTCTGCCGGTGGCAGGCATTGCCAGAAGGGGCTTTGAGTTCCAAGGTGTTGGTGATCCAAGCCGGTAGCTTGCCGGAAACTGCAAAACCCCTTGAAAGGCTCTGTTACATGGCGGTTTTTACGTCTCGCATCGCCGCAAACTCAGCGGCTTTCGCGCAGAACCGTGCGGACATGTTGGCGCTGGTCGACCGGTTGCGGCGGGTTGAAGCGCGCGCGGTTGACGCCTCCAATCGACGGAAGGAAACCTTTGAAAAGCGCGGACAGCTGACGCCGCAGGAGCGGTTGCACCGTTTGCTTGATCCCGGAATGCCGTTTCTGCGGCTGCACAGTCTTGCAAACTATCTTCTCGAAGATCCTGATCCCGAAACCTCCTTGGCTGGCGGGTCGGTGATCCTTGGCATCGGCTTTGTTTCCGGCGTGCGATGCATGATTTGGGGTGACGATAGCGGAATACGGGCTGGTGCTGGCACCATGGGTGGCCTGCGGGCGAGCTTGAACATTCAGGAAATGGCGCTGAAGTTTGGTCTGCCGGTGGTTCACATGGTGGAAAGTGCCGGTGCCAACCTGATGGAATACGAAGTTGAATGGTGGGCCAACGCGGGGCGCATGTACTGCAATTTTGCCCGTCTGAGCGCGGCGGGTATCCCGGTTATCTCCATTCTTCACGGTCCGTCGACAGCGGGCGGGGCCTATATGCCGGGCATGAGCGACTACGTCATTGGCATCAAGAACAATGGGATGGCGGCTTTAGGCGGTGCGGCGCTGGTCAAGGCTGCAACGGGTGAAGAAGCAGATGAGCGGGAGCTGGGTGGAACCGAAATGCATGCGAGTGTTTCCGGGGTCATCGAATATCTGGCCGAGGATGACGCACAGGGTTTGAGCATGGCGCGTGACGTCGTGCGGCGACTGAACTGGAACGCCAAAGCAACAGCACCCAAGCGGCGACCCTTTAACCCACCAAAACTGGCGACCGAAGACATCGCAGGGGTGGTTCCGACGGATTACACCGTGCCCTATGATGTCCGTGAAGTGGTAGCGCGGATTGTTGACGGGTCAGATTTTGAGGACTTCAAACCGCGTTTTGGGGCCTCAACCGTTTGCATGCACGCAGATATCATGGGATTTGCCTGCGGCATCATTGGCAACAACGGGCCGATTGATACGCAGGGTGCCAATAAAGCCGGGCAGTTTTTCCAACTGTGTGATCAGGCAAACATCCCGATCATTTTCCTCAACAACACCACAGGCTTCATGGTCGGTAAGGAGTACGAGCAGGCCGGTATGGTCAAGCACGGCTCCAAGATGATTCAGGCTGTCGCGAACGTGCGTGTGCCCAAGATTACGCTCTACATCGGTGCGTCGTTTGGGGCAGGAAACTACGCGATGGGGGGCTATGCCTATGACCCGGATATGCTGTTCTCATGGCCCAATGCGACAACGGGCGTTATGGCGGGTCAGAGTGCGGCGAAAACCATGAGCACAGTGGCAGAAGTCCGGGCTCAAAGAACCGGAAAGGCGGTGACGCAGGAAGAGCTGGACGCGCAGGAGGCGACCATCAGGGACATCTTTGGCCGACAAGAAGATGCTTTCTACACCTCTGGGCGCTGCCTCGATCACGGTGTCATCGATCCACGAGACACCCGCAAGGTGCTCGGTTTTGCCTTGGAAACAGTGCTGGAGGCAAGAACCCGTAAACTGCAGCCAAACGCCTTTGGCGTAGCGCGACTGTGAGGCGGATCATGGAAGCGGGAAACAAGGCTGGGCCATCCATTTCCACGGTTTTGGTGGCGAATAGGGGAGAAATTGCTGTTCGTGTCATGAGGACAGCAAAGGCGCTGGGACTGAGAACGGTCGCGGTTTACTCAGATGCAGATGCGGACGCGCTGCATGTGCAAGTGGCGGATACAGCCGTCCGCCTCGGCCCCGCACCGGTTGGTGAGAGTTACTTGCGTGCTGATTTGGTTGTGCAGGCGGCGCGTCAATCGGGGGCTGACGCCATTCATCCGGGCTATGGTTTCCTGAGTGAAAACGCGGATTTTGCTGAAGCCGTTGAAGCCGCCGGGATGGTGTTCATCGGACCCAGCCGCCATGCCATCGAGATCATGGGCGACAAAGCGCGTGCGAAACGAGCGATGCTGGAGGCTGGCGTACCCTGCGTTCCAGGCTATCAGGGCGAAGACCAGAGCGACCCCATGCTGGTCCAGCAAGCCGCCGAAATCGGCTTTCCGATCATGGTGAAAGCCGCCGCGGGCGGTGGTGGGCGCGGTATGCGGCTGGTGAACGATCCAGCGGCTTTACCGGAAGCCTTGCAACTGGCCCGTTCGGAAGCAGAAAGCGCCTTTGGTGCCGGCGATTTGATCCTTGAACGCGCTGTGCAGAACCCAAGGCATGTCGAATTTCAGATCTTCGCCGACCGTCATGGAAACGTCGTGCACTTGGGTGAGCGCGATTGTTCGGTGCAGCGGCGGCATCAGAAAGTGATTGAAGAAGCGCCGTGTCCGGTCATGACGCCGGAGTTGCGCGAGAGGATGGGGCAAGCGGCGGTTAATGCGGCGCGTGCTGTTGACTATCAGGGGGCAGGGACGGTTGAGTTTCTGCTGGATCAGGATGGAGCGTTCTATTTCCTCGAAATGAACACGCGTTTGCAGGTTGAACATCCGGTCACTGAAGCTGTGACGGGGCTGGATCTGGTTGCCTTGCAAGTGCGGGTTGCCGCTGGGCTGCCGCTTGGACTGACTCAGGACGAGGTGCAACTGTCAGGTCACGCAATCGAAGTCCGGCTCTATGCCGAAGATGCCGACAACGGATTTTTGCCGTCAACCGGTCCGCTCGCCCTGTTCCAAACCCCGAATTTGCCGGGTTTGCGTGTGGATTCCGGCCTGAAACCCCAGGACGACGTTTCCCCCTACTACGACCCTATGGTTGCCAAGATCATCGGTTGCGGCGAGGACCGGGAACAGGCGCGGATGAAGCTGTTGGCGGGCTTGGCGGAAACGGCGTTCTTTGGTCCCAAATGCAATCGCGATTTTCTGTTGGATGCGCTGAAACGACCGACCTTTATCGCGGGCGAGGCCACCACCGGGTTTATCGCCGATGTCTACGGTGATGATGGATATGCTGCCGGAGCGCTGGATGAAGGCGAACAGGCCATGGCCGCGGTGCTGCTGTACCTGCGGAAAAGAGACCATGCTGCCGCTGCATCGTTGGCGGTGTGTGATGAGCTGCTGGACTGGTCCTCAGATGGCGGGCTGAGTTCGGTTTTTGTTGGCGGTGAAGCGGGCGAAACCCATCGTGTGCACTCGTTGGACAAGAACCGCTATAGCGTGAGGATTGGTGACCAGAGCGTAACCGTCCGCGTTCGCGAATTTCAGGAGACGACAGCACGATTGGAGGTCGCGGGGCAGGGCGTGAGTGTTGCGCACTGTGTCGATGACGAGGGCGCGCTTCACCTCGCAACACCAACGAGGATATTCACCTATCAAGACGCTGCAGCAGGGCGCGGCGCAGAGGGGGAAACCGGCGGTGGCCGAGTGGTTGCGCCCATGCACGGGAAGTTACTTTCGGTCGATGCTGTACAGGGCGAAACCGTTACTCAAGGGCAGCGTGTGGCGGTTCTGGAAGCCATGAAGATGCAGCACGAGATCTTAGCGCCGATTTCCGGGCGCGTTACGGATGTGCTTGGACAGGCGGGATCGCAGGTTGCAGCGGACGATCTCCTCCTTCAAATCGAAGCCGATGACCAAGGGGAGTCCAACACATGATGGAGCAGGCGCAAGCCTTTCTCGACGAAAGCGAAGCCTTGTTTGAGCTGATCAAGGACCTTGATGATGAGGCGCTGGAGCTTCAAACCGGCTTCAAGGGGTGGACCATCAACGCGGTCATTGGGCATCTGCATATGTGGAATCATGCTGCCGATCTGTCGCTTGAGGGCGAGGGTAAGTTTGAGGAGCTGTTCAGCGCCTTTGTTGAGCACATGGCCGCTGGCGGGTCCTTTAACAGCTTTGAGCTGGAATGGCGTGATGGACTCAATGGGCAAGCGCTGGTGACTGAGTGGCAGGCGTACTACCGCGCGCTGGCTCACCGTTTTGGTGCTGCGGATCCAAAGGCCCGGGTCGAATGGGCGGGGCCGGGGATGTCGGTGCGTTCATCGGTGACGGCGCGGTTGATGGAAACCTGGGCCCATGGGCAAGAGATCTATGACTTGCTGGGCGTCAAACGGCAGAACCGGGACTACATCAAGAACATCGTCGTGCTGGGCCTAAACACATACGGATTTTGCTTTCAGAACCGGAAGATGGAGATCCCTGAACCACGGCCTTTTCTGAAGCTGACGGCTCCTTCTGGTGTGATCTGGGAGATGGGTGAGGCGAACGATAAGGAAGTCATCGAAGGGCTCGCTGAAGAGTTCTGTCAGGTGGTCACGCAGACCCGCAGCATCGCCGATACCACTTTGCAGGTGACAGGCGAGAATGCGACGGCCTGGATGGACATTGCCCAGTGTTTCGCCGGAGCGCCGCAAGACCCTCCTTTACCCGGTACGCGAAAGACCGAAACACGTCATTAGTAGGCTTTTACTGCTCAGGAGCGTGTCAAATAAGCTGTAGAGTGCTTATTTTTTGTGCAAGCGCTGAAGTGCTCTGGAAATGCTCTAAGTCCTTGTACAGGGTCTTTGCTTAGCAAGGAGAGTACGGTGACATTCATCCAACCGCTCGACCCGCCGCCATCTGGTGTGGTCGAAAAGGCAGCCGGGACACTGGGGCACGGCGCGGCGCGATTAAGCATCGCGCAGCGCGAGGGTCGTTCTTTTCTCGATGAGCGGTATTTCACCGACCCCTACCGCATTTTCACGCCTCGGGTTGCGCCTTCGGAGCCGGTTTCGGTTGTTCTCAGCACGCTGTCTGGTGGTTTGGTTGGTGGTGACCGGCTGACGTTCAGCGGACACGTGAAAGCCAAGGCTGCCGCGCAGTTCGTTGGGCAA
>JBMZBW010000135.1:0-6272 GCA_049612785.1 Alphaproteobacteria bacterium | reverse complement strand
CCGTGCCTTTGCTCTCCCTTATCTATGGTGTGAGTTTTGCCGTTGCGGTGTTCGTCGCTCCCAACCTGGTCTCAAACCTGATCCAAGGCTGGCAATTCCGCAAAAACCAGCCACCCGGCGCATTTGTCTGGCTGTTTGCGCTTACGGGCGCGCTTGGCGCGCTTGCTGGCACGTTCTTTCTGGTCGCCCTGCCACAAGAGAGCCTTAAGATCGGTGTTGCCTGTGTCATCCTGCTCTATCTGTTGTTCCGCTTTTTTAAGCCAACGGCAAAAATAGATCTTAAGCCCGCCCTCTGGCTTACGCCTTTTGCCGGCTTTATTGGTGGCATCCTGCAAGGGGCGTCGGGCGTCTCCGCACCGGTCAGCGTGACCTTTCTGAGCCTGATACGGCTTTCCCGTGAACAATTCATTGCCAGTATCTCACTGTTCTTCCTTGCTATGGGCGTTGTTCAGTTACCTGCGCTCATTGCGCTTGGGATCATGGATGTTCGAACCGGAATCCTCTCCTGCCTCGCCGTCCTGCCTTTGCTGCTGGGGATGCGGGTAGGGGAGATGATCATCACGCGCCTTGATCGCGAGTGGTTCGACCGCAGTGTGATGCTTGTTTTGGCGCTGATGGCTGTTCTGTTGCTGATCAATGCCGGAGTGGGAATTTCATCCCGTTGAATGCTGCTATAGCGCAGCCTTGAGCAGGCCCAAGTAATCCTCTCGGGTCGCCGATCGTGGATTGGTTGCTGACAAGTGGTCTTTTGCCGCTTTGCTGGCCATATCTTCGAGCACAGAAGACCCAATACCCAGTTCAGAGAGCTGTGAAGGCAGTCCAAGGCGCTGCACCAGGTCCGCAGTCCAAACCGATAAAGACGCGGACTGCGCCAAACCAACAGCTTCCCTCAAATGATCAAAAGCCTGATCCGCATGGCCTTCGTTAAAGGCCAAAACGTGGGGCAGCAGTACGCCGATCAGTGTACCGTGATGCGCGCCCAACTCGCCCAACGGGTTGGCCATGGCATGTGCGCCGCCAAGTGCCTTTTGCAGACAAAGTCCCCCCATCAGGGACGCCATCATCATTTCCCAGCGCGCTTGGCGGTTTGCGCCATTTTCGACAGCTTGAGGCAACCAATGGCTTGCCCGTTTGACGCAATCCAATGCCATTGCTTGCGCCGGTGGATTGATCCAGGGAGAGCAGGTGGTTTCCATACCGTGACTGAGTGCGTCAATCCCTGTTGCTGCGGTCATGCGGGGCGGCAGGCTTAAGGTCAGTTCCGGGTCACAAATAACCACGTCCGCAACCATGTTCAGGTTGACCGCCACGATCTTTTTGCCGGATCGATCCAGCATAACACAGGCCCGCCCAACTTCTGCGCCGGTCCCGGCTGCCGTTGGTATGGCGATTTGAGGTGAGACCTTGCCGATCTTCGCTGAACCGCCAGTTTTGACGTCGTAATCGCCCAGTTTGCCACCGTGGGAAGAAATCAGCGCGACGGCCTTGGAAAGATCTATCGGTGATCCGCCCCCCAGAGCGATTAGTCCATCGCATCCATGCTCACGCCAAAGCGCCAAGCACTGTTCCAGCGCCTGTTCGTTTGGGTTTTCCGGGGTCTGGTCAAAGACAAATGGCCTGAGTGGGCGCACAGCATCCAGAACACGCTCCAGGATTCCAGCCTGCACAATGCCAGGGTCTGTCACAAGCAGCGGTCTTTTTAGTCCGAGAGCCGTAAGTTCCTCGGGCAGCAGGGCAAGTGCGCCGAAGTCGAATTGGATCCGTGAGATATACTGAATGAGCGCCATAGGTCGGCTCAAACTTCGTAGTAGACGTGCTTGGTTTCCAAGAAGTCGTTCATCGCCTCGATACCGTGAAGTCGCCCAATGCCACTCTCCCGATAGCCACCTGTCTCAACCTCGGCCAGCAGGCGGTTATGGCAATTAAGCCAAACGGTGCCGAATTTCAGCTTTCGACTGACCCGCATGGAACGGCTGAGCGCTTCGGTGTAGACAGACGAGGCGAGGCCATAGCGGGTGGCGTTTGCCTTGGAAATCGCTTCCGCCTCATCTTCAAACCGCTCAAGGCTGAACATCGGTCCAAATAACTCTCGCTGGACCAGAGGATGATTTACATCATCGATTTCAAAGATCGTTGGCAGCACAAAACTGCCAGCGGACAGCTCTTTGTCTCCCGCGCCACCCCTGAGCAATACCGTGGCTTCCCGTTCGGCAAGGTCCAGCAGCTTGAGCAGCCGTGCCTGATTTTCTCTATCGATGACGGGGCCCAGCTCAACATGGGGCGTGGTGGCGGTTCCGATTTTGGTGTTCTTGAATGCTTCAACGAGGCGATCTCGCATCGCGTCATAGACACTGTTTTGCACCAAGACCCGGCTGATGCAGGTGCACATCTGGCCATTCAGGGCCAAGACGCCGCGCTTGATTTCAGCGACGGCTTTATCAAGATCAGCGTCTTCGAAGACCAAAGCCGGAGCCTTGCCACCAAGCTCAAGGGAAACGTGTTTCACCGTCGCCGCCGCATTTGCCATCACCTGCTTTCCGGTGCGCGATGATCCTGTGAAAGAGATAACATCGATTTCGGGATGAGAAGACAGCAAGACGCCAACCTCCGTCCCAAACTCGTTAACTGAGTTGACCACGCCCTTGGGCATTGTGGCGACGGCGTTAAAGCAATCCATGACAGCGGCATTGGTCAGCGGGGTGTGCGGCGCCGGTTTAATGACCACGGTGCACCCTGCAGCCAGCGCAGGAGCCACAGAGCGGATCAGCAGGGTGACGGGAGCGTTCCAGGGTACAATGACCGAAACCACACCTGAAGGCTCTCGGGTCATCAGGCTCATTTTGCCTTCGCCACTCTCAAAGGTGCGACCAAACACATTGCGCGCCACGCCAGCGTAATAGCGCGCTTCGCTGTAGCCCGCTGCGACTTCGTGACGAGCCTGCGCCTGGACCTTGCCGTTCTCCCGCGCCATGAGCAGCGCGATATCATCTGCGCGGCTTTCCAAAACGTCTGCAAATTCCAAAAGAGCGGCTGCGCGCAAGCGGGGATCAGTGGCCCAGCTGCTGTGTTCAAAGGCGTGGCGAGCGGCCAAAACCGCCTGTTCCGCTAAGGCTGCGGAGCCATTGGGTGCGGAGCCGATTTCGACGCCATCGGACGGGTTGATAATGGCACGATATCCGTTAGGCGCGTCCCCGATCCATTCACCATTTACATAATGAAATCCCTTATCGGCTGTCATTCTCCCGATCCTCCGAAAGCAAACTTATTCATCGTCCCTTGCTCCAACGGCCCGTGCAAGGATGGTGTTGGCATTCTGTTCAGTCACCGCATCCGTCCATGCAACGAATTGATCGGGACGGACCAAAATGGCCCTGCATCCATAGTGCGACTGCAGGTCTTCGTCGTTTTGGTTCAAGACCTGAAGCGGAACGCCTCTCGCTTGCGCCGCGTCCTCGAATTCTTTTGCACGCATGGTCTGACCATCGAGATTGAGCAACACGAACCCCGATGCCATCGCGCTCCATAACTCAGGCTCTAAAGAGCGGTTTTTGGCGGGTGGTGGGGCGAGGTGGTGTCCGGGTACGGCGGTGAATGTGTGGACGCCTTTCGCACCGGACTGTGCGTCTGACTGCCCCCAAATCAACGGTGAGCCGGCATAGTGCGGCAGAAACTGAGTGACGTCAGCATCTCCGCCTTCCGCTCGTTCTTGCCAGGCGGCTTCGAATTTTTGTTGATCTTTGTCGGGGGCAAACTCGGCGCAAAAGGTCCGGAAATCCAAGATCATTCGTTCGATGAAGTCCTGCGCGGTCGATGCGAAGACGGGGTGACGCTCTGGGGTGTAAGAAGCCAGAAGGCTGCGACCGGCCCAGCCCTTTACCGTTGCCAATATCTTCCAACTGAGGTTCCGAGCATCTTCAAGCCCGGTATTTACGCCATAGCCACCATAGGGCGGGTGACTGTGTCCAGCATCACCGGCGATAAACACGCGATGGCTTTGATAGGTCTTGGCATGGGAAATCCGAAGATCCCAAAACCCGATATGCTCAAACTCGAGGTCAAAGGGTTGTCCCACCATTTCATGCAGATGCGTTCGAAAGTCGTAATCATCGACCGTCGCATTTGCCGGAACCGGCGCGTGATAAAACCAGCCGCCTTCCAGATCAACGCGGCCCAGGAACTGCCAATAACCCTCCATGGCCGGATTAACGACGTTGTAGATTGACTTACCCGGATAACACTGCAGCAAGCGGTCAAGTTCCATTGACCGAAACACCAGCAGAGCCATCTTGGGTCCGCTGTGATCCGTGGCTTGCTCTATTCCGGCTAGATTACGTACTGGAGACCGCGCACCATCACACCCAACAACAAACGATGCCCTTGCTTCCTGCGCTAATCCCGTCTCGGCATCTTCAAATTTCACCGTCACCGCATTTTCGTCTTGCGCCAGATCGACCACCTTTGAGCCCGTGACCAGAGTACCGGGGGCCAATTGTTCGAGACGGTCTCTCAGCACACGTTCCAACCGGTACTGCGGCAGACGCTCGTTTTCGGCAAAGTAGTAGGCCCCCACCTTGGCCCTGACGAACCAATCATAGCTGTAAGTGTCCAGTAATCGCCCCCAGGTCACGATCCCGGCGTTTCCAAAGGAACGCGGAATTGGGCTGGCCCTGCGTACGTCTTCGCCGATCCCCCAACGACGGAAGTGCTCACCGGAGCGTTGGGTGAGATTTTGCCCTTTGGGGATGGAATGCAGCGACGTGGAACGCTCCAGAACACGAACAGAAGCACCGCCAAGAGTTAGATCAAGGGCGAGGCCCAGACCGACGGGTCCACCGCCCACAATAATCACGTCACATTCGCTGTGTTCCTGCGCCATTCCCCAGAAATTCCTTCCTGCCGCCCAACCGCCGCGACTCTCCCCAGAGCAGGCAAAGCGCCACAGTCTTTAGGGAAGTAGGCGATGATCTGGGGGATAGTGCAACCATCCTAGGGGCGAGTTTGTGCACCGAGCTTCGGTTGCAACTGCAACAAGAACCGGCTG
Organism: Alphaproteobacteria bacterium; assembly: GCA_049612785.1. Lineage (GTDB taxonomy): Bacteria > Pseudomonadota > Alphaproteobacteria > UBA7985 > UBA7985 > UBA7985. The sequence continues at coordinate 1,231 of JBMZBW010000135.1, read as the reverse complement.
TCTGGTGGCCGAGCCGTGCATCAAATTGCGTCAAACACCACTATTGAACGCCCCACACCCGACCAAACCTGTTTGTTTTCAATGACCTAACACAATGAAACAAACTGATTCACGCTGTTTTAAACCGTGTCTGACAGCAACATGGCCTGTGGCTAGGTTGAACTCATCACCAACCGGATAGCGCGGCTCCCAACCAGCCCCACCTTTCTCCCCTCAAACCACCGTGGGAGCCGCGCAAACCAAAAATCAAGCCGACGAGGACAAAGCCATGAACCAGTTTAACACCACCATCGCTACTCTCTCCATTGCAGCTGCAGGCGTGTTTGCCGTAGCTGGCATTGCGAAGGCAGACGGCACTCACCACCACGCCTATTCACACGTTCCCCACACCCACACTTACGCGCAGGACAAACATGTTGATCAGCATGGTAATGCGCTTGGGAATGCGATCGTTCTGGGTGGCCTGCTCATCGGCGGTATTGCGCTTCTGGATGCGCTTTCGAATGCCCAGAATGATGCGGACCCATACCATGGCTATGTCGCACCAAAGACGTACCCAATGCCACGGCACTACTACACGCCAAAGACTTACATTGCGCCTAAGCCCATTGTAACGGTGAAGCCTTACCCGGTGCCAAAGCCAACCGTCATTACGCACAAGCCAAAGGTCACCTACACCACGTCTTGCCGCGATCATAACCACATTGGTATTTCCTGGGATGGTCCACGCGAGTTCTCGCTTCGCCGTCCAAATGGTTCCGTTCTGACGACCATTAACGCCGGTCGCCCGGTTATGAAGCGCGTTGCTCATGCTCTGGATGCCTTTGGTCTCGATACCACGTGTGTCATCAAGAGCATCGCCAAGAACGGGAAAGTGGAAAAGTCGCGTCTGTTCCTTGCGAACGGTCGCCTGGCTCGAGTTCCCGCTAACTGGGGCGGTGCAGATCGGATCATTAAGCTGAACCCGGATACACTTGTTGTTAACAAACTGGGTGCCTCCAAGTTCAGTGTGTTGAAGCCAAATGGCACGATCATCGCAACCTTTGAAACCCGCATGCACGCTCGTTCTTTCATCGCCTTCCTCGACGAAAAGAACGCTCGCAAGAAGGTCATCATCCAAAACCGGCAGGGTGAAAACAAGTTTGCCTTCTACGCTCGGTAAAACAAACAGGCGGGGGTCTCGGCCCCCGCTCAATTCCACCAAACAGAAATTCTATTAGCGCGGGGTCAA
>JBMZBW010000134.1:0-6385 GCA_049612785.1 Alphaproteobacteria bacterium | reverse complement strand
AAGTCCAAGAAAGACACCGTGTCCTTCCACCCGTACTACACGTTCAAGGACATTTTCGGCCTGGCGTTGTTCTTTACGATCTATCTGGCGGTGGTCGCATGGGCGCCTGAGCGTCTGGCAGAAGCCATCAATAACCAGCCGACCGATTACAACCTGCCTTCGCACATCGTCCCGGAATGGTACCTGCTGCCGTTCTACGCAATTCTGAAGGTCTTTACCTGGGATCTGAACATCTTTGGTCTGGTGATCACGGGTAAGCAGTTGGGTGCGCTGGCAATGGCGGGCTCTCTGGGCGTGCTGTTCCTGCTGCCTTGGCTGGACACCTCCCCAGTTCGCTCCGGTCGCTTCCGGCCTGTGTTCAAGTTCTTCTTCTGGGGTTTCGTGGTCTGTTGTCTGATCCTCGCTCTGGTGGGCGCGCAAACCTCTGGTGAAGCCTTCTTCATCCCGACGCCGTTTGGTCGCGTTCCTCTGGGCTTTGCAGGCGATAATGGCTTTGTCTGGGGTTCGACGCAGCAGTGGGGTGTCCTCTTTACGGGGTACTACTTCGCATACTTCGTCGTGATCCTGCCGGTTCTCGGTCTTTTCGAGAAACCAAAGCAGCTGCCTGCGTCCATCAGCGAGCCTGTACTGGCTTAACAGCTTTTCGCGAAGAGGGCCGAATGGCCCTCTCATCCGCCGAAGATAGTCTCTTTTAAAGAAAGCATCCTTCATGCGTTTCGGAACTTTTTTAAAAACACTCAGCGCTGCTGCTGCCCTTTCAACGGCTGCCGCTGTTCCTGCCATCGCTGAATCCGCTGGCCCCATTGATTCCCAGACATGGTCTTTCAAAGGCCCACTTGGGTACTACGACGAGATGCAGCTGCAGCATGGCCTGTACGTCTACCAAACCCGTTGTCAGGCTTGTCACTCTCTGGGTCTGGTGCGGTTTTCGTCTCTGACCGGACTGGACGTGAGCGAAGACGCAGTGAAGGCGCTCGCTTCGACCTACGAAATCCCGTACATCAACGATGACGGCGATGACGATGTTCGCCCTGGGACGATGAACGACACCTTCCCATGGGCTCTGGGGAACCCTAAGCGTGCAACCGCCACTTACGGCAAAGCGCCACCAGATCTCTCCACCATGGCCCGTTCCCGCATCGGCGGCGCTGACTACGTCTATGCCCTGCTCACCGGTTACGATGATGCGCACGAGCAGCCAGAAGGCGCTTACTACAACAAGGTCATGAAGGTCATTTCGATGCCAAACCCATGGCCGGCTGACATGTCCGATTTCGAATACCCAAACGGTACGCGTCCGAGCCTTGAGCAGCAGGCGCGTGACGTAACTGCTTTCCTGAACTGGGCGGCTGATCCTTACCTCGAAGAACGCCACCAGTGGGGTATCATCGTGGTTCTGTACATGCTGGCTCTGACCGTGATTTCCTTCCTCGCCTACCGAATCGTTGCGGCGCAAGTCTACGCCAAGCTCGAAGTCGAAGGCGGTCCGGACCCGGATCACTAGGCTGTCATTCAGGCATAATACACCCAAAAAGGCCGGAGCATCGCTTCGGCCTTTTTTGTTGTCCCCAAGTCTCTGTCCCCTGCCCTTTTTATTTTGTCTCAGATTGCTCTAAGGTGCGGCAAAAGTTGGTATGGGTAGACGAGAGTTCAATCTGAATGTTTTCCACCAGTAACGAAAATGGCGCAGACGCCATGGATGCTCCGGTCACGGGTCTGGACCACGTCATCATCGCTGTTCACGATCTCGATGCTGAACATGCTCGCGCCGCCAAGCTCGGATTTACAACAACGGAAGTGACGCCCCACGTGGGCTGGGGCACGGCCAACACGTGCATCATGTTTCCTGGGCTCGATGACCAAGGCGACTACGTGGAAATCCTCGGCATCCGAGATCCGAACATCGGCACAAACGGGCTTGCCGAACATCTGGAGACACTGGGCGAAGGCATGCTTTCGCTGGCGCTCAAGGGCACGGCTGACAAGGCAGCGGAAGCCTTCACCGCACACAATGTCGAGCATTTTGGGATTGAAGCCCTGCACCGTGATGTGCAAGTCACACCCGGCACACCAAAGCGCGCGTCATTCCGGCTGCTGCGTCCCAAGGCTGGCGCTTTTACCCCGGTTCCCGCCTTTGTCTGTGAGCATTTGAACCCGGATGTGGTCTGGGCTGAGCGGTTCCTGAGCCACGCCAACGGAGCCATTGGCATTCAGGCCGTGCAAATCATGCTCACCCACGACCAAAAGATTGGCCCAGGGTACGAGGCGCTGATTTCCGGCGCATTCAGCGGCAATGCGAAGGGGCCAGTAGGGGCAGATCTGGAATTCTATTCTGTTGAGAGCTGGTCTCGCATTTATGGTGAATCCGAAGCCTCTGAAGCGATTGTCTACCGGGTCGCCGACCTCAACCAGACGGGCGAGTTCCTCCGCCGGTCTGGTGTGGAGCATCGCGAAGCCAAATTTGGCAAACGCGGCTATATCGTAAGTCCAAAAGAGGCCAGCGGCGTATACGCTGTGTTCACAGACGGAAACTAAAGCGCGCTTTTGCCACCCTCAGTATTGCCGCGCGCAGGTGTCGCACTAGGTGACTGTCCAGCAGGGTCACAGCAACCAACGCGAGGAACACATGCGCGCCCTTTTACTTTCTTTGATTGCATCCATCACCACAGCCACGTCTGCCTTTGCGGTCGACATGCGCGGCCTTTGGCTCGACAACAAGGCTTGGGACGGTGTCCAAGCTGTCGTGCAGATGTACGACTGTGAAGACGGGGTCGGCCTGTGCGCGCGCATCGTGCGAGCCTATCAGGGCGAGTTGGCCGCGGGTCAGCAAAACTACCTGCTCATCCGCAACCTGGAAGTTCAGCGCAATGGCACCATGAAAGGCATTATCAACCCACCTGTCGCCTTCGTCGGGGACTCAAAGGTTGAAATCAAGCTGATCGACGAGCGAAACATCTCCTACAGCTCCTGCTTCCTGCCGGTGTGCAAGGGAACCATGACAAAGCTCTAACAGCATCTGCGGCATACATAAGTCTGCATCTTTTGGAAAATCGATTAGGTTCGCCGCAAAAGGCACACTGATTCAGGCTTTTTGCCATGCTTAACCGGGCTTTTTTAGAACAAGGCCCGGTTTTTGCGTTATAGGTTTCCAACCAACCACAGATAATAGTGGAAACCTAAGCAATATGCGCCTTTCTATCCTTGGCGTGCTGATGACTCTTGGCGCTCTTGTCTTGCCTGTCTGGGCCTCGGCGACCAGCCTCAAGGGGTTCTGGCGGATGGACGATCCGCTCGAAGGCATGCAAGCCGTTTTAGAGATCTATCAATGCGTTGGCCAAAGCTCGTTTTGCGCCAAAATTGCTGCCGTGGTCGGACCCAACATTGACCGTCACTCCATGCTCGACAACGAACTGTTGCGCGATTTCAAACCCCAACGGGATGGAACCTACAAGGGCAAACTCAAGATGCCCTCGGGTCGCTTGCCTGCACTCAATACCGTAGTCGAGCCAATGACCAAGGATTCGCTTAGTTTCAAAGCGTGCTTCCTCGGTCAATGTCGATCTGGCACGCTTTCGAGGCTGTACTAGACGTTGAAGCGGAAGTGGAAAATGTCACCGTCTTTGGTGATGTAGTCCTTGCCTTCGACCCGCAGCTTCCCGGCATCCTTGGCACCTGCTTCCCCGCCACTCGCGATGTAGTCGTCGTAGGAAATGGTCTCGGCCCGAATAAATCCGCGCTCAAAATCCGTATGAATGACGCCCGCCGCTTGCGGCGCGGTTGCGCCGGTGCGCACCGTCCAGGCACGGGCTTCCTTTGGGCCTGCGGTGAAAAAGGTCAGCAGATCCAGCAGGCCGTAACCACGACGGATGAGTCGCGCCAAACCCGTTTCTTCCAGACCCAGCGTTTCCAGAAATTCCTGCTTATCCTCTGGGGTGGGCAGGGCTGCGATTTCCGCCTCGATGGCCGCTGAAATAAGGATGGAGCTCGCGCCTTCGCGCTCAGCCATTTCTTCTACGGCCTTGGAGTGGTGGTTCCCCTCCGCCGCATCTTCTTCGCCAACGTTGCAGATATAGAGAACCGGCTTGGACGTCAGAAGTTGCAGCTGCCGGACAATTCGCATGTCTTCAGCGGAAAACTCCACCGTGCGCGCAGGATTTCCTTCGGTCAGGGCCGCAGCGAGTGGTTCGAGGACAGCCATGAGCAGCCGCGCTTCCTTGTCACCGCCCTGTGCGCGCTTGGACTCTTTTGCCATGCGCTTTTCTACGGCATCAAGATCAGCAATCATGAGCTCCGTGGTCACAGTTTCAGCATCCCGAACCGGGTCCACCGAACCGTCAACGTGGGTCACTTCGCCGTCGAAGCAACGTAAGACATGGAGGATCGCATCCGTTTCGCGAATGTTGGCGAGGAACTGGTTACCCAGACCTTCCCCCTTGGACGCACCCCGCACCAGACCAGCGATGTCGACGACTTCGAGCTGGGTTGGGAGCACCTTGGCGCTCTGTGCGATTTCAGCGATTTGATCCAGCCGAGGATCAGGAACAGCAACCCGGCCCGTGTTCGGCTCGATGGTACAGAAAGGATAGTTTGCCGCTTCTGCCGCTGCCGTTTCAGTCAGCGCGTTGAAGAGGGTCGATTTCCCGACGTTGGGCAAGCCAACGATACCGCAGTTGAAACCCATGGGTTCTAATCCTTGTCCGTCTTTTTCTCAGCGTTTCGGTTCAAAAGCCGAGACAGCGCCGCGCCCAAAGCAGTGGGCGGGCCTTTTCCAATTGTAGCCGGCTGTGTGGCACCGGATGTTTGAGCCGGTGGGGCGGTCGGCTTCTCACGCTTTTGCGCGCCGCGATCAGGGTTCAGCGCCTGCATGGATAGGCTCATGAACCCTGACTCATCTCCATCCAGCAAGCGCTGGAGATTGTCTGCCATCGCTGAAAGCAGAACATCGAGTTGCGCTCGCTCGTCCTTGCCAAAATCGTGCAGCACATAGCCGGAAACCCGGTCCTTGTGGCCCGGATGACCGATCCCGATCCGGACACGTCGGTAGTTTTGTCCGATGTGGGCATCCAGGGACTTGATCCCGTTATGACCACCCGACCCGCCGCCGCGCTTGATCCGTACTTTGGAGGGCTGCAGGTCAAGTTCGTCGTAGAAAACCGTGACAGCCTCCGCCTTGAGCTTCCAGAAATCCAGCACGTGGCGCAGAGGCTGGCCCGAGCGGTTCATAAAGCTTTGTGGCTTGACCAACACGACCTTGTCGCCGCCGATCCGACACTCCGTTACCAAGGCGTTGGCACGCTCTTTCCACTTGGGCGCGCCGTAACGCGCCGCAATCAGGTCGAGGGCCATAAAACCAACGTTGTGGCGATGGCCCTCGTACTGTCGTCCGGGGTTTCCCAGTCCAACCAGAACCTGCATCCGCTAAGCTCCAGAGCTTTACCGTAGGAAGAGGTCCTACTCTTCCTCGGAGTCTCCGGACGCTGCTGCAGCCGCATCCATCATCTGACGCTTCAGTGCGGATGGTGCGGTTACCGTCGCAATCACGAAGTCACGACCAACGATGGTCGGGGTCACGTTACCGGACACCTGCACCATGGAGTATTTCACAGCATCGTTGATCTGCAGACCGGTCAGGTCGGCGTCGAACTTGGTTGGGATTTCGCCAGCCTTGCAGCGGACCTCAACGGAGTGACGAACAACGTTCAGCACTGCACCCCGCTTCAGGCCCGGGGAGTCCATTTCGTTTACGAAATCGACCGGAACTTTCACCTTAACGATGGTGTCGGCATCAACACGCATGAAGTCAACGTGGATCGGCTGATCCGTCACGCGGTCAAACTGAATATCGCGTGGCAGAACGTTGATGGTTTTGCCGTCTACTTCCAATGCCATCACTTTGGCAAAGAAACCACGTTCACCCAGGCCTTTCCAAATGGGACGCGGGTCAATAGCAACCATTTCCGGGTCAGTGCTGCCGCCATAGATCACAGCCGGAACCAGACCTTCATAGCGGGCTGCCTTTGCAGCGGTTTTGCCAGCGCCTGTTTTGGTCTTGGCAGGAATAGTCATTGCGATTTCCATGATGGATTCTCCTCAAAAGTCGGAATTCAATACAATTCGATGGGGGCGGCGAACGGCGCGCGGGTGCGCCGTCGGCCTACATGTTGAAGAGGGTCGAGACCGACTCTTCGTTGGATACGCGACGGATGGCTTCACCCAGCAGTTCAGCTGTCGTCATAGCGCGAATTTTCTCGCACGCGACAACGGCGTCAGAGGGCTGGATAGAGTCTGTCACGACGACCTCACTGATGGTCGATGCGTCGATATTCGCGACAGCAGGACCAGAGAGAACGCCATGGGTCGCAAAAGCGGATACCGATACGGCGCC
>JBMZBW010000133.1:0-6439 GCA_049612785.1 Alphaproteobacteria bacterium | reverse complement strand
ATAAGCTTGAAGTCAAAGGCATTGCTGATGGCGATGTTACCAAAGGCATCATGGGTCAGGATCCGACCAAGAATGGTCAATTGACCGAAGAGGAAATCAAGCGGTGTGAAGAGGACATGAACGCCTCTCTGCAATTGGCGAAAAGTGACATGCCTGAGCTTTCCCGCCGGACAAAGGGCCCGCGCTACACACCTGTTGCTCGTCGGCAGGAAAAGCCGGACGCTATTGCTTGGCTGGTAAAGACTTACCCGCACCTGTCGGATGCGCAGATCATCAAGCTGGTGGGTACGACCAAAAACACCATCGGCGCGATCCGCGACAAAACCCATTGGAACATGGCGAACCTTCAGCCGCGTGACCCCGTCCTGCTTGGTATTTGCAAGCAAGCGGACTTGGATGCCGCTGTGACCAAGGCCAACGCTGCCAATCCTGAGGCTGCGGCAAAGCTGGCTTCCGAACAGCCTATGTTCGACGAAAACCAGCCTAAGGCCGTTATTCCAGAGGGCATTTTCGCAGCCTTTAGCCGCGAAAATCAGTAATGCTGATCAGGCGCTGGCCTCGACCAGCGCCGTTTTCTTTTTCTCTGCTGGGTAAAGCCCTTCTAGAGTGCTGGCATAGTCCTGTTTCACGATATGGCGACGCACCTTCATTGAAGGGGTCATCTGGGCATTTTCCGTCGTGAATTCAGCCGTTGCTATCGCAAACTTTCGCACCTTTTCGATGTTTGAAAGTTCTTGGTTCACGCGGCTGACAGCCGCCGAAAGCGCCTTGTACAGATCAGGATCATCTGCGAGATCAGCCAGACTGCCGGTTTTCCCAGTTTCCTTCTTGAATTCAATCAACCACTCCGCATCCGGCACGATCAACGCTGCGCAGTGTGGTTTCTTGTCACCAATCACCATGGCCTGACCGATTTCTGCCTCCAGGGTCAAAAAGCCTTCGACCCGAGCCGGCGACACGTTATCGCCGCCGGAAAGCACGATGATATCCTTCTTCCTGTCGGTAATCTTAATGCGCCCGATGGCATCAAACTCGCCGATATCGCCCGTATGGAGCCAACCATCGACTATTGTCTTTTCGGTCTCGTCAGGATTGTTCCAGTAGCCGTTCATCAGCAGCTCACCGCGAACAATGATTTCTCCATCGTTAGCGATCTGAACGTCTACGCCGCGCATGGGCTTGCCAACGGCGTCCAGTTGTCGATCAGCACGGCGATTGACCGAGATGATCGGGGCGGCTTCAGTCTGCCCATACCCCTGCAATACGGTCACGCCCAAAGCTTCGAAGAACATGCCAACTTCTTCATGGAGCGCAGCACCGCCACTGACAAACGCCTTCAACCGTCCACCAAAGCGGTTGCGAACCTGCTTGCGCACAGTCCTTTCCAGTAAACCATCCAGCATCTTGTCACCAAAGGTGAGCGAAGCGGGGTCTTTCAGTCTGCGCCGCCCGATATCGAGGGTGCGGTGGAACAGGCTTTGCCGCATTGCCGGTGCTGTCCGCAATCCGCGCAGGACCCGCGCGCGCAGAGCCTCCAGCAACCGCGGAACTGCTGTCATGATCGTAGGCCGCGCCTCGGCGAGGTTCTCCGCTAATTTTTCTGCACTTTCCGCAAAATAGATCTGAGCACCCATGGCTATGGGACACCATAAACCTGCTGAATGCTCGTAAGAGTGCGTCATGGGCAGGAAAGACAGGAAAACCTCCTCCCCCACAGACCAGCCGTCGTTCAAGACGTCAAAAGCACCCGTAGAGTTGCACAAAATAGCCCCGTGAGACAGCTCAACGCCCTTTGGCGTTCCACCTGTCCCGGACGTGTAGATGATGCAGCTTGTTGCCTCACGCTCAATGCCACGCGCGAAACCGACAATATCGTCCTTGAGCTCCTTTCCATGCGCAATGAGCGCCTCGTAAGCATGAACCTCAAGCGGCAGCTTTTGCCGGATGAGGAGCGGCTCGATCGATGCAACAAATTGGCAAACGCCACTATCGATAGCAGCGGGCATCAACCGCTTAGCCAAATCACGGCTGGAAACAATGACGCCTTTGGCGCCTGAATTACTCAGAATATGGAGATGATCGGTCGTGGTATTGGTCGTGTAGGCGGGGACAGCAATGGCACCCAACGCCATGATCGCGATGTCGGCAATCGCCCACTCAGGCCTGTTTTCTGAACAAATGACAACTCTGTCGCCGGGACCTACACCCAGATCGCGAAGCGCACGGGCCAAATGTACGACTTCTTCCATTGTCTGGCGGTAAGTCCGCGATTTGTATTTGCCATCAACTTTTTGCCAGAGGAATGGCCGTCGCTTGCGTGACTCTGCTGTTTCGAAAAACAAAGTGGGCAAATTGGGCATTGCGTCGAGTGTGTTGACGTCTCGCTGCATGAACTCTCCTCCCCTAGAGTTTTGAACCGAAGTAACGCCGCAGGTGTTGCCGAAGCCCAACCTGTTAGCCATGTTCTTTTTACAACGTGAATAGATCATAACATAGGCCATATTTAGACAATGTCAACATTTGCTTGTCCGCAAACGAACTTTGCGGCGTCCTCCGCTTTGTCTCCCATTGAAGATGACGATCTCGGTACCTTGCCGCGATGGAACCTTGCAGATCTCTATGCCGGGCCTTCGGATCCCCAGATCGATGCAGACCTCGATTGGGCTGCGGAGCAGGCCAAAGCGATGGCGGAGACCGTCAAAGGCACCATGGCCGGGATGACACCTGAGAAGCTGGCAGAAACCATCGCCTGGTACGAAACGATCTATGAGCGTCTGGGTAAGCTTGGGACGTTTGCCTTCCTGAACGGTGCGACGCAGCGAACCGATGGCGAAGCGATGCAGTTCCAGGCGAAGATCAATGAACGCTCGACAACCATCAGCGCCGATCTGGTTTTCTTCTCTCTTGAGCTCAATGCCATTGAAGACGAGGAAATGACCAAGAAGCTGAACAGCGCGGCCATGGCCCCATGGAAAAGCTTTGTTGATCGTACCCGTCTGATGAAGCCCCATCAGCTCTCCGACGAGCTGGAGACCTACACCCATGACTTCGCAATCGTTGGCGGAAGTGCATGGGTTCAGCTTTTCGATGAAACAATGGCGGCGCTGTCGTTTGAGATTGATGGCAAAGAGCTATCCAACGCTGAAACCTTTAACCTGCTTGCCGACTCAGACCGGGCAACCCGTGCCAAAGCAGCCAAGGCCATCACCAAGACCTTGGGCGAAAACCAGCGACTGATGACCCGGATCAACAACACGGTCATCAAACAAAAGGAACTCGACGATAAATGGCGTGGCTACGAGCGCCCCGTCTCCTCACGCAACGTTGCTAACGAGGTCGAAGATGAAGTGGTAAAGGCTCTCGCCGATACCGTGACAGAAGCCTTTCCCAGAATTTCCCACCGGTACTACGCTATGAAGGCCAAGTGGATGGGCCTCGAGAAGCTGGAACCCTATGATCGCAACGCCCCATTGCCTGAAGCCGATGAAGCCAAAATACCGTGGAGCGAAGCCAAGGATCGCGTCCTGAACGCCTATGCGGGTTTCACCCCTTCGATGGCCAAAATCGCCGGAGACTTCTTCGATAAAGGCTGGATCGACAGCCCCGTCATTCCGGGCAAAGACGCAGGTGCCTTTGCGCATCCCTGCGTGCCATCGGCTCACCCCTACGTGCTGGTGAACTATCAGGGCAAGACACGCGACGTCATGACTTTGGCCCACGAACTGGGTCACGGTGTGCATCAAGTTCTGGCGGCGAAGCAGGGGTATTTCAACGGTTCTACGCCACTGACCCTGGCCGAGACCGCTTCTGTTTTTGGCGAAATGCTGACGTTCCAGAGCCTGCTGGCTGATGCCAAGGACAAGCAGCAGCGCAAGGTGCTGCTGGCCGGCAAAGTTGAAGACATGCTCAACACCGTTGTCCGCCAGATTGCCTTCCATAACTTCGAAACCCGCGTTCACGATGCTCGCCGCGAAAAAGAGTTGCTGCGCGAAGACTTCCAGACGGCCTGGATGGAAACGCAGACCGAGGCGCTTGGTCCGGCCTTCAACCTCAACGTCGAGGAATATGGTGATTACTGGTCCTACATCCCGCACTTCATCCATGTTCCATTCTACGTCTACGCCTATGCTTTCGGCGATTGTTTGGTGAATTCGCTCTATGCCGTTTACCAAAACAGCGAGAGTGGTTTTGCGGAAAAATACCTGGAAATGCTCGCTTCGGGCGGCACCAAACGACACCATGAACTCTTGGCACCTTTCGGCCTTGATGCCCGAGATCCAAGTTTCTGGCGTCAGGGTCTGACCCTGCTTGAGAGCTTCATTGATGAGCTGGAAACACTCTAGCTCATTTCTGTACTTATCCCCCTAAAAGGATCGCACCCTGCGACCCTTTGGGGGGCTGTTTCGAGGTAGAAATCACACCATATATCTTCCATGACAGATCGTATGGACGAAAATAGGCTGGGAAGCCGACTGCGGCGCTATACGCGCGTTGGAACATCTTTGGGCGGCCTTGCCGTTCAGTTGGGTGCCAACCGTGTGTTGGGGACCAAATTGGACCAAGGCAAGCACGCAGCGGCGCTGAAAGACGCGCTCGGGGACCTGAAAGGCCCGCTGATGAAAGCGGCCCAGCTTTTGGCTTCGATCCCCGATGCACTGCCGAAGGAATACGCCGAAGATTTGCGCCAGTTGCAGTCCAATGCTCCTCCCATGGGTTGGACATTTGTAAAGCGGCGCATGAAATCCGAACTGGGCAGTGACTGGCAGGATAAGTTTGAGTCATTCGACCGGGACGCCGCAGCCGCAGCTTCTTTGGGGCAAGTCCATCGCGCCGTATTGCCAGACGGAACTCAAGTCGCCTGCAAACTCCAGTATCCCGACATGTCTAGCGCTGTTGAGGCCGACTTAAGACAGCTCGCATGGGCCTTTGGTGTTTACCGGAGTTATGACAAAGCAATCGACCCTTCCGGTGTCTTCGAAGAGTTATCTGCCCGACTGCGTGAAGAGCTCGACTATATCCGCGAAGCGCGGCACCTCCGGCTTTACGCTGAAATGCTAGAAAACGAGCCTGCGGTTCACGTTCCGCCCGTGCATGAGGATTTTTCGTCAGAGCGTCTGTTGACCATGACTTGGGTCAAGGGAACGCCACTGATGGACTTTATTCGGGGTGGCGCTTCGACTGAAGACCGGGTGACGGTGGCCAAAAACATGTTCCGCGCATGGTATGTGCCCTTCTACAACTACGGCGTCATTCATGGCGATCCGCACTTTGGTAACTACACAATTCGGGATGATTTGAGCATCAACATGCTCGATTTCGGATGTGTCCGCTTCTTTCAGGCAAAGTTCGTCAAAGGGGTCATCGACCTCTATGAAGCGCTACAAAGCGGTGATGATGAACTGGCCGTTTCTGCTTATGAGGCTTGGGGCTTCACCAATATTACCCGTGAACTGATCGACGTATTGCACGTTTGGGCAGGCTTTATCTTCCAACCCCTTCTCGAAGACAAACCGCGCCTGATTACGCAAACCAACACCGGCGAATACGGTGCAGAGGTTGCCCGAAATGTTCATCAGGAGCTCAAGCGCGTTGGCGGTGTAAAATTGCCCCGAGAGTTTGTTTTCATGGACCGCGCAGCGATTGGGCTTGGATCGGTGTTCATGCATCTGGATGCGGAAATCAACTGGCATCGAATGTTCAATGAACTCATCCACGACTTTGATGTGAACGCCATGATTGAGCGACAGCAAACAATGTTTGGAAAACACGGTCAGCCCATGCCGGAAGAACTCGACTAGCGAAACAGCCGCCAGCCCGCGATAACGCGCGTCGTCGCAGTGATCCAAGCCAGCACACCGAAAACAATTGCCATCCACCAGAATGCCCCCGGGAACAGGCAGATCAGGACCAGAAACACAATGGTCTCGAACCCCTCTGTCAGTCCACCGAGATAATAAAGCGACTTCTGCCCCCGGAGATCCGTACTAATCCCTCTTTTCTCTGCGAATATTGCAAATGCGAGAAAAGAGGCGCCCGTGCCGATAAAACTGAAGATCAAAAAACTGGCAGACAAGGCGTTCTGGACCGGGTCCATGAGCGCAAAACCAAAGGGAACTGCGCTGTAGAAGAAAAAATCCAGACAAATATCGAGGAACCCCCCACGATCCGTGGGTTCTGTCTGCCGGGCAACAGCGCCGTCCAATCCGTCCGCAAGCCGATTAAGCCCAATAAGCAGCAAAGCAACCAAAGGGTATCCCAGCCACAGTGCAGGAATAGTGAGAATACCAACAAAAAAGCCGACCAGCGTAATCTGATCGGCGCTTATTCCCCGACCAACAAACCAGGAAGCAAGACGGTTTGTTGGTGGGTCGATTAATTTGCGGATTCGAGCATCAAACACGGCGGTGCCGCGTTGTTAGCGAAGGCCTAGTAGCCCTCG
>JBMZBW010000132.1:0-6452 GCA_049612785.1 Alphaproteobacteria bacterium | reverse complement strand
CGACAGTAAACACGGAAAGCGCCTGGATGATCCAGCGTGCAGGTCGAGACGCGTATGCGTTTGGGATTGCTATCCCACAATTTACCAATGATTTGAGACAGAAAGGCCCCGCCTGCCTTATAGCCGACGGCGTGTGGCAAAAGTCCAAAGTATTCCAGTTCAGCCTGACGTGAATCGCTATTCAAACTTGTTTCAGCGTAGCCTGCCAACTTGAACTGACGAAAGCCCTCTAAAGCCGTGTAATCCTGCCATTGGCTGTCAGAATATGCGCGTTTGTCGCCCCAAATCCACGGGCCACCGACATCCCAGTACATCTGCTTCGCAAAGCCAGCGGTCGGCGCAACTTCTTCCAATGTCATACCCGCCGGTAAGGATTTCACACCCGGAAATTTCGCAACATCTGACGCCATAAGCCAGTACTGGTGGACGGGCCAGAAATCGGCGTCAAAGTCGATAGTGTAAAGATGGTGCTCAGGCAAAATTGCCCCGCTTAAGCGATCAATGCGCATGGTGGCGTCTGGCTCCTTAGCCGTGATTGGTTTCGCTCATGATAAGATCAAAAAGTTTGTGGAAGGCTGGCGCTGGCTGAGCGCCAGAAAGGAAATACTTCCGATTAACGATGAAGCCCGGAACACCGCCCATGCCCATCTCACGGGCTTGCACGTCTTCGGCGTTGATTTCTTCGATATAAGCATCGGTTTCAAACATGGCCCACAAAGTATCGGGGTTCACCCGGACACTGGTGGCAATATCGAGCAGGACTTCGACTTTTCCAATATCGCGTCCATCAGTGAAATAAGCTTGGAATAGAGCCTCAACGAAGTCTTCTGTGGTCTTCAAGCCCTGCGTCTGCTGAATGTGCCGGATTGCCCTGTGTGCTGCGCGCGTTGATGGGGTGCGGCTGATTTTGTCAAACTCCAAGGTCAGACCAGCAGCCAACCCCGCCTGCCGAATACGGCCATAAACCGCGTCAGCGTTGTCAGAGCCGCCAAACTTAGCTTCGAGGTAAGTGCGTCGGTCCATCCCTTCCGGCGGCATGCCGGGGTTCAGCATAAACGTTCGCCACTGCACGTTAGCCTGTACCTGTGGGCCTTCGTAGCTTTCCAATGCGCGTTCGAGGTTTCGCTTTCCAATGAAGCACCACGGACAAATTGGATCGGCAAAGACGTCAAGTGACAGATCGAGAGTGTCGGCCATGATGTCCTGTTTCCTTTTCGTTGAACGAAAGCTGTGTCAGCCTACTTCACTAGGTTAGGAGGCTTCATAAACATGAGCAACATTGGACGTCTAGTATGGTCGAACGGCCCTTTGCTGTGTGTTTTGACTGTACTGATGTGGTCTGGCCATTTCATCGCGGGAAGGATCGCAGGTGATCAACTCGATGTCCGGCCCTTCCAGCTCGCCTTCTTCCGCTTTTTTTGTGCGTCGGTCATCCTGTCGACATTCATGGTGATAACATGGTTCACGGGTCGCCGTGAGGTCATAAAGCGTGACTTCAAGCTGATCGCACAAAGCTGGTGGCAACTCTCAGCCATCGGAATCCTGGGACACGCAATCTTTGTGAGCCTTGTGTACTTCTCACTCTACACCGGAGAAGTCCCAACCATTGCAGTCCTGCAAGCAACAATGCCTGCAGTCGTGATTGCAGCGGGTTTTCTTTTGTTCAGGGATCGTCTGACTGGACGTCAGGCTGTCGGCTCAACGGTTTGTTTCCTCGGCGCACTCTTGGTTGTCAGCGCAGACTCACCCGCCAGTCTTCTGGGTTTCGACTTCACAGAAAGCGTGCTCTGGATGCTCTGCGCGATTGTGGCTTACAGCGTTTTTACCGTCCTGCTCCGGATCCGCCCGGAAGGTTTGTCTGACCTCGGTTTCCTATGGATTTTGGTCACGGCCAGCGCAATTTTCATGACCCCATTTTTTAGCGTGAACGTCGTTCAGCACGGTCTGGCAGACATAACGCCTCGCGTGGTGTTGGCGGTGCTGTTCATCACAATCGCACCGGGGCTACTCGCGGCCTATTGCTGGAACCGGGGGGTGCAGCTTATTGGGTCAAATCAAGCGGGAGTGTTCATCAATTTGATGCCAGTTTTCGCGGGCGGCATGGCTTGGCTCGTGCTTCAGGAGCAAATCCGCTGGTACCACTTTGTTGGATTGGCCATCATCATCTTTGGAATCACGCTGGTAACAAGAAAGCGCGCATCGACGTAAAGAGGTTAGGTCAACGTTCGCATCGCGTCCGTTAAGCCGCTCAGCGTCAAGGGGAACATGCGCCCTTCCATGATCTCGTGGATCATTTCAATAGACTGGTGCCACCGCCAAGTATCCTCGGCTTGCGGATTAATCCAGACTGCATTGGAATAGGTCTGCAAGATCCTGTGCATCCACAGCGCGCCGGGCTCTTCATTCCAATGCTCTACACTTCCGCCAGCATAGGCCACCTCGTAAGGCGACATGGTCGCGTCGCCGACGAAAATGACCTTGTAGTCTGAGGGATAAGTGTTGAGGAGCTGATAGGTGGACAAACGAGACTGCTGACGGCGGCGATTGTCTTTCCAAACGGTCTCATAGAGGCAGTTGTGGAAATAGTAGTATTCGAGGTTCTTAAATTCGCTCGACGCCGCGCTGAACAGTTCCTCGACCTGCCGGATATAGGGATCCATGGACCCGCCAATATCGAAGAACATCAGCAGCTTTACGGCGTTTCGCCGCTCGGGACGGAGTTTAATGTCGAGAAAACCGGCATTCTGCGCGGTGCTTGAGATCGTATCGTCAATGTCCAGCTCCTCCGCGGCCCCTTCGCGAGCAAAACGGCGCAGCCGACGCAGGGCAACTTTGATGTTGCGGGTTCCAACCTCACGGTCAGAATCGAGATCTTTGAACTCGCGCTTGTCCCAGACCTTGATAGCCTTACCATGACGGCCTTCTTTCTGGCCGATCCGGATGCCTTCCGGGTTATATCCATAGGCACCAAAGGGGCTGGTCCCACCGGTGCCAATGTTCTTGGACCCACCTTCGTGGCGTTTTTCTTGATTCTCCAAACGCTCCTTGAGCGCTTCCATTACTTTATCGAAACCACCAAGCGCCTCAATCTGCGCCTTCTCCTCATCAGTGAGTGTCTTTTCCGTAATCTTGCGGAGCCACTCTTCAGGTATTTCACCGAAGATTTCTTCAAGGCTGGCTACCCCTTCCCAAAAGTCACGAAACGCCCGATCAAAGCGATCAAAGTGCGCTTCGTTCTTTACGAGGGTCGCTCGAGACAATGAATAAAACTCGTCTACGTTGGCATAGACCACGCCTGCATCCAGCGCGGCAATCAGATCCAGCAGCTCACGGATTGTCGCAGGAACACCGTAAGCGCGTACCTTTTCAAAAAAATGAATGAGCAAGATCGTGGTTCCTCTGAAAGCCGCCCAGCGCGAAGGCTGCGCCGTTTCAGAAGCCTAACCTAATCCCTGCACCAAAGGCCAGATCACTTCTGTCGTATTCGTCGTAGGTTGCGATGGATTCCGAGAAAGATGCATTCACGTAGGGTGAAAGCCCCCCAAGACGGAAGTGACCGTTCTTGATCTCGAAACTCCCCTTGACCGTATCGACATCCAGGTTGGTGGATCGGTCAGGATAAGGCTCCATCCCTGTCTGAACGCGATATTGCAAGTCGCCACCCAAACTGAAGCCGACCGGGAGATCCAGCTCCATCTCAACCCCTGCGCCGAAAGCCAGGAAGCCGACATACTCAGGATCCGTCATTCCAGCCTGCCCAAAGCCATAGAGCTTTGTGTCCAAAGTATCCGCCCATGACGCATCGTAGTAGGTTTCAACCGTCAGATGCTCAAAAGCTGTGCCGGGAAACTGGACATTGCTTGTCTCATCACCCTGACGATAGGTGATTTCGACACCAATCACCTGATCTTTGGCCAACTTCAGAGCCAGGTCTTGCTCAGCGTTATAGCTGTAAAGCCCCGGCACCCGTGGGACGTTGGGGTTAAGGTCTACTTTCTCGCGGCTTTTGGAGGACTGAGCAAAGCTGAGACGCGTGTTGGAAAGCAAAGGACCAATACTCAAGTCTAACTCAGCGTAGCCCTCGCCCACCCAGGCTTCCATGAAGTCGGTCTCTTCATAGAAGTAGATTTGCCCATCCAGTCCCACTGAAAGGTTAACGTCCGGCGAGAGGTCAAAGCGATAACCAGCATCAACGGAAACAGAGTTTATCAGCGATGCTTGCGCCTTTTTCACCGTTAACGTCTGATCCGTATAGTGAGGAACGCCGACCCAGTTTAACCGGTCCAGCCATATGTCCTGCCGCGTACCGGTCGTGTAGGTCGAGCTGGCATCGATGGACAAGTAATAGGGCCTCGCCGCGTTGATCTTGTCGAGTTGCTCCATCAGAACTTCCCGCTCGGCTTGGCTGGGGTTGTTCTTTAACGCGTCCATAACCACCTGACGCGATGCATCGAATTCTGATGACCGTATCAGTTCATCGGATGCAGTGAGCACAGGCTGTGCATCGAACTGGGCCAAAGCTGATGTACTGAGAAGAAGCGCACTTGCTGCAGTGCCTATAATCAGTAAACGTGGCATATCATTATACCTCGGGCTTGAAATCTGGACGCACCAGTAACTCTCAATCTATGACGAACACAACAATTTGCCGTTTATGAGGCTGCAAAAAGAGATAATCGGACCAGCATGCAACTCTACCTAGATCACCACGCCACGACGCCCCTCGCAAAGGAGGCTGAAGAGGCTATGGCACCCCTCTGGCGTGACGGGTTTGGTAACCCGGCTTCGGTGGAGCATGGGCGGGGTCTGGCAGCTGCCGACAGAGTGGAACAGGCGCGCGCGCAGGTCGCTCAGGTTCTGGGTGCTGAGGCGCGTGAAATCGTCTTTACCTCTGGCGCGACCGAAGCCAACAACATGGCTGTGCTTGGCGCTGCGCGGTTCCGCAAAAAGTTTGAGAACCGCGATGAAGTCATCGTCTTTGCGGCTGAACATTCCTGTGTGCTGGGGGCTGCCCAGTCCCTGCGTGACGATGGGTTTCTCGTTCATGTCGTACCGATGAAGCCTGACGGCAAAGCCGACATTGAAGCGCTGGAATCGGTAATGAGCGACCGTGTGGCTTTGGTTTCGCTGATGCTGGCCAACAACGAGGTCGGCACTCTGCAGCCCATGAAGCAGGTCGCTACCCTCGCCCATCAGTTTGGCGCATGGATCCACTCCGATGCAGCACAGGCAGCGGGCAAAGTGCCGATTGATGTGCGTGAGTTGGATTTGGACCTGCTTTCGCTCTCCGGACACAAGATCTATGGCCCCATGGGGGTCGGAGCCTTGTTTGTCCGGCGGCGTCCACGGGTGCGGCTGGAACCGCTGATGCATGGGGGTGGTCAGGAGCGTGGTTTCCGCGCCGGCACGCTCCCCCTCCCGCTCATCGTTGGGTTGGGTGCCGCGATTGAGTTGGCCCAAGCGCGCATGAGTGAGGATGCGGGCCATCAGAGTTCTCTGCGCGAAATGCTTCTGGCTCAGCTTGCCGAAACGCCCGTTGAGTTCGTTATCAACGGCTGCATGAAGGATCGACTTCCCGGCAACCTGTCCCTTAGCTTTCCAAACATCTCACGCGACGCCCTGTTTTCGGCCATGGCAGACGCTCGGATTGCTGTTTCCAGTGGGTCAGCCTGCTCCAGCCATGAGATTGCTCCAAGCCATGTTTTGACGGCGATGGGCGTGGAGCCTTTGGTCGCACAGCAGACCTTGCGCATTGGGTTTGGCCGCTCATCCGGTCCGGACCATGTCAAAGCCCTCGTCGCCGCAGTTCTGGCAGCGAACGATAAAGAGGGAAGCTGAAATGGCTCAACTGACCGATGATTGTTTTGCCTTTGGCGGTCGCCTGATTCCTCTGGAAGAGGCGCTGGACGCGGCCCGCGACCTCTTTGAACCAATATCCAGTCATGAAAGACTGGCCTTGCAACACGGTCTTGGTCGGGTGGCCCATAAGCCGGTGATCGCCCCTCGATCCGTTCCGCCGCATGATAACTCTGCTGTAGACGGATATGTGGTGCGGTTTTCGGACCTGAACGAGGGCAAGGAAACGGTCTTGCCCGTCGATGGCTACGCCGCAGCAGGTGACCAACCCCTCCCTTTACCCCCAGGGACAGCCCGGCGGATCCTCACCGGAGCCGCTTTGCCACCCGGCGGAGATACGGTTTTCATGGATGAAGACGTTTCTTTGGGCGCAGAGACGGTAACCTTGCCCGCTGGCCTGCGACTAGGCTCTAACGCCCGTCAAGCCGGGGAAGACATTGAAACGGGTTCAACCTTGGTTACCGCTGGGCGACGATTGACCGCCGCTGATCTGGGGCTCCTGGCCAGTGTTGGGCTCAAGGATGTAGACGTTCGGCGAAATCTGCGGGTCGCGCTCTTTTCTACGGGCAATGAGATCCGTGAGCCGGGTGATACCT
>JBMZBW010000131.1:0-6508 GCA_049612785.1 Alphaproteobacteria bacterium | reverse complement strand
CTGCCCTATGGACGACAGCCGCTCTGGCCCGACCATTGTGTGCAAGGCACCTGGGGCGCAGATTTTCATCCCGATCTTGATCAGACAGCGGCCCATCTGATCATCCGCAAGGGGTGCAACCCTGACATCGATTCCTATTCCGCTTTCGTTGAAAACGACCGCACGACCAAGACGGGCCTTGATGGCTTCCTGCGCAGCCGGGGCATCAAGCGGATTTTCACGTGCGGCATCGCCACTGATTTTTGCGTGGCCTGGTCCTCGATGGATGGTGTCGATCACGGCTTTGAAACTATTTTGCTGCGGCATCTGACCAAGGAGATTGATCTGGACGGGTCTCTGGAGAAGCAGATCCAAGCGATGACAGATGCAGGCGTCCGTATCGAGAACGCAGCCTGAGCGCTTCAGGTGAATTTTACAGAAACCAAAACGATCAACAAACAAGGAGATAACGATGACCAAGAAAAACAAACTGACCAAACTGCTTGGGTTGAGCACATGCATGAGCATTGCCGCGCAAGCGGTTTACGCCGAAGGGACACTGAACATTCTCACATGGGAAGGCTATGCTGATCCTTCTTTCATTGAGCCGTTCGAGGCAGCGACCGGGTGCAAGGTCACGGCAACCTTTGTGGGCTCAAATGATGACTACGCGCCAAAGCTGTTGGCGGGCGGCGGCGTCTACGATTTGATCACACCGACGGTCGACACAACAATGCCTTTGATTTTGAATGATCTTGTTGAACCGCTAGATCTGTCTCGAATTCCACGTTTTGCAGAAGTGTTCGAGATATATCAAACGAACGAGGGCATCATCCATAAAGGCGAAACTTATGGTGTTCCATGGGTTTGGGGAGCAAACCCGATGATGTACCGTGTTGACAAGTTTGAAACCCCCCCGACGACTATAGCTGAATTGCTCGTTCCTGAGATGGAAGGACGCCTTTCGTTTTGGGACGATAAGACCACGGTTTATATGGGTGCGCGCCTGATGGGGCATCGCGCAGAGGAAGTCTTTGACCTGACGGATGAAGAACTCCTGGAAGTGCGTGAGAAGCTGATCGAGATCAAGCCAAATGTGCGCAAGTATTGGGCTTCGGCGGGTGAACTGGTGAACCTCTATGCGTCGGGTGAGGTTTGGGCCTCCAACACTTGGGGTGGATACCAGATCGCGCTTCTCGCTGAAGAGGGCATAGAAGCCAGAGAGTTTATCCCAGATGAAGGTATCGATGGTTGGATGGATGTTTGGCAAGTCGTGAAAGGCACAGAGAACCTTGATTGTGCCTACGAATTTCTCAACATGACCCTTGCTGAAGAAGGGCAATGTGGTCAGGTTGCAGTGAACGGATACGCGCCGACCAACCCTGTTGCAGTTCGCGAGTGCCTCACAGATGAGCAGCGCGTCGCGATGAATTTCGACAGCGATGAATTCCGCGAGTCGATTGTTTATCAGGAAAATCTTGGTGACCGCCATCGCGACTACGTGAATACGTGGAACGCGGTGAAGGCTGCCAACTAAGCAGCTTGCCTTGGCCGACTGCGATGCCGGCCAAGGCGCTCAACTTACTTATTTTTTAAAGGCTTCCACAATAAACTGGTGTGGTGGACTTAGATAGGGGCTTGTCCAATGTCAGACTTTCTTGTGCTGCAGAATGTTCGAAAGACCTACGGCGACCTCGTCGCTTTGGACAGCATCAACTTATCAGTGGCGCAGGGTGAGTTTATCAGTTTTCTAGGACCATCCGGTTGCGGTAAAACCACCACGCTCCGTATGATCGGTGGATTTACCGAGCCAACCAGCGGCGAAATTCTTTTTGAAGGACGAGACGTCGCGCGTGTGCCGCCATACAAACGCGACTTCGTCCACACTGTTTTCCAGGACTACGCGCTATTTCCGCACATGACGGTCGGCGAAAACGTCGGATTTGGAATGAAATATTCTGGGCTGCCTAAGTCAGAGATTGAGGGAAAAGCCGTTGCGGCGCTTGAAACAGTTGGTCTTGGTAATCGTGCACAGGACCGCCCTAACATGCTGTCCGGTGGACAAAAGCAGCGCGTTGCATTGGCCCGCGCATTGGCTTTGCAGCCCAAAGTTCTTCTTCTTGATGAGCCATTGTCGGCGTTGGACGCCAAACTGCGCGAAGAGATGCAGATTGAATTGAAGCGCCTACATCAGAGGATCGGGATCGCCTTCGTTTTTGTCACCCACTCGCAGCACGAGGCCATGGTGATGTCCGATCGCGTTGTTCTGATGAACCAGGGTCAAATTGTCCAAGCAGGTAGTCCGGAAAGCCTCTATGCGGCGCCAGAAAACCTGTTCTGCGCGGACTTCATTGGCAATCGAAGCTTTCTGACGACTGATATCACAGCACTTGACTCAGCAGCCGGAACCGGCCGTGCAAAGCTAAGTGATCTTGAAATTGAACTTGACTGGATTGAGCCCGGACTGGCAGTCGGAGACGCCGCGCAAATCATGATTGAACCAACAACACTATGTATCACCTCTGGTGAGGGTTTGCCTGCCAAAGTACTGGATCATCAGTTTTTGGGGGATTCTCGCCGCGTCTTATTCGAAATACAATCCGGCGAAACCTTAAGCATCGACTTTGGATTGGACGATGCTAACCTTCCGGCAGTTGGCGAAGTCGTCAGTCTTGGAACCGCAAACGGATCAATTCGCGCCTTCCAAACAGGCGGAGGTTTCTGATGGCATCTGCTCCTAATCAGCTTCACAGTGTCGCGGTTCTTGGCATTCCAGTGACATGGGTCCTGATAACGCTGGTTGTGCCCGTTGGCGTCTTGCTCGCCCACAGTTTTTTCGTGGTAGAGTTTCCTAAATTCAAGCCGGCGTTCGTCTTTGACAGCTATAACGAGATTGTCACGGACACACAGTATTTCCAGGTGATCGCCCGCACGCTGAAAATCGCATTGATAACTGCCACGTGTTCGCTGTTAGTAGCCTATCCGCTGGCCTATTTCCTGGCGATTAAAGTCAAGTCCCACAAGCTGCGTACAACACTCTATTTCCTAATCATTCTTCCATTATGGGTGTCATACCTTTTGCGTGCATATGTTTGGAAAACGATTCTCGGCCAGGAAGGTATCCTTAATTCCTTCTTAATGTACACGGGATTGATTTCGGAACCGAGCCCGCTTTTCCTTTATAACCAGTTCTCAATGGTCATCACGCTGACCTATATCTTCATCCCGTTCATGGCGATGCCAATCTTCGCCGCGCTGGAAAAGATACCACTGCGCCTGCTAGAGGCCTCTGCCGATCTCGGGATGACGCCCTTCCAAACCTTTCGGCACGTGACACTGCCGTTGTCCATGCCGGGTGTCGTTGCAGGGCTGACGTTTACCATCTGTCTTACGTCGGGGGATTTCGTTGCGGCCTTTATGGTGGGCGGCCCAAGCAGCACGATGGTGGCTAGCACGATCCAAAGCCAATTTGGAGCGTCGCTGAACTGGCCGCTTGGGGCAGCCCTTTCGGTAATTATGTTTCTGTTCGTCCTGACCCTGATCTCCATCTCGGACCGCTTTGAAACTCGCGCAAAAGGAGCGACGTCATGAGGAGGCTTTCAGATCTTTCATTCGGTGGCTTTGTCGTCCTTGCACTGTTTTTTCTCTATGCGCCAGTGGCTGTTCTGATCCTGTTCAGCTTCAACGACAGCCGTCTGATGACGCTGCCGTTGTCAGGCTTCACTTGGGACTGGTATAAAGCTGTTTTTGTAAATGAAGCCATGATGCGTGCATTGCGAAACTCGCTTTACGTAGCAAGTGTCGCGACTGCGATTTCACTGGTCATCGGAACCATGGCGGCCTTTGCGCTGGATCGTATTCGTTTTCCGGGCAAGACGATGTTTCGGCGGATCATCCTGCTGCCGATTTCGCTACCTGGCATTATTATCGGCATTTCAATCCTGAACATGAGTAGTGCTGTAGGTTTGCGTTTGAGTCTGACAACCGTGATCCTTGGGCACACGGCTATGCTCCTCGCCATCGTCGTCACACAGGTCTTTGCTAGGCTCCAGCGGATGGATCGCAGTATTGAAGAGGCTGCTGCCGACCTTGGTGCATCCCCATGGCAGACGTTTATGCGCGTGACCCTGCCCAACCTCCGCTCAGCGTTGATCGGTTCGGGCTTGTTGTCGTTCACAGTTTCTTTTGACGATGTGCCGATCACCTTCTTTCTGACTGGGCGCGAAAACACCCTGCCCATGTACATCTATTCTGCAATGCGTCGTGGTCCGTCACCGGAATTTAATGCCGTGAGCACAATGATATTCATCGGTTCGCTCGCACTCATCGTCTTTTCAATTATCCTTCTGACCTACGACAAGGGAGAGCCAAATGTCTGAACAATCCATGAAATCTCAGGCGCGTGTAGTAATTATTGGAGGCGGTGTATTCGGTGCCAGTATCTTGTATCACCTTGCCAAAGAGGGATGGACCGACTGCGTCCTGATAGAGAAAGGCGAACTGTCGTCAGGCACGACCTGGCATGCGGCTGGTCAGTGCCCGCATTTCACCGGTGATCTGAATATGGCGAAAATCCAGGACTATGGAATTCGCCTTTACAAGACGCTGGAAAAAGAAACGGGTCAGGCGACCGGATGGCATACGGCGGGCGGCATCCGTCTTGCTCGACATCAGGAAGAGTTGGACTGGCACAAGCACGTTTCAGGCATTGCAAAGCTTGCAGGCTATGAAACCCACGTTGTCGGCCTTGACGAAATTCGCAACATCCATCCCTATCTGGAACTTCATGATGTTGTTGGTGGTACATACACCCCCCATGATGGACACACCGACCCTTCGAGTGTAACGGCCGCCATGGCGCTTGGTGCGCGGAAAGCTGGCGCCACTATCTATCGCAATACATTAGTGACCGAAATCCAACGCGAAAACAACGACTGGGTTGTGACATCTGACAAGGGGACGATCCGCTGTGAACACGTCGTTTTGGCAACGGGATTCTTTTCCGACAAAACTGGCGGCATGGCCGGCTATAAGCCGCCGCTGGTCAACATTGTGCACCAGTACCTCATAACTGATCCGGTGCCTGAATTGCAGACTCTAACCAAAGAGCTTCCTGTCGTTCGCGATCCGGGCTCTTGTTCCTATATGCGCCAGGAACGGGATGGGCTTCTGGGTGGCCCTTACGAGAACGCGGAAATTCGCAGTGCCTATGACGACGGCGTGCCGTGGTCATTCGATACTGACTTGCTCGACCCGGACCTTGATCGGATCGCGCCCTGGCTTGAAAAGATGATGGAGCGGATGCCTCTCTTTGAAACAGTGGGCGTGCGTCGGGTGATTTCGGGGTTCATTGCCCATGCTCCGGATTTGAACCCGCTGGTAGGTCCAGTGGGCGACAAACCAAAACTCTGGATGGCCGCTGGTTCTGCAATTGGCGTCGCGCAGGGCCCGGGATTTGGCAAATACTTGGCGCAATGGATGGTTCATGGCGAAGCAGAGATCAGCATGTTGTCTTATGATCCACGCCGCTACAGCGATATCGTGCACACCCCAGACTGGATCATGGATCGTACCAAAGAAGCCTCCATGCTGATGTTCGACCTGCATCCTCCGGGCTATGAATATCACACCGGTCGTGGATTAAAGACCACCCCGATCTATGAGCGTCAAAAGCAACGAGGTGCGCTTTTTGGTGAAAGTATGGGCTGGGAGCGTCCCAAATGGTTTGATATTGAAGGCATTGGCGAGAAACTCAGCTTTACACGCAACTCTTCCTTCGATGGAGTAGCCAAAGAGTGCCGCGCGGTTCGCGGTGGTGTCGGTGTATTTGATCTTACCAGCTTCACAAAAATCGAAGCTTCAGGCTACCACGTGCATGAATTTCTCAACAGTGTTCTGGCCAACAACGTCCCAAGCAAGACGGGAGGTTTGGCTTTATGTCACCTCTTGAACGACAATGGCGTGATCGAAGCAGAGATGACGGTCACGAAACTGGATGAAGACACCTTCTTCATCCTGTCGGCTGGCGGGATGCGGGCGCGCGACTTTGATCAGCTACAAAAATTGCAAACGCCCCATTTTGATGTCGAATTCAAAGATGTGACCGACGACTTTGGCTGTCTGGCGATCGCTGGACCGAGATCAAGGGATGTCCTGGCAAAGCTCACGGATGCTGACCTGTCAAATGAAGCGTTTCGTTGGCTGACAGCAAAATCAATTACTGTGAACGGAGCTGATGTTAGGGCACTGCGCGTGTCTTATGCAGGAGAACTGGGGTGGGAGATATATGTTCCCATCGACCAAATGGCCGCTCTTTACGATGCGCTCATGGCAGAGGGCGCAGAATTCGGAATCGTCCCGGCGGGTATGTACGCGCTGAACAGCTTGCGGATGGAAAAAGCCTATCGTGGGTTCGGATCAGAGATGACGAACGAAGTCACTCCGATCGAAGCGGACATGATGCGGTTTGTGTCGAAAAAGAAAAACAATTTTCGAGGTCATAAGGCACTTGCCAACAACCAGACAAAAC
>JBMZBW010000130.1:0-6521 GCA_049612785.1 Alphaproteobacteria bacterium | reverse complement strand
CGCTGGGATTCCGCTGGTCGCACCTGGTGGGTTGTTGCTGAGTTTTTCTTGCTCTGGCGCTGTCACGCCGGAAGCCTTCCAGAAATCTGTGACGCTGGCGCTATCGGATAACCATCGGCGCGGAAGGATTTTGCGCAGACTTTCAGCAGCCTCGGACCACGTCACTGACTTTGGGTTTGCGGAGGGGGCTTACCTCAAGGGGCTGGCGCTGGAAGTCGAATAGGTGGCGCGTCACGGTCTCAGCCGCTGCGCGGCTATCGACCGTGCCACGCGCAAGTGGCTCGGCGACCCTGTCGCCGGTCGGCTATCGCCTCCGCTTTATCCCCCTGCACGCTGTGGGCGTGCGTCCCCCTTGGATAAGGGGGACCCGGACTCGGTTTTAGCTTTAGCTTGCCGCTTTGAGTTCAAGCCGGCGGGCGTGAAGGACAGGTTCCGTGTAGCCTGAAGGCTGCTCACGCCCTTTGATCACCAGATCACAGGCGGCCTGAAAAGCGATGGATCCGTCGAAGTCTGGCGCCATCGGCTTGTAAAGGGGATCGTGCGCGTTCTGCTGATCCACGACCGCCGCCATCTTTTGCAGCGATGCCATGACTTCGCCTTCGCTGGCGATCCCATGGTGCAGCCAGTTGGCCATGTGCTGGGACGAGATGCGGCAGGTCGCGCGGTCTTCCATCAGACCCACGTTGTTGATGTCTGGCACTTTGGAACAGCCAACCCCCTGATCCACCCAGCGGACCACGTAGCCGAGGATGCCCTGCGCGTTGTTGTCCAGCTCGTTCTGGATGTCCTCCGGAGACCAGTTCTGGCCTTCCGCCACAGGAATCCGCAAGATGTCATCGACCTGTGCGCGTGGCCCTCCGGCAGCAAGTTCTTCCTGCCGATCTGCGACTGAAACCTGATGATAATGCAGGGCATGAAGTGTCGCAGCGGTTGGGGAAGGTACCCAAGCGGTGTTGGCGCCAGCGCGGGGGTGACCGATCTTCTGTTCCATCATCGCGGCCATCAGGTCGGGCATGGCCCACATGCCTTTGCCGATCTGTGCCTTACCGCGCAGACCACAGGCCAGGCCCGTATCCACGTTCCAGTCCTCGTAAGCGGCCAGCCAGCCTGAGCCCTTCATCTCCGCCTTGCGGATCATCGGACCGGCCTCCATCGCCGTATGCATTTCATCCCCGGTGCGATCCAGGAAACCGGTGTTGATGAAGGCGACACGGTGCTGTGCTGCACGAATGCACTCTTTGAGGTTCACCGTCGTACGGCGCTCTTCATCCATGATTCCCATTTTCATGGTGTAGCGGGGCAGACCCAGCGCATCCTCGACACGGCCAAACAGAGCGTCAGCAAAGGCCACTTCCTCAGGGCCGTGCATCTTTGGCTTTACGATGTAAATCGAACCATGCAGGGAGTTCCCGCTGTCCCGCTTGAGGTCATGCATGGCGCACAGGGTCGTCACCATGGCGTCCATGATGCCTTCCTGTATCTCACGGCCCTGCGCATCATGGATCGCGGGGTTGGACATCAAGTGGCCCACGTTCCGCACGAGCATCAAGGAGCGACCTTTGAGCGTCAGTCTCGAACCATCAGCCGCGATGTACTCGCGGTCATCATTCAGGGCGCGCGTGATCATGCGCCCGCCTTTCTCAAAACTGTCTGACAGGTCGCCGCGCATCAGCCCCAGCCAATTGCTATAGGCGACAATCTTATCTTCCGCATCAACGGCGGCGACGGAGTCCTCACAGTCCATAATCGTCGAGATTGCGCTTTCGACGAGGATGTCTTTCACCTGTGCCTTGTCGGTCTTCCCGATTGGATGGGCTCCGTCAATCTGGATCTCGAGGTGAAGATTGTTGTTCTTCAGCAGGATAGCGTCCGGAGAGCCGGCTTCACCCATGGAGCCAACAAACTGTGCGGGGTCGGCCAGCGCGACACTGGTGCCGCTTTCCAACGAAACGGACAGCGCTCCACCGACAACGCTAAAGCCCGTTGCATCGGCGTAGGATGCGCCGCCAGCCAGAGGCGCGGCCTCATCAAGCACTGCGCGGCCCCGAGCGATCACGCGGTTCCCGCGCACCTCATTGTAGGCTCCACCGCGCTCAGCGCCGCCGTCTTCTGAAATCGCATCAGTACCGTAAAGCGCATCATAGAGAGAGCCCCACCGTGCGTTAGCGGCATTCAGAGCGTAGCGCGCGTTCATGACGGGCACGACGAGTTGCGCACCGGCAATCGAAGCGATTTCCGGATCAACATTCGCTGTTTGAATGGAAAAGTCGGGTCCTACTTCGACCAGATAGCCGATTGAGGTCAGAAAATCCTTGTAGGTGGCCATGTCCGCGATGGGGCCGGGGTTGGCGCTGTGGAAGTCGTCCATCTTGGCCTGAATGTCTTCCCGCTTTTGCAGAAGTTCTAAGTTCTGGTCGGTTAAATCAGCGACAATGCTCGCCAATCCGTCCCAAAACTGAGCCTCACTTACGCCGGTACCGGGCAGGGCTTCTTGATTGATAAAAGCCGCAAGTTCTTGATCAACACTCAATCCAGAAAGTGAAATCTTGGTGCTCATTCTAATATCCCTCCGAACGGACGATTACGGTCTCACACTAGGCTAAACCAAATTGGTCTGTTGAACAGACCAGTTGTGAGGTGGAGCTAAGTTAAACCCGTCTACCACCCGCGACACAAGTGCATGAGAAGTCTCTTGCACCGTTTTAAAGACCGGGTTAGATACACGCCAGTCCTAGGGCGGCACGTCAGTGCTGCAGTCGTTAAATCGCTGCGTCCCGTTCGTCTAGAGGCCTAGGACACCGCCCTTTCACGGCGGCGACACGGGTTCGAATCCCGTACGGGATGCCACCTCCCTCTTGTGGAGGTGGCATTAACGCATCAGAACGTGAATGCCCCCAAAAAAAAGCCGATTAATCAGCCCCGCTGGGCGCAAAATGCGGTGCTGTGCAGCCTATTCAACCTGCGAGACCAGCACGATTTAAGCGCGTTTACGACGTTACACCGTTGGGTAACGGCTTTTCATCGAAAAATGCGAGCAGGTTACTCATCACCATCAGACCCATGTCGGTTCGAGTGGATTCGGTCGCAGATCCCAGATGCGGGTTCAAAACGCAATTATCCAGGCTGGGTAATTCTGGATGCACCTTTGGTTCGTTTTCGAAAACGTCGAGTCCGGCACCGGCCAATTCACCGGTTTTTAACGCGGTGACCAGTGCAGCTTCGTCCACCACGTCACCCCGCGCCGTATTGATGAGGAAAGCCGTGGGCTTCATGGCGCGAAAGCGTTCTGCGTTCATCAGATGACGGTTTGCGCCACCACCGGGGCAGTGCAGCGAGACAAAATCGGCCTCCGCCAGAACGGCCTCGATGGAATCCAACTGCCGCGCTCCACAGGCCGCAGCAATGTCAGGATCGATTTTTGACCGGTTGAAGAAGACGACGGGCATATCAAAGCCAAAATGACAGCGCTTCGCCATTGCTTGCCCGATCCGGCCAAATCCAATGACACCCAGCGTGGCCCCCGTAACATGGGTTCCCAGACGATCTGTCGGGTTCCACCCTTTCCAATCTCCAGCGCGGATATTCCGGTCGCCGAGCGAAATTCCGCGCGCAACGGCCAGCAGTAACCCGACGGCCTGATCTGCTGTGGCATCGGTCAACACACCGGGCGTGTTGCTGACCAACAGCCCGCCTGCGCGCGCTGCTTCCATATCGATATGGTTATAACCAACACCGAAGTTTCCAAAGATCTTGGTGCGGTTTTCAGCCACCCGATAGGCAGCCGCCGGAATCCGGTCAATGACCGTTGGCGCTATGGCATCGTACTCTTTAAGGGCGGACAGCCATTTATCCTCAGGCATCGGGAGTGGCCCCTCGTGGATGTCCAAATCAAAATGCTCACGCATTGCTGTGACGGCTCGATCCGGCCAGGGAGTTGTGAGTAAAACGCGCGGTCGATCAGCCATCGAAACTTGTTCCTTTGGGTTTTAACAGTGATTGTGCTGTGCCACGGTCGTTTGTGGAAAGTAAAGAGAGGACGCGGTTCTTGACCGAAAAGATCATCATCGACACGGATCCGGGCATTGATGATGCCTTTGCCATTTTTTATGCTTTGCGCTCCCCAGAAATCGAGGTCTTGGGCCTAACGTCCGTCTACGGAAATGCGAGCATCGATCAGACCACGCACAACGCGCTCGCCCTAGTCGAGATGGCCGGTGCTGAATGCCCCGTCGCCAAGGGTGCAGAGGGCCCCCTTGCCATCGAATGCCGGCCCTATCCGGCCATGGTCCACGGTGAAGATGGCATGGGCGGTTGCGCGCCACTGCGCGTGGGTCAAAGGCCCGTTGATGGTGATGCCGTGGAGTTCATCATTCAGGCCGCGAGCCGACACCCGCAGGAAGTAACGCTGGTCCCAATCGGCCCCCTCACCAACATCGCCCTTGCGCTGCAGGCCGAACCCAATCTTCCCAAGCTTGTAAAGCGTGTGGTGCTCATGGGCGGCGCAGCCAACGCCAACGGAAACGTTACCCCAGCGGCAGAAGCGAACATCTTTGATGATCCTGACGCGGCTGAACTGGTCTTTGCGGCAGACTGGGATGTGGTGATGCTGGGTTTGGATGCGACCCATCAGGTAAAACTGACCCGCGACCATGTCTCACTTCTGGCGAAGAACGGTGGGGCGCTTGGGCAGTTTTTGGAACAGGCGTCTGAGCAGTATTTTGCGTTTCATCGAGATGTGGTGGGGCTGGATTTTTGCCATTTCCACGACCCCAGTGCTCTCATCTATTGCGTCAGGCCGACATACTTCACGGCGCAGGCATCTTCGGTCCGTGTGGTGACGGAAGGGTTTGCCGCTGGCAAAACCATTGCCAAACCGGTCAGCCGGTTCACCGCTCAAGAAGGCTGGGATAACAGGGCTCGGGTCGAGGTTTGTATGGGCGCGGATGGTTCAGCTGTGCTGGATCACTACATGTCTGTGATGAGCCAGTAAGAACCGCCAGATAAGTGGAAATTCACCATGTCCAGAATTCTAGTTTTTGGTTCCATTAACGTTGATTACGTTGCGCCCGTCAGTCGACTGCCCGGACCCGGCGAGACGATCAAGACGGGCAACTACGAAGCTCTGCCGGGCGGAAAAGGCGCTAATCAAGCCCTCGCTGCGGCTCGGAATGGCGCTCAAACGGCCATGCTTGGGGCCATCGGCTCTGACGGATTGGAAGCGGTCGCCTTCAGTCAGCTCAAAGCAGCGGGAGTTGACCTTTCCGGGGTCAAAACCTGCGCAGGCGCATCTGGGCTCGCCATGATTGCGGTGGACGAGGCAGGGGAGAACCAAATTGTCGTTGTTTCCGGAGCCAATGCTTCAGCGCAGGCGGACCAGCTGACAGAACTGAATACGGCGACGTGCTTGGTCACGCAGAACGAAGTCGATTGGGTCCAAACGGCCTTGGCTCATTCCATCGCAAAACAGGCTGGTGTTCGCGTGATGCACAACGCCGCTCCTGCCCACGCGCTTACCGCTTCAGAAATGGCGAATATTGACGTGCTGATTGTGAACGAGCACGAGCTGTCCCTCGCTGCAAAACTCCCTTCCACCGCATCTGATGACCAGAAGGCTCAGGATATCTTGAGCAGAGGCGTAGAGGCCGTCGTTCTGACCCTCGGCGCTCAGGGGGCGAAGCTGTATGAGAAAGGAGTGGAGCCGGTCTCTGTTGCTGCCGTCCCAACGGAAGTGGTCGATACGACGGGTGCGGGTGATGCCTTCGTCGGCGCTTTGGCAGCGGCACTGGCGGGCGGTGACAGTCTCGATATCGGTATCGCAAAGGCCAACGTCTATGCGGCTCGCGTGTGTGCTGTCATGGGGGCTCAAACAGCGCCAGTGGCTTAGGTCAGCTCGTAAAGGAAAGCGTCCGTTTCGCCCAGCAGCATGACGGTCTGATTGCCGTCGCTGAAATGATCGCGGATGGAAATATCCAGCGCTCGGCCACCGGCGAGATCATCAAGATTGACGCCAGTGAGCATGGTTTCTGCCATTGGCGTTGTGTCGAAGGATGTACCGAGGTTTTCATATACATCTGCCGCACCTACGCCGGCCTTTTTCAAAATAAGTTCCGCGTCGCCATCCCCGGTCAAATCAGCCAGATGCCAGATGTCACCGGGTCCAACGGAAAAGATTGTATCAGTCTGCGTAAAGCCCTCGTCACCGGTTTTGGTGATGGTGCTGCCCGTCAGGTGGTAGGTCGCTTCAACGTCCCCTGAGATATCCTGATCCACGGTTTTGACCTGTATGGCCGAGGCGAGCGGGTCTCGCTCTGTAAACGTTGCACCGTCGAAATCAAAGCCCAGCCAATTGTCGCCACTGGCAGTTTCAACGTAGCTGGTGAGCGTCAAGAAATCGTTGGCAAACTCAGCCGCATTAACCTCTGCCAAAGCCGTGAACGGCGAAGAAGACAGCGCAATGTCCGCGTCCACTGGTATGGTATCGTGATAAAGGTAAATGGGCGGCATTACGAACAACTCAATGA
>JBMZBW010000129.1:0-6647 GCA_049612785.1 Alphaproteobacteria bacterium | reverse complement strand
GCACTAAGCCGGGAATTTGACAGACTATGAGCACCCCAGAGCAGCGGCGTTTGGCCGATACACTTTCCCGCGTCGATAACGAAACCAATTCCAAGATTATGGAATGGGTGTCGTGGCTCGAAACAGAGCGACGCGCTTCTCGCCACACCATGGACGCGTACCAGCGCGACATGCGGGCGTTTATTGAATTCTTGAGTGAGCACGTTGGTGCTGCACTGACGCGAGATCACTTCGAAAGCCTGTCCGCACGTGACATGCGGGCTTGGTTGAGCCACGAAAACGAAGACGGCAAGTCTCCGGCTTCTATCGCGCGCGCCCTTTCGGTTGTGCGGTCCTACTTCCGTTGGACAGCCCGTCAGGGATACATGGAAAACGATGCGGTTCTGTCGATCCGCAACCCAAAGCAGCCAACGGTTGTTCCAAAGGCGCTGACGATTTCTGAAGTGACCGACCTGTTCAAAGCTTTTGACAGCTTGGCTGATGACAAAACCCGTCGTCCGGGCGACCGGTGGATCGACCTGCGTGACCGCGCGATCCTGATGTTGCTCTACGGTTGTGGCCTGCGGATTTCCGAGGCGCTGGAGCTGAATACGGATGATATTGCACGCGCACAGGAAACCGGTGCGCTCACCATCATGGGTAAGGGCAACAAGGCGCGTCAGGTGCCGTTCCTGAACACCGTTGCGGACGCGATCAAGCAGTACCGCGATGCCTGTCCTTTTGCGGAAGATCCAACCATGCAGCTGTTCCGTGGCGCGCGCGGCGGGCGTCTTTCGCCTCGCATGATCCAGAAGCGTTTGCAGGAACTCCGCGTGCGTTTGAATCTGCCAGAAGGCACGACGCCTCATGCGCTCCGTCACTCCTATGCGACCCATCTGCTGGGTAACGGGGCTGACCTTCGCGCCATCCAGGAGCTTCTTGGGCATTCCGCGCTGTCTACGACACAGCGTTACACTGACGTAGATACGGAGCGTCTGCTGCAGACCTACCGTGATGCGCACCCTCGTGCGACGACTCACCAGTAAAGTCGCACGAATCCCTCTACTTTGAACTTAAGCGGCATTTCCGACTGGAAACGCCGCTTTTTTCTTGCCTAATTGCGCTCGTAAGGTATCCGCATACAGAGTATTTTTTTGGAAACGCTAAGGTTGTCTGGGTGCCTAACATACTGAAACGCATAATAATTTTGGCCCCACTGCTCGCCGTGATTGGGTGCGGCAGCTCCGACTTGCCGGTTATCACACAAATTCCATCAGCGGCCTCGTCGCCGTTTTCGCTGCAGCGCAATTCGATCTCAACTTCCGACGGGCTGGTGACTTTCGCCTCGACCGGGGCAGAGTGTGGGATCGATGAGCGTGAAGTGGCAACCATCGTCTATTTGCCCGAGAACGGGGAACTGGGTGAAGGGTTGATCGGTTGTTCCGTCGTGCGCGCCCCGGCCCGTGTCAGAGACAGGGAGCTGCATCAGGAGCTGTGGGAGATTTCCAAAGCGCTGATCCCGAACGTCGATGAGGGTCGGATCAAGCGCGTGATTCTGGCGCAAGACCGTCGGACAGACACACTGGCTTTTGTTGCTTCATTGGATAACACGGGGCAGACGTGGGAGTATGGGCTGAACCTCGACGCGGTGAATCTCAACAACGCTGAAGTTTATGAAGAACTGCTCTCCACCATCGTCCACGAATACGCCCATATCCTGTCACTGAATGACACGCAGGTTTCCTACGATCCTGCGCAACAGTTGGCCTACGACGATTTAAGCGTTTCTGACGAGGTTTATGAGGCCATTACGGTCAAGGCGGAGAGAAACTGTCTGGTGCAAAGCGGGATTTATGACGGTGACGCCTGCTACCTGCCTGGAAGCCATCTTTTCGAGTTCTTTATGCTGTTTTGGGACAGCTACGGAAACAACGTGTTTGAGGATGCAGCCAGAGGGGAGCTTTTCCGGGACAATCGCGATGATTTTGTGAACAGCTACGCAGCGTCTTCGCCAACGGAAGATTTTGCGGAGACTTTCGCTGCGTGGATTATGCCAGAGCTTGAGGCCTTTGAAATCACTGCCGTAACAGACACGAAGTTCAGCTTCTTCAACAGCCGCCCGGCGCTGGTGGATCTTCGGGAACAGATCCTCGACGGCCTCGACCGTCTAAATTGACCCAGAGGGTTCAGTCACGCGCTCCGACGGCTATCAATCTGACGCAGGACGGAGCGCTGGATCTTACCCGTTACGGTCATCGGCAGATTATCGATGAAGATGACTTCGCGCGGGTATTCGTGAGCGGCCAAATTGGAGCGCACGTGCTCCTGTAGCTCGGTTTTGAGCTTGTCTGACGCCGCTTTTGGCTTGGCCAGTACCACGTAAGCCACGATGATTTCTCCGCGGTCCTTATCCTCGCGCCCAATCACGCCAGAGAGCTGAACCGCAGGATGAGTCTGCAGGCATTCTTCGATTTCAGACGGGCCGATGCGATAGCCTGAAGACGAAATCACGTCGTCATTACGCCCTTCGAACCAGAAATAGCCCTCGCGATCACGGTGCCCGCGATCCCCCAAAATGCACCAATCACCAATGAACTTTTCTGCCGTCTTATCGGGCTGACGGAAATATTCGAGGAACAGGACGGGGTCAGGGCGTCGCACAGCGATATTGCCGACTTCGCCAGCGGGTAAAACCACGCCCTCATCATCGACAATGGCCACGTAATGACCGGGTACGGCGCGGCCCATGAAGCCGGGTTTGATGTCCATGATTTCGTGACAGTTCGAAATCACCAGATTGACTTCGGTCTGGCCGTAGAACTCGTTAATCGGGCGGCCCAAAACGGTCTTTGACCATTCTTGCAGAGGCGCGCCGAGCCGTTCCCCACCGCTGCCAATCGAGCGCAGGTCGACACCTGAAACAGGCCGCTCGATTGCCTTGGCCATGAGCTTGAGCGCTGTCGGCGGCAAGAACGTGTTCCGAACCCGGTGCCTCGCCAACAGATCAATCGCCAGTTCCGGGTCGAACTTTGCAAAGCGGCGCGCGACGACTGGAACCCCATGATAGAGACCGGGCAACAGCACATCGAGCAATCCGCCGATCCACGACCAGTCAGCCGGGGTCCAGAACCGATCACCGGGCTGAGGTAAGAAATTCTGCGGCAACTCCACACCGGGCAAATGTCCCAGCAGCACGCGATGCCCGTGGACCACGCCCTTTGGCGGGCCTTCTGTACCGCTGGTGAAGATAATGAGTGCGCGGTCATCGGCGAGGGTGGCGACAGCCTCGAAATGATCTTTGCCCGGATAGACAAAATCATTCCAACTGACGGCCTTATCTGACGGGCCATCGATGGAGACGACGGTGGTCAGCGTGGGCAACTCGTCCCTGTTGATCGCTGCAGCGCCGCTTTCGTTGGTAATGAGCACGCGCGCATCAGAGGCCTTGAGCCGGAAGGTCAGCGCATCGTGGGCAAACAGCTCGAACAAAGGGACCGTGATTAAGCCCGCTTTGAATGCGCCGAGGTGGGCGGCGGCCGTTTCAACGCGCTGGGGGAGGTGAATGCCGATGCGGTCACCAACCCGCGCGCCACTGGCGACCAAAGCGTTTGCAAAGCGGTTCGCGAGGCGATCCAGCGCCAGAAACGACCATTCGCGGATTGAGCCGTCTTCTCGCTCCTCAATGATGGCGAGGCGGTCGGGATCGTGAGCGGCCCAAAAGCCGGAAACAGCTTCGCCAATATTGAAATAAGTCGGAATGTCCCATTCAAATGAGCGCACCATGTCCCGGTAGGACTGGGGGCGAAGCAGCGAGCGATTTGGAGACGAACCAGACATGCCTGAACTATAAGTGAGAACCCAGCTGGCGGGTAGGGGGCGCGCGCATCCGTCTGGCCTCAAGGCAAAAAAAATCCCCCGACCCGAGAGGGCGAGGGATCTCTTTTGCTGCTTTGAGGGGCAGGATCAGACTTCCAACCACTCCTGACGGACTTCGTCGTTTTCCATCAGTTCGCTCGGCGTGCCTTCGTAGACGATCTGACCGTGACCCATGACGTAAACGCGGGTGGAGATCTTCATGGCGATGGTCAACTTTTGCTCAACCAGCAGGATCGCAATTTTCCGGCGGGCAATTTCCTCCAGCAGGTCGGCAACACGCTGACACATCTGGGGGGAAAGGCCCTCGGTCGGCTCATCAATCATGACCACGTCAGGGTCACCCATGAGCGTCCGTGCCATGGTGAGCATCTGCTGCTCACCACCGGACAGAGCCGCCGCATCAACGTCCTGACGTTCTCGCAGGTTGGGGAAGAGCTCGAAGAAGTCTTCCTCTGACCAGCGCGATGCACCCTGACCCG
Source organism: Alphaproteobacteria bacterium (assembly GCA_049612785.1). GTDB lineage: Bacteria > Pseudomonadota > Alphaproteobacteria > UBA7985 > UBA7985 > UBA7985. The sequence continues at coordinate 2,313 of JBMZBW010000129.1, read as the reverse complement.
GCTTGACGCCGAGGTTGAGGTTTTGCTTCACGGTGAGACCCGGAAACACGTCACGGTTCTCCGGCACGTAGCCCAGCCCAATCTGTGCAATCTCGTGCGGTGCCTTGCCCGCCAACTCCTTACCCCGGAAGGTGATGGAGCCCTTGGGCGGCACTTCGCCCATGATCGACTTACAGGTGGTCGAGCGACCCACGCCATTACGCCCCAGCAACGAGACGATTTCGCCTTCGTCGATGGAAATGTTCACACCCTGCAGGATGTGAGACTTGCCGTAATAGGCGTTGAGGTCGGTAACGTTCAAAAGCGCCATGTCTAGTGCTCCTCTTCCAGGGCTGCGCCAAGGTAGGCTTCCTGTACCGCGCGGCTTTCGCGAACTTTCTCCGGCGTGTCGCAGGCGATGATTTCGCCATAAACCAGCACGGAAATTCGGTCCGCGAGGTTAAAGACCACGGACATGTCGTGTTCGACCATGACCAGTGTCTTGCCCTCGGTCACCCGTTCGATCAGGCCGACGATCTGCTCCGTTTCCGAGGCTGACATGCCGGCTGTTGGCTCATCGAGCATGATGACGTCGTTGTCACCGGCAATGGTGATGCCGATTTCCAGTGCACGCTGCTCAGCGTAGGACAGGACCCCCGCCGGCGTGTGCATCTTGGACGACAAGCCGATGTCGTAGACGATCTGTGCTGCTTCGTCGTTCAGCGACTTTTCCAGCCCCAGAAGCTTCCAGAACGAATAGCCGTACCCCCGAGCCCAAAGCAGGCCACAGCGCACGTTTTCGAACACGGACATGTTGGCGAAGATGTTCGTGATCTGGAACGACCGAGACAGACCCATGCGGGAAATCTCATAGGGACGCTTCAGGGTGACGTCTTCGCCGTTGACGAAGACGCTGCCCGCCGACTTGCTGTATTTGCCGGTGATCAGGTGGAACAGCGTGGACTTGCCCGCACCGTTGGGACCAATGATCGCGTGACGCTCACCGGGCCGGATTTCCAGATCAACGCCGTGGATGACTTTGATCCGGCCAAAGGACTTCTCGACACCCCGCAGTTCAATCGCGGCGGCGCTGCCGGAGGACTGAGCGGCGGACGAGGTTTGCTGAAGTTGTGCGTCAGTCATCATGCACCTCCTGTTTCACGGGATTCATCCCAGGCCGTGCTGACCCGCTTGCGAACCAGATACATACCGATCAAACCAATCAGCATGATCGCACCGGACCAGATCCAGTTGATGGCTTTGCTGGTATCAATCGAGAACAGCTCCAGCGGATGCGCCTTTGGATTGCTCGCACCGGCGATCTGCACGTGGTGCAGCATTTCGGCCAGGACGACAAAGCCAAAGACGGCGACAGCCGTGGCAACCAGTGCCATGCCATAGGCCGAGGCCAATCGTCCCCATCGTTTCACAAAGGCGATGTGCATGAGGATAATCCCCGCCACGCCCTGCGGCGCGAACATCACCATCACCAGAAAGATGATGCCCAGATACAGCTCATAGAGCGTGGACGGTACGACTTGCGCAAAGAACTGGTAGATCAGCGCGCCCAAAATCGGCCCGATGAAGAACCCGGCTCCGCCAACGAAAACGGCCATCAGTGCGACACCGGAATAGAAGCCGGAGAGGTCGGACTGCGTGGTGCTTTCGAAGGCCAGTGCAGACATGCCGCCGGCAACGCCAGCGAAGAAACCTGCGCTGATGAACACGAGGTAACGCACGGAGCGCATGGAGTAACCCACGAACTCCACCCGTTCTTCATTGTCGCGCACGGCGTTGGACATGCGTCCAGCCGGCGTGCGGGAGAACAGGAAGATCAGGATCACAGCCAGCAGGAACCAGAAGGCGATGATCAGATAGATGGTCTCGTTCTTGTAGAACCAGATGTCGGTTTCGCCGATAAACGGGATCACAAACGGATTTTCATCACGAGCGAAGGACTTGCCGTCCTCGCCGCCCAGGAAGTTCTTGAACACCGCAGCGGCGGAGTAGGCGAGCTGCCCCAGACCCAAGGAGATCATGGCGAACACGGTACCGGCCCGACGGGTCGAGAACGAACCGACGATGATGGCCAGGATCACGCCCATCAAACCGCCAAACAGCGGCAGGAAAGGCGCCATGTTAAAGCCAGAAAGTCCGAATGGTTCTTCGAAGAAATACGCCATGTAAACCACGGCATAACCACCGAAGCCGTAATAGACCGCATGTCCAAAGGACAGCATCCCCCCTTGTCCCAACAACATGTTGTAGGACATGGCGAACAGGATGATGGCCAGCGACTGCGCCAGAAGGGTATGGGTTGGAACCGGCAGGAAG
>JBMZBW010000128.1:0-6787 GCA_049612785.1 Alphaproteobacteria bacterium | reverse complement strand
CATGTGTGTGGGCGGCGGCATGGGCGCAGCGGGCTTGTTTGAAGTCGCCTGAGACCTTTCAGGTTCAAAGTGGTTGGGCAAGGTCGAGAAAAGTGTACTAGACTGAAGCAAATCTACTTTTGAACTGTTGGGGGTTTTCATGCGTTTGTCCGTTCTGGCGTTATCGATCCTCGGGCTGTGTACGGTCACAGCCCATGCTCAGGCGCAGACTTGTGATCAGTTGGTGGCTCAGCGTGACACAGGTTTAAGTCAGTTGCTCGCCGCACAGAGTCTCATACCGAGCGACGCCGACGTGCTGACGCTGCAGCGTGAGGTGAGTGATACGATATCGGCCCTGGAACTGGCCAAGCGCACAATGGAAAACGCCATTCCCACCTTCGCCCGTGAAGTGGGGGAGTTTGATCAGATGGTGATGTCTTTCATCGACAGTGATCAGGCCGAAGAGGTGTTGAAGGCACAAATTGACGATGCAGTGGAGGAGCTACGCTCCGCTGCCTATCAGTTGATCGAAATACGCCGCGCAGAAGCTGCGGTGCGAACCATGAACGACCAACTGGTCGAGCGGGTCACGGCCTACAACGAGAAGGTCACGGCCTATAACGATCAGGCAGAAGCCTTTCAGGGGCTTCAAGGGCGTTTGCAAACAGAGTGCGGCATCACGCCTGTTGTGAGTTTTGCGGACAAGACTCAGGGTACGTGACCCGAAAAAAGTGGAGTAAGACGATGGACTTGAGGTTCTCTGATGAAGATCTCGCATTCAAGAAAGAGATCGAGGATTTCTGCGAAAATCACGTCTCGAAAGAGACCCGGCAAAAGATCGCGCTGGGTCACCGCCTGAGCAAACAAGACATCGTTGACTATCATAAAGTCCTGAATGACCACGGCTACGGCGTTCCAAACTGGAAGGCCGAGTGGGGCGGGCGCGATTGGTCCTCCATCCAGCACCAGATTTTTGACGACGTAACCGCCGCTTACGACTGCCCCCGCCGCCTCGCCTTTGGCGTGTCGATGGTGGGTCCTGTGCTGCAAGCCTTTGGCTCGCGTGAGCAGCAGGAAAAGTATCTGCCGCGCATCGCGCGCTTGGATGACTGGTGGTGTCAGGGCTTTTCCGAGCCGGGCTCCGGCTCAGACCTTGCGTCCTTGAAAACAACCGCCGTGCGCGATGGTGACGAGTATGTCCTGAACGGACAGAAGACCTGGACCACCTACGCCCAGCACGCCGACATGATGTTCATTCTGACCCGCACCGACAGTGAATGTAAGCCGCAGGAAGGGATTTCCTTCATGCTGCTGGATATGAAAACGCCGGGCGTTACCGTGAAGCCGATTATCCTGCTCGATGGTTACCACGAGGTGAACGAAGTCTTCTTCGACGACGTGCGCATTCCGGCGGAAAACCTTGTGGGTGAGGAAAACAAGGGGTGGGACTACGCCAAGTTCCTTCTTGCGCACGAGCGCTTTGGTATTGCCCAGATCGGCTTCGCCAAAAACCAGCTCAAGCGTTTGAAGGACGTTGCCGCACAAGAGAAAACCGAGACCGGTGGACGCTTGTCCGATGATGTTTTCTTCAAGCAGAAGGTCGCGGAAATCGAAATGGATCTGACAGCGCTGGAGGTCACCAACCTGCGCGTTCTGGCGGATGCCAAGAACCAGTCTGACCTGACCTTTGCCGGCATGCTGAAAATCCGCGGTTCCGACCTGAATCAAAAGCTGACGCGGTTGATCATGGAAGCTGTTGGCCCGGCTGCGGCGGTTGAGCAGCAGGATCTGGTACTCCATGGCCGGAACGAACCACCGCTGGGACCCGACTACGCCGCCGGCGCTGCGCCGTCTTATCTGAATAACCGTAAGCTTTCGATCTTTGGTGGATCCAACGAGATCCAGCGTACCATCATCGCAAAAGCAATGCTCACGGCCTGAACAACCCCGCCTGCGCGACGGCGCGCAGGCCAAAAAGAAGAAAATAAACGGAGGGGAACATGGATTTTTCGCTCAGCGAAGAGCAGCGTATGCTGCAGGAAACGGTCGGTAAGTTCATTGCCGACCGCTACAGCCTCGATCAGCGCAAAGGCTACATGGCACAGAGCGCCGGTCATGATGAAGGCGTTGCCGGAGAGTTGGCCGAACTGGGCCTGAATCTGGTGCAGATTGCTGAAGAGCAGGGCGGTTTGGGCGGTGATGCCTTTGATGCGATGGTCGTTGGCGAGGCTCTAGGGCCAGGGCTGATTCTGGAACCAGTCATCGATGTGATGACCGCCGTTTCGGCTTTGGCCGGTGGTCGTGAAGACATTCTTGAGGACGGTAATGCCTATACGCTGGGTCTCTACGAACGAGGCCAGCGCTACTCGCTGACGCCCGCCGGGACCACGGTCGACGGCGGCAAGCTGACGGGCACCAAAACCCTCGCAGCCAACTCTGCGAGCGCGACTCACGCGCTGGTCAGTGCGCTCGAAGGCGGGGAAGTGGGGCTCTACCGCGTTTCCCTGTCTGCAGAAGGAACCACGGTGTTCAATTACCCGCTGCAGGACGGACGCCCTTTCGCTGACCTGCAGTTCGACGGCGTTGATGCGGAAAAGATCGACGGGGTCGGTTTGGCTGAGATCGAAGCGGCTGTGGCTCGCATGACCATCGCTGAGTGCGCCGTTGCTGTCGGTGCGATGCAAGCGGCGCTGGACATGACCAAAGAATACCTCGGTGTCCGCAAGCAATTTGGTCGCCCTTTGGCGGCGTTTCAGGAACTAGCTTTCCGGTTGGTGGACATGAATATGGAGGTGCAGGACGCGCGCTCCATGTCCATCTGGGCGGCTAATCAGGCGAATGAGACCAGCGGTGACGGCCTGCTCCGAGCGGCTTCCATGGCCAAAGCCAAAATCGGCAAAGCGGCGACTTATGTTTCCGAAGATTCGATCCAGCTTCATGGCGGGATGGGGATGACACTGGACTACGGCATTGGTGCTTATGCGAAGTATCTTGTGACCTTCAACCTGCTCCATGGCGATGTCGATTATCACATGGGCCGGGCCATGCGCCTGTCGGCCTAGCGGTTGGCCTTTTGGCCTTCTGTCACAGTCAAAAAAAGCCCCGCCGGTGGTGTTCCGACGGGGCTTTTTGTTTGTTCGCAGGGAGCGGCGTTTAGAAGCTCGCAGTAATGGAGCCCTTCAGCCCGTAATTCTGCCAGCTGCCCCGGCCCAGCGTCGGGACGCGATCAGCAGCATCCAGCGCCGTACCATCAAGCGCAGCCGTCACGATTGGCGCACCGGACGTCATACCGGCAAACACACCCGCACCCAGCCGCATGTTGGGCGACAGCGCAATCGACAGACCAGCATCGATTTCACCAGAGATCATGGTGCCCGTATCGGTCGCTTCAGCCGTGTAGGTGGTGCCAGCATAATCCTGCGTGGCTGTCATGGAGGAGGTGCCGTAAAGCGCCTGAATGGATCCACCGAAGTGCGCGCTGATTGCACCCGTGACATTGGGGTCAAAATTCACACGCAGGGCAGGGCCAGCGTAGGTGCCGGAAACCACTTCCGTGTAGGTGTGATCCAGGAAGGAGGCGGAAGCCAACTCACCCGTGGTGACTTCATTCAAGGTGCCGGTTACGTCGACCGTGGTTGTCCGGTTCAGGGACTTACCCGCCACGCCGATACCGACCTTGAGCGGAACACCGGAAAGGTTGATCAGGTAACCCGCTGCACCGCCGAAATCGTTGATCGTGGAGTTGATATTGGCTGTGACATCCATGGAGTCATAGGCGTCAACCTCAATCCCATCACCACCGGAGTAGGTGAAGAGGCCCGAGAACGCTGCGATAGCGCCATCGACAGTCAAAGCAGCCGGTCCAACCAGAACCGCACCATCCGCCTGAGCTTCGGCAAGGTTGTACGTCTGGGTGATGGCATAGTCTTCTACTTGGTAAGACCCACCCACGGCATCGATGAAGAAGTTGCCTGCATCGGCCTTCAGGGAACCGTAGATGCCTTTGTGTTGCAGCTCATCATCAATCCACGGGGTGCCATTGTTGGTCGACTGGCCACCCGTTGTTGTCCAATCCGCAGCATTCGCGGACTCAGAGGTGTAGTTGCCTTCAATCCCGTAGTTGAAGTTACCCGCCGTGGCGTAACCATAACCCGCCGACAGCCGAACGGCGTTTTCACGGGTTGGACCGCCGTAGTAGGGTTGGTCGTCGACAATGATGACTTCGTCACTGAGTTCGAAATCCGGAATGTTCGGATTGATCTCAATGTACGGTTCTTCAACCGGATCATTGGCCACCACGATTTCTTCAATCACGACTTCCTGTGGGAGCAGGTCCGCTGGCGCTTCGGCCATTTCGTCGGAAATGAAGAGTGCTTCTGGGCGATTGTGGCTGTGTTGGTGCTGTTCGTATCCGTGGGAGTGTTCAACGAAAGCGTGCTCGTGCTCCATGTATTCGTGCGTGTGCTCGACGTACTGGGGAACTGCCGGTATCGGGGCCGCTTGGGAGGTGGCAGCTTCCATACCGTAAGTCATGGTCGCCACAGTGGGCGAAGGCTCAACAACCGCCATGGCGGCATAGGTTGGTTGAGCAACAGCATGCGCCTCGTAGGAGAGGGAGGAGGGAGCAACCGTGGAGGAGTAAGTTGCCGTAGGCGCGTACTGATACTGAGTTGTCGCTGGCGCAGCGTAAGTCGCGGGCAGCGGCACAGGAATAGGTGCCATTGGTTGAGAAGCAACCACGTAACCAGGGTAGCCATTCGCAGCAGGATAGTTCGGCGCGTAGCTGCCAGCCTGGTAGTAAGAACTTCCGCCATAGGAAGAGGACGAAACCTGTGACTTGGCGGGAGAAGAAGCTTGGCTCTTGAAAACGACTTGAGCGGAGGCAGCGCTCGTTAGGGCAGAGGTCGCCAGCAGGATTGCGCCGGCAGACGCGATAAATTTCGCGTGGTTCATGGCTTGGTTTCCAATAGGTTTCTTAAATGTGCGGCCGAGGTGGAAAAAGACCGCCCCGGTGGTTGGAAGCCAAAGTTGCAACACCTATGCCAAGAAAAGATAACGCTTAATACAGTCGTAAATCGTAATTCGGATAGGTGAAATAATGCTTTTGACGGTCAATATAGCTGAATAATAGGAAAAATAAGCCACTTTTAATTGATTATCCTTTTTCTCCTAAGGCCCTAATCAGACGCTAAATCTCGCATAACGTGATAGGGAGGAAGCGAAAAACTCCTTCCTGCATGAAATTGGCGCGTAATGTTGGATGTAGGAAACGTTATTGGTCACAGACCGGCTTGCTTAGGCCAAAGAAAAAGGCCGCGGGAGTTTCCAGCGGCCTTTGTTCATTTTTTCGCGCGGAGAGTGAAGGCTTAGGAGCCCCTTCACTGCACTTGTGGCGATCAGAATTTCAGCGACAACGACCCTTTCAGGCCATAGGTCACCAGAGATCGATCCGTCATGGTGGCGAAGTCACCGGTGCCTTCTGTCGCTAGATCTGTGTCATAGGGGACAAAGGCAGGTGCAGCGGACAGGAAGGAGCCGAAGCCGCCGACGGACAGGGACAGGTTGTCTGTAACTGCGAAGCCAATGCCAGCGTCCAATTCACCCGCAAAGGCAAAGCCGTTCACTGCGACTTGCTGCATTTCGGAAATGGTGGTGCCAGCGGTGTCTGTTTGTTTCGCATCCAGGGTCCGTTGACCATAGAGAGCCTGTGCCGACCCGCCGAAGTGAGCGGACAGGCGGCTTCCGAGGTTCTGGTCAAAGTTAATACGGACGACAGGGCCGATGTAGTTCCCCGCATAGGCCACTTCGAGGTTGTGGTCCGCGTAGGTAAAGTCCGCGCCGTAGCTGGTTCCCGCAGTATCCTGCGCGTCTTGCGTCACCGCAATTACGTGCGAGCCTTGAATCCGACGTCCACCGACACCGATGCCCAGACCCAAACCGCCACCAAAGTTAAAGGAGTAACCCGCAGCGCCGCCAAAGTCCGTGAGGGTAGAGGTCCGCTCGTAGGTTGTCTTCAGAATGTCGCCCGCAACATAAGTGTCGGTCGTTGCGTAAACCGCAGAGGTAAAGCCCGCGGCGGTGGTCTGTGTTCCGTCAACAAAGGAAAACTCCGGACCGACGGGATCACCAACGACGCCTGTTAAACCTTCGAGATCGTCATCAACTTCTGCTGTTGCTGCTTGGTTGTAATAGCCAAAGCCGCCATCGACGAAGAAGGATGCAACATCAACGCGAAATGAACCGGAAGGCCCCCGCATTTGAATGTCTGAGGTGTACTGGTCCTGCACGGAGTAATCAGTCGAGCCGCTTTCTGCGCCATAGCCGAAGGAACCCTGTGTCGCGAAACCGTAGCCTCCGCTGATCCGTATGAAGTTTGATACGGCTTGTTCAACGGGGTCGTCGAAGTTCAAATCCTCATCGGCGAGGTCATCAATCAGCGTATCAATTTCCGGATCAATGAAATCGGTCTCGATGAAGTCATCCGCTATCATGATATCAGCAGAGTCGGCGGTGTTTTCAATTTCCACCACAGGCACAACAGCAGCCTCGTAGACGGCTGGTTCTTCTGGAACGTATTCAATCGGCGTGTATTGCACGACCGGACCGCCCTTTGTGTATCCCTGTGTGGTCTGTCCGTAGGTCTGATAACTCGCGCCATCTTGCGTGTAGGACACAAGCGGCGAGGCTTGCTGCAGCGGAACAAAATTTGTCCCGGAATTGCTGTAAGCTGCTTGCCCGTGGGCAACGCCCGTAAGCGACGTTGTCGCCAACAAACCAACAGCAAAAAAGGCTGTTTTCGTTATGTTGG
>JBMZBW010000127.1:0-6790 GCA_049612785.1 Alphaproteobacteria bacterium | reverse complement strand
TTGGCTTGAAACGCTCTGGGCCAGCGGCTTAAGCGCACGTCGAGCTCCGCCCCGACGATATCGCCGATGACTCCTTCGCTGATCAGCTGTCTGGCGCGCAGGGCCGCGGGAGCACCGGAATAGACAAAGTTAACAGCCTGTCCCAAACCGCTCGCGTTCATCTCCTCAGCCAGCCGTTCGCTGTCCGCGACATCAACGCCTAAAGGTTTCTCGCAAAAAATCTTCCACCCTTTCGCAATACCCTGACGGACATAGTGAGCGTGAGAGGCGGGCGGTGTGCTCACGTACAAGACATCAATGTCGTCTCTTTCCAAAAGAGTTTGAAAGTCGCTTACGCTGCTTACCCCTGGTGACTGTTCCGTGAGCGCTGCACGGGCCGTGGGCGATGTATCAAATCCAACGACGGGGTTGAACCGATTGTGAGTCTCCATATTCCCAATCATACGAAGCCCAACAGCCCCAAGGCCAACTACTGCTACTCGATAAGTCGTGAAAGTCATGGGTCCCCGCTGTGATGTGCCGTGTTGAACTGGCTAGAACTGAGCGCTCTGCTTGGCCCGATTGACCGTGCGCCTTGTCGGATGGGCAGTATGGCGTCTTCCCGGTTCAAGGTACAGCGCGAGCGTGCTGAACCGAAAATACGGCTAACGACCTAAAACGCCCCATTTGACAATGCGGTGGCTTCAGCTGTTGTCGCTGAAGTCACCACACCCGAACTTTGTGAGTTCAAAAATTTTACAAATTTACAAATTGTTAGCGTGTAAATTACGCCTATTACACATCAACCTCGTTTCGCTTTTCGCGCCCTAATCCCTGTGCACTAATGTTTCCTGTAATGAAAAAGGAAAGCGAAGTGTCATGGATCAGAAAGCTCATTTCCATTCCGCTTTAGACCGCAGGTTGTTCAACACGCCTGCAGACGCCGAAAACTGGTTGTTGCCGTTGGCGAGGCTGAAAGCTTCCTGTCCACAGCGCGCCATGACTGCCTGTCCCGGCCTCTATTCCCGCTTTGTTACGAAACTGGACCGCTCTCACGTCCTCTGACGGCTTGAAACCACGTCATGTGGCCGTCTCTTCTCTCAACCACTCAACGGGCGAAAATCCATGTTTGATCAACTCGTTATTCCTGACACCATCGCCGCAGGACCCGGTCCCGGCAACACGGATGCACGCGTCCTCAACGCCTTTTTCAATTCAGGTCTCGCTGACCACATGCACCCGGATGTGCTGCGCGGGATGATCGAGTCAAAGCACATGTTGCGGGAGCTGTGGGGCACCAAGAACACCCACACCTTTGGCGTTGCCGGCACCGGCTGGAGCGCTTTGGATGCGATGTTTTCGGCTGTGTTGCCCGGAGACAGCGTGGTGGCTTTCTGCAACGGTACCTTTTCCGGCATTGACGGTCTTACCCTGCGCATCCGTGCAGCAACCCGCGAAGAGCTGGCCCTTGATCCTCTGAACCCCGATGCGAAAAGCGTTACCGTTATCGATGTGCCTCATGGCCAATCAGTGACTGCCGAAATGGTGTCAGCGGCCTTGGCTGAGCATAAGCCGAAATGGGCGTTCATGGCGCACTGGGAAACGGGGTCTGGTCGCGTCAACGATCTGCAGGGTTTTTCCGACGCCTGCGAAGCCCATGGCGTCATGGGTCTTGTGGACGCCGTGTCTTCGCTTGGCGTGGATGACTTCAAGATTGACGATTACAAAGGTGTCGTGGGTTGGGCGTCCTGTCCGCAGAAAGGGCTGTGCTGTCTGCCACTGACTTATGCCCCGGTGAGCTTTGCAGACCGCTATATTCACCAGCTCAAGACGGCCGGAGCCTACACCTACGCCAACAATCCAATCTTTGAAGCGCGCCATTGGGGAATTGTCGATGGCGAGGACGTTGAAAAGGGCAGCTATCATCGCACGCACTCGGCTTACGCCGTTGCAGCCTTCCACGAGGCGCTGCGTTTGGCTTGCGAAGAAACCATTTCATCCCGCGCCGACCTCTATCGGCACTACGAAAGCATCGTGCGAGACGCTGTCGAGCTGATGGGGTGTGAAGTGACGTCCAACATGACAAGCCTGATCGTTCTCAACCTGCCCGGTCCGCTGGCGGGACGAGAGAATGAACTTGTGCAGCTTTGTCGTGCTGAAGGGTTTGGGATTTGGCCGACCTTGAGCACGCCAATTCAGGTGCGCATCGGCATCTTAAACCTGCTGAACGACGCAGCCATCCGACAGATCATCGACCGTTTTGGTGATGCCATCATCCGCATGGGCGGATCGTTCGACGAGCAGGCGCTCCAAGCCTTGCTGAATAGCCGCATCACTTAGAAATCTGGAAGCAGTAAAGGACCAGATCAATGGATATCCATGAGTATCAAGCTAAGGAAATTCTCGCCAACTTTGGGGTCGAGGTGCCACGCGGTGCGCTGGCTTATAGCCCTGAGCAAGCGTCCTACCGGGCGCGCGAACTGGGCGGTGAGAAGTGGATTGTGAAGGCTCAGGTTCACGCAGGTGGCCGGGGCAAAGCAGGCGGGGTCAAAGTCTGTCACAGCGACCATGAGATCCACGAATGCTGCGATCAAATGTTTGGCCGTAAACTGGTCACCCATCAAACGGGAAACCAGGGCAAAGGCATCTACCGCGTTTACGTCGAGTCAACCGTTGATATCGACCGCGAAATCTACCTTGGACTGGTTCTTGATCGAAGCTCTCAGCGCGTGATGATTGTTGCATCAGCTCAGGGCGGCATGGAGATCGAAGAAATATCGGCCCAGCGACCGGAAAGCATCGTGCGGTCTGTTGTCGATCCTGCGGTTGGCCTGACCGACTTTCAGGCGCGCGAAATCGCCTTCGGCCTCGGTCTGGAAGCGGGCTTGGTGGCGCAAATGACCCGCGTGCTTCAGGGCTGCTTCGCTGCTTTTCAGGCGCACGATGCCACGATGGTTGAGATCAATCCTTTGGCCGTGACCAAGGACAGCCGTGTGGTCGCGCTGGATGCCAAAATGAGTTTTGACGACAATGCCCTGTTCCGACATCCACAGATCAGCGAACTGCGCGACAAATCACAGGAAGACCCCCGCGAGAGCCGGGCGGCGGACAGAGGATTGTCTTACGTTGGTCTGGAAGGTGACATCGGCTGCATCGTCAATGGTGCGGGTCTGGCCATGGCGACCATGGACACGATCAAGCTGGCCGGTGGAGACCCTGCCAATTTCCTTGATATCGGCGGTGGCGCTTCGCCAGAGCGTGTGACTAAGGCCTTTCGGTTGGTGCTCTCAGACACCAAAGTCCGCGCGATTTTGGTGAACATCTTCGCAGGCATCAATCGCTGCGACTGGGTTGCTGAAGGGGTCGTGCAGGCGCTGAAAGAGCTGGAGCTTGATATTCCGGTTGTGGTCAGGCTCGCAGGCACAAACGTTGAAGCTGGCCAACGCATCATCCAGGAATCTGGACTTTCGGTCCTAACAGCAACCAACTTGGTCGATGCGGCGGACAAAGCGGTTTCAGCCGTTGGAAGCGCTGATCCAAGGGTTGTTCCGGCCCAAGCCGCCTAACCCGATTTTCCTTACCCTCAACACCTAACAAAGGTTCGGACCGGTCCCCACCGATGCCCGCCACTTCATGTTCCCTTAGCGGGTCCTGCGGTCCGAACCTTTGTCCCTGCCACCAGCAAGGAGAACCGCCATGAGCATCCTCATCAACCAGGACTCTCGGATCATCATTCAAGGAATTACAGGCCGCATGGCCCGGTTCCATACCAAAGAAATCATCGAATACGGCTCGCAGGTCGTCGGCGGTGTCGTGCCCGGTAAAGGCGGCGAAACGGTCGAAGGTGTGCCTGTCTTCAACACGGTTAAAGAGGCAGTGGAAGCCACGGGCGCAGACGTATCGCTTGTTTTCGTCCCGCCGCCGTTTGCGGCTGACTCCATCATGGAAGCAGCCGACGGCGGCATCCGATACGCGGTGTGTATCACGGACGGCATTCCTGCGCAGGATATGATCCGAGTAAAGCGCTACATGATGCGTTACCCTCGTGAACGGCGAATGATGCTGACGGGGCCGAATTGTGCTGGCACCATCAGCCCCGGCCAAGCCATGCTTGGCATCATGCCCGGTCATATCTATTTGCCCGGAAACGTCGGTATCATCGGGCGGTCAGGCACGCTGGGATACGAAGCCGCTGCGCAACTCAAGGAGCGGGGCATCGGGATTTCAACCAGCGTCGGGATCGGGGGTGATCCGATCAATGGATCGTCTTTCCGCGATGTCTTAGCCCTGTTCGAAAATGATCCTCAGACAGACATCATCGCCCTGATTGGCGAAATCGGTGGTCCGCAAGAAGCAGAAGCGGCGGCCTATATCCAAGAGGCTGTCAAAAAGCCGGTTGTTGCCTATGTCGCCGGACTGACTGCGCCAAAGGGGAAAACGATGGGGCATGCCGGGGCCATCATTTCAGCCTTTGGCGAGAGCGCAGCTGAGAAAGTGGAAATCCTGTCTGCCGCCGGTGTGCACGTCGCACAAAATCCAGCCGTGATCGGTGAAACCATCGCCCATGTCCTGAAGAAAGCGGCCTGATGAGATCTACACCCAAAGTCCTGGTCAGCCGCCGATGGCCAGAGGCGGTTCAAAACCGTCTCAGCCATAACTACGAGGTTGAATTCAACGAGCAAGACAAGCCGTTGACCGCCCCCCAGTTTGCTCAGGCTCTGACGCAATATGATGCGATCCTGCCAACCGTGACGGACAACTTGTCGGGCGAGGCGCTATCCCCTGCTGGGCCCCTTCGGACACAGTTCATCGGCAACTATGGCGTCGGTTACAGCCATATCGATGAGGTTGCTGCGCGCGATTTGGGTCTGGTCGTCACCAACACGCCCGACGTTTTGTCCGAATGCACCGCCGATATCGCCATGACACTCCTTCTTTCTGTCGCGCGTCGGGTGGGCGAGGGCGAGCGCGAAGTCCGGGACATGAAATGGTCCGGCTGGCGACCAACGCACCTGATTGGCACTAAAGTCAGCGGCGCAACACTGGGCATTGTTGGCTTTGGCCGCATCGGTCAGGAAATGGCCCGACGCGCGCATTACGGCTTCGGGATGAAAGTTCTGGTCCAGAACCGCAGTCCGGTGGATCCAGTCCTTTTGCGACGCTTTGGCGCGACGCAGGTTCCGACGCTGGATGACCTGCTTCCCCAATGCGATTTCGTCTCTCTCCACTGTCCCGGTGGTGAGGGCAACCGGCACCTTATCGACGCGAAAAGGCTTCGGCTGATGCGCCAGGATGCCTTTCTGATCAATACGGCCAGAGGCGAAGTCGTTGACGACGAAGCCCTGTGCCGTGCCGTCAGCAATGGCGTGATTGCGGGCGCGGGTTTGGATGTTTTTGAGGGGGAACCCACACTCAATCCATGCCTGTATCATACGCCTAATCTTGTGTTGCTCCCCCATCTGGGAAGCGCGACCCGCGCCACGCGGGAGGCGATGGGCTTCAGGGTCATCGATAATCTCGACGCCTTTTTTGCCGGAGGTCAACCGCACGACCGGGTGATCTGACGGCCTTCTTCCCCCCAAAACAAACCAAGCCACACCACACCGAATATGCAGGAGCTGAACCCATGAGTTTTCACACAATTGAACCCGCTATAGCCCGTCTGAACCGCAGTGAACTCGCCGTTCCCGGAAGTCAGCCTCACCTGTTTGAAAAGGCAGCGGGGTCTCAGGCGGACGTTATTTTCCTTGATCTCGAAGATGCCGTAGCGCCAGACGACAAGGCTGCGGCACGACGGAACATCATCGAAGCTTTGAACGATCTCGACTGGGGTAACAAGACACTGTCGGTCCGGATAAACGGTCTGGATACCCATTACATGTACCGTGATGTTGTTGATATCCTTGAACAAGCGGGATCGCGGCTGGACCTCATCATGATTCCAAAGGTCGGCACGGCCGCCGATGTCTACGCCGTCGATATGCTGGTGACCCAGGTTGAGGATGCGGTTGGTCTCAAGAAACGGATCGGCTTTGAGCATATTATCGAGACGGCCCTTGGGATGCAGAATGTTCACGAAATTGCCGCTGCTTCCCGGCGGAACGAAAGTCTGCATTTCGGGGTCGCGGACTATGCTGCGAGCACCCGTGCGAGAACCACAATTATTGGCGGCGTTAATCCTGAATATGCCGTGCTGACAGACCCGGATACGAAGGGAGACCGAGCCACACACTGGGGCGATATGTGGCACTATGCGCTGGCAAGGATGATCGTAGCGGCCCGTGCCAATGGATTACGGGCAATCGACGGGCCTTTTGGGGATTTCAGCGATCCAGCCGGTTACGACGCAGCCGCAAAGCGAGCAGCCGTTCTGGGTTGCGAAGGCAAGTGGGCCATCCACCCCAGCCAGATCGATCGTGCCAATACGATCATGAGCCCTTCAGATGCTGAAATTACTAAGGCCCAACGGATCCTCGCTGCGATGGATCAAGCCGAGCAGGAAGGCAAAGGTGCCGTTTCCCTCGACGGTCGTCTGATCGACTATGCATCAATCCGTCAGGCGGAAGTCATGGTTGAAAAGGCCAACCAAATTCGAGCTGCAGCCTGAACGCGCTTTGCGTTTGGAAAGGAACCCTGACAAAGCGGCCACCTCGAACCGTCCGAGCACGCGTGTTTGGTGCGGTTGAAAACCGGGGTGGCCAGCGTCAGCGGGCCTCCGTAATAATGAAAATAAGCTTTAATCAGCATAAAAATCCATAAATAGCGCAAAACGACTTGTGCGATTCGTCGGATTATGCGAGTGTTTTCGCAT
>JBMZBW010000126.1:0-6841 GCA_049612785.1 Alphaproteobacteria bacterium | reverse complement strand
ACCAAAATCCCATAGTGCCGGCGCGATCCTCGGGACGGCCAACTCATTGGGGTCAACGTAAAGCTGGTTGTTGACCATCGCCAGCTTGCAGCCGCATTGCTCGGTCTGATGCTGGTTGAACCGAAGCACCTTTTCGGTGCAGAAGCGAAGCGCTTCTTCTGCCGCCATTTCCGCGGTCGGGTAAGCCGTTGACCGCCAGGAATAAGGACAGGAGGTTGGTGTCCCTATCGCAAAGGCCCGATGATTGTTGGCCTTGAGCCAACCTGTAAACGGCACGTTCTGGAAGATTTCGAGGGCTTTGGGGTCCACTCTGCCGACCGGCACGCCGTAGCGCCACTGACCGGTATAAGCCTCAAGTTCTACGTCGCCTAAGGTGGTTACCGCAGCTGAATTGATGTTTGATCGAAAGAGTTCTTGGTTCTGCGCTTCTGCAGACTGCGGGCCCAACAGAAAAAGCCCGGCCAGCGTCCACCCGGCCAAAAGCATTGAGAAATAACGAATGGTTAAGCGCCACACGGGACGAACCCTTTAAAACATCCAAAATCGCATAAGATGTAGCACAGTCTGTGGATAACTTGAATAGTCATCCCATGTGCGGGTTCGTCACGCGTGGTCGCTTGCCCTACTTCGTGAGGCGACGGATCAGACTGGAGGTATCCCAGCGACCACCGCCCATTTTCTGAACGTCACCATAGAACTGATCGACCAGGGCCGTCACGGGCAGTGTCATTCCGTTTTCTTTTGCCTCGGCAAGACAGATGCCTAGATCCTTCCGCATCCAGTCCACAGCGAAACCAAATTCGAATTCATCGGCAACCATGGTCTTCCCACGGTTTTCCATTTGCCAAGACTGCGCTGCACCACCTGAAATCACGTCGAGCACTGCATCCATATCCAGTTCCAGCTTTTGACCGAGGGAAACTGCCTCTGACAGCGCCTGTACCAGCCCGGCAATACAGATTTGGTTGAGCATTTTGGTCTGTTGCCCGGCTCCAACGGTTCCGATCAACATGCACTTTTTGGCGTAGGCATCAATCACAGGTGCGGCTTCGTCAAAGTCAGTCTGCGCGCCGCCACACATCACCGTAAGAACACCATTCTCAGCGCCAGCCTGTCCGCCAGAAATCGGCGCATCAACATATCGCAGTCCCTGCTCCTCGGCCTTTGTCGCCAACTCTCGGGTCACCGAGGGCGAAACGGTCGTGTGGTCAACAAAGAGAGATCCCGCAGCCATACCTGCGAATGCCCCATCGTCTCCCAGACAAACGGAGCGCAGATCATCATCATTCCCTACACAGGCAAACACGATGGATTGACCAGCCGCAGCTTCTCGGGGCGAAGGTTGAGCTTTGCCCTTGTGCTGGTTCGCCCAGTCATCGGCCTTTGCGCTGGTCCGGTTGTAGACCGTTACATCGTGTTCAGCAGCAGCCAGATGCCCGGCCATGGGATAGCCCATTACACCCATTCCCAGAAAAGCGACCTTCGTCATATTCACGTTTCCTATTTTTGCGTTTGTCTTTGTTTCGCTTGATGCTGTTTGGGTTCTAGTCTCGATCAACAAGCTTCATGTTTTGTGTAAACCGTCGGCCATTTTCCACATAGAAGCGCGCTCCGCCCTCCATTCTGGCAAGTGCGCTTTCGTTCAGCTCTTTTATGGCCCGCGCAGGAGCGCCAACGATGAGCTGTCTCGGCTCAAAAGTTTTGCCTTCCCCGACAAGAGCATTGGCACCAACCAGGCTTTCCTCACCAATCACAGCACCATTCAGCACCGACGCACCCATCCCGATCAGACAACCCTTTTTAAGGTGGCAACCGTGAAGAATGACGTTGTGGCCAACTGTAACGCCCTGTTCCACGATCAGCGGAAAACCAATGTCGGTGTGCAGTACGGCTCCGTCCTGAATGCTGGAGTTTTCCTGAATGTCGATATACTCGTTATCGCCACGCAGCACGGCGTTGAACCAGATCGAGGCTCCTTTCGCCACGCGGATATTGCCAATCAAGATGGCGCCAGGTGCGATGTAGGCTTCTGGGTGAATTTCTGGGCGTACTCCGTCCAGCTCATAAATACGGGGCATGGTTCTCTCACTAGCGGCGCGTGTGTGCCTGATACAGGCGGTCAAAAACTTTGGCGTGGCGTTCAGCGATCCGGCCAATATCGCGATCGTAGCCTCCCCCCAACACAAGGCAAAGAGGCTTTCTGTGCGCTCTGACCCACTCAAAAACCATGTCATCCCGCGCGGCCAATCCGTCATCACTCAGCGCCAACCGGCCAAGCCTATCATCTTGGTGCGGATCAACACCCGCGTTGAAAACGATCAGGTCGGACCGGACAGCCACTGAATCAAGCCGGTGAAGCATGGCATCCAAAGCCGGGAGATAACCACTGTCACTGGTTTCCTTGGCCAGTCCCACGTCCAGATCCGAATGCGCTTTGTCAAAAGGATAGTTGTCTTCGCAGTGCAAACTGGCTGTGAAGACCCGTGGCTCCTCTTTGAAAATCTCAGCGGTGCCATCGCCCTGATGAACATCTAGGTCCAACACGAGCGCTGAATTGAGGTCGTTGCCTGAGTTCAGTAGCACCGAAAGTGCGATGCCAACGTCGTTCATCACGCAAAACCCTCGCCCGCCTGTGCGGTTGGCGTGATGCGATCCACCGGCCAAGGATGCAGCCAATCCCGCTTTCAGGGCGAGACGACAGGCGGTCAAGGTTCCCCCCGCAGACGCAAAAGCGCGGGCTGCAACACTCGGGTTTTGTGGCAGTCCAATTGCCCGCACCTCCGCCGCACTCAATGCACCGCTGCTTAACCGGTCAACGTAAGCTGGATCATGGGCCAGTGCTGCTTGGCTGGCGGTCACCGGTTCGGCGGTGAAAAACGCTGCATCCCGCGCCCAGGATCGACGCTGAACGGCCTCATGAACAGCGCCATATTTGCCCATTGGAAATCGATGCTGGCGGGAGATCGCAGCCTGATAGCGTTGAGAGAAGACAAGAGGAAGTTGCGGCATTCTCAAGACTTGTGCGCGGAAAAAAATAAATCAAACTGTAACTAATTGACATTCGCGCAAAATTTTAGTAATTTGTTTATGGCATCTAGGGAGCCTGAAGCTTGAATTTCCTTGCATCCATTGTTGGCAGTCGAAAAACGCTGAAGCTATCTCCACGCGAAAAAGAGTGTGTCGAGGATGGGATGCTTTGGGGTTTGAAGTGCTTAACCAGTGTTGCACCTTTTCAAGTCCGTCATTGGATTTCTGAGCAGCAGCGCGCAGCATTTTCAGTGAAGGATTTCAGTGCGACAGGTTCTCAAGCCTGTGCTGAAGCCATCTGGTCCCGGTTAGGGGTAAAGGGTTCGGTGGGGCGTAGCGAGATTAGTTCTCCGCTCAACGCCGGGCTCTACATCGGCTCAAGGATCATTACACTGGCGGAACAGCGGCCACCGGTTTGGTGGATTGGAACGGCGAAAGCACCGCATATGCTGGCGCTTATTTTGGGGCTTGGCGGTGTCTTGACCGCCGACCCAACCGAAGCACTGCGCCATCTGGAAGCCCCCCAACTGCTTTCGCCCGCCGAGGTAGGATATGCCTTGGCGTTGATTTCAGAGTACAGTGGGACTGAACCTAAAACGATGTTGAAAGTCACAAACTCAGAAGTACGCGAAGGCTATCTGGGCGGGAAAGCCATACTGAATCGTGAAAACGATTTGCGTCACGATTTTCAAATATTGACGAGTGAGTATGACCGCGCAGTCGGCTAGTCATGGCGGGACAAGCAAACCTGTCGAAATCCAACCAAAATCGGCGTTTTATCTTGGGAGCTGTCGGGCTAGACTGAGGCTATGACAATGACACTCGATCTGCCGGTTCAACGGTTTTATTTCCTTCGTCACGGACAAACGCCATCGAATGCCAAAGGTGTGTTCCAAGGCTCGCGTGATGTCCCACTCAATGAAAATGGCCTCGAACAGGCGCAAGCGGCATCGCAGATTTTTGCTGATGAGCCTGTAGCCGGGATTGTTGCCAGTCCCATGACACGCGTGCGTCAAACGCTGGCACCAACAGCCCAGCATTTTGGCTATGAGCCGGTGTTCCATGATGGGTTTAAGGAGCGCAATTTTGATACGCTGGAAGGCACGCCGGTGCCGCAAAGCCTGACCAAGGATCCTTCCACGCGGGCAAAGGAATTCATGGAGTTCTGGTACAGCCCACCCAAGGGTGTCGAAACCATCGACGATTTTTATGGCCGCGTGAAAGACGCAACCGAGGGACTTGTACAAACGGAAAATACGCTCGTGGTCGCTCACGGTGGGGTTTTGCGGGCTTTGCTCGACTTGATGGAGAAGCAGGAATACCTGACCCAAAATGTTTACGCCAATGCCCGGCCCATTCGTTTTGAAAGAACCGGTACCGGTGACCAATGGCGCTTCTTTGCTTACTCGAAGTCAAAAGGCGGCTTCGTTGATTTGGATTAGGTAAGCCCTAAAAAATCACATTTGGCCCCACGCGAGGCCGCACTCAAAACCCTGATGTGACTAGAAGAGGATCACTGTCATGGTGAAGACCATTCGTTGGATCTTCCGTATTATCTTTTTGGTCGTTTTTGTCGGCCTACTTGCAGCCGGGGCCGCTTTTATGTGGTTGCGGACCAGTCTGCCGCAGACCAATGGCACAATGGCGCTCAAAGGGTTGAGTGACGACGTCGAAGTCTTGCGAGACAAACACGGGATTCCCCACATCTACGCCAAAACCGATGCTGACGCTTTCTTTGCGCTGGGCGTGGTTCACGCGCAGGATCGGCTTTGGCAAATGGAGGTGAACCGGCGGACCGCTGCGGGTCGATTATCCGAAGTTTTTGGGTCGGCATTGCTCGATACCGATAAGTTCCTGCGGACTATGGGCTTCGCTAAAGCGGCGGAGAGTGGTGCGAAGTCTCTGAACGATCAGACCGTGGCCGAGCTGGAAGCCTATGCGCAGGGCGTTAACGCTTACATGGCAACGCGAAGCGGGGCTTTGCCGCCTGAGTTTCTGCTGCGGTCACCGGAAGGAGAGCTTGAACCCTGGACGGTGTTAGACAGTCTGGGTTGGCTGAAAATGATGTCCTATGACCTCGGCGGCGCGTCGGGTGATCGAGAACTGGATCGTTTCGCGATTTCACAGATCGTCGGGCACGAGGCCATGATGGAGTTCTGGCCCCCCTACCCGGGTGCTGAGCCCATGGATGTCCCGGACATTCCCGAGTTTTACGGCATGGAACCGAGTTTGGGAGACCTGCAAGCGGAGGTGCGCGCCGAACTACCGAGCGAAGAGCTGAACCGCCTGCATCCTGCTGGCGTGTTGTACGAAGGTATTGGCTCAAACAACTGGGTCCTTTCCGGAGAACATACCGCAAGCGGAAATCCGATCCTCGCCAATGACCCCCACCTTGGACTTACAACGCCACAGGTTTGGTACTATGCGCATCTGGTCTCTGACGAAGGGCTGAACGTCATGGGCGCAACCTTCCCCGGCGTGCCTTATGTCGTACTGGGCCGAACGGACAAGGTAGCCTGGGGCTTCACCAATACGGGTCCGGACGTCATGGACTACTACCTCGAAAAAATCGCACCTGGCGAGCCGCGCTCGTACCTGACCCCAGAGGGCACGGAGACCTTCAAAACGCGGATTGAAGAGATCAAAGTCAAAGGCGGAGAAACCCACCGAATAAAGGTGCGGGAAACCCGACATGGGCCAGTTATGTCGGATGTACTGGGTTCGGTGCGACGATACTTGGGCGACGAGTACGTCCTCGCCGCGCGATGGACCGCTTTGGATGAAACGGACACAACGGCGAATGCAGCCAGTGCCTTGGTACGAGCGCAATCAGCAGACGACTTCCTTGCAGGAGCCGTCGATTTCGTCTCGCCCCAACAGAACATGGTCTATGCTGATATCGACGGAAATATCGGATACGTCGCTCCGGGCCGTATTCCAGTTCGCGGTGAAGGTAACCTCACCCGTGGTTTCGTGCCGGGTCTGGGCTGGGACGCGGCCTATGACTGGCAGGGCTACTTGCCCTTTGAGGAACTCCCACAAATCCACAACCCACCTTTTGGTATCGTGGTAACAGCGAACGAGAACGTGCTGGAAACCAACCTGACCGACTATCCGCATTTCATCACCGCCGAGTGGAGCGATCCCTACCGTGGCAATCGCATCTGGGAATTACTCGGCCAGACGGACAAGCACACGCTGGAAACCGTTGCGTCGGTGCAAACGGACACCAGAAGCACTTTTGCCGAAGAAATCCTGCCGCGTTTGATCGACGCGGTCGATGAGTCTCAAGTTAACGGTGAAATTCTGACGGAGCTGGATCTCTGGAATGGCTTTGATGCCAGCGTGGAAAGCTGGGAAATGACGCTATTCCTCACGTGGATACGGGAAATCAATAATCGGCTGTATCGCGACGAGTGGGCGCAATTGAACCTTGGTCCAACCGATACTGCGTCCAGAAACACGTGGGCGACCAAGCCAGAGTTGCTGAAGGCTATGTTGGATGGCCGTTCAACGCGCTGGTGCGGTGATGCCGTTGCTGACCCTGAACCCAAGGGCGTGGAAGCGTGTCGGGCCATCATTACCCAAGCCTTCAACGATGCAACCGAACGATTGAGCAACCGCCTGGGCAAGAATTACGAAAACTGGCGCTGGGGTGACGTACACATCGCGACCATGTCTCACACCTTCGAAAGCGTGGGGGGGATTGTTCGTCAGTTCTTCCAGAACGAGGTTCCGGCACCGGGCGGGCCTTACACCGTGAACGTGGGTGGCGGTTCTTTCAGAGACAACGGTGAAATGATGTCCATGGGCG
>JBMZBW010000125.1:0-6925 GCA_049612785.1 Alphaproteobacteria bacterium | reverse complement strand
ATGCTCACGCGTCTTCTAATCAACTTGTGGCTCGATGGGTTTAAGCCCTCGAAGCTGCCAATGTAAGCGGAGGAGTAGCGAGCATGTTGCCCCTGATCCGACTCTTCCCACAAAACAGCAATATCAACCTGTTGGGCTTCCGCCGTATCACGCTGATTGCGTCGTTACTGCTGATTTGCTTGTCCATCGGGATGTTTTTCACCCGTGGTCTGAACCTTGGTATCGATTTTAAAGGCGGGCTCTTGTTTGACCTGCGCTACAGCGAAGCGGTGTCCATTGATCAAATCAAGGTTGAGCTGACGGACCTTGGCTATGGCGCGCCAGAGGTTCAGGAATTTGGCTCAGACCGCGATGTGAAGGTCGTCTTCGCCGTACCGAGTGTGGGCAGTGAAGACGAAGAAATCGCCATTGTCCGCGAAATCAAGAACGCAGTTCGTGCCTTGTATCCACCCCTTCTCGACGGTGATGACCTCGCGCTGGCGGAGCAAACCGCATCTGAGGGGGGCTACACCTTCGTCAACGGAACCGTTGAATACCGCAGGGTTGAAAACGTGGGTTCCAAGATTTCTGGGGAATTGGCCCAGAAAGGCGCGCTCGCGACCGCCTTGGCTCTGCTGGCCATCGCAGCCTATATTTGGTTCCGGTTCGAGTGGCAGTTTGCGATAGCCGCACTCTTGGCACTGACACACGACGTGATCACGACCATCGGTCTGTTTTCCATCTTTCAGTTCACGTTTGATTTGCCGACAGTGGCGGCGATCCTGACAATTGCCGGGTATTCAATCAACGATACGGTGGTGGTGTTTGACCGTGCACGTGAAGAGATGCGGCGCTACAACGAGCGACCTGTCATCGACGTTCTCAACATCGCACTGAACCGCACGCTCTCCCGTACCTTGATGACGTCCCTGACAACACTCCTCGCGCTGCTGGCTTTGTTTGCCTTTGGCCCGCTGGTGATCCGTGACTTCACCATTGCGCTCATGTGGGGCGTGGTGATCGGAACCTACTCGTCGCTGTTCTTTGCGACGCCTTTGCTGGTTGTCATGGGCCTGTCCGCACGGGCGTTTGACAAGAAGATCGTGGACGATGACGAAGACGATTATGCAGCCCAGCTTGCGGCGTCCGTGACCCAGGTCGATGACGATGAAATTCGGGCTCGGGTCAAAGGACAGGACGGTGTTGAGCGGAACGTTGCTGCGGAAATGATTTTGCCGGAGGACGACGGCCCCATTGAGGAGGCGCGCGGCAAACGCAAAAAGCGGAAAAAGCGGAATATCGGACGCAAGTAGATCGCTCTATTGGGTCTGAAACGGAATGCCCGGTTGGTCAGTGTTGTAACGCTGATGAACCGGGCTTTTTTTATGAGAGGCGGCGCAGCTGTTCGTAGATTAACCCGCAAGCCAGCAGGATGGGGCTTCGGACCACGACTGAAAATAGTGTTTCAAGGCCGGCAATTGTGCCGAGTTGAATGCCCGTCAGACTTGGTTTGAGAATTCCCAAGATAAGCGCGATCATCAAAGGGATCACAACAATACCAACCACCATATGCAGGATGCACCGGTTCAAAGTTGCGAGGCGCTTGAATTGTGCTTCTAGAATAAAGGCCACTGCGGTTGCGCATGCAAAGGTGAAGACAAACACCCAAGCAGCCGACCCAAATCCAAGCGTGTAAACAAGCCCATCATACCAGTCACCAAACAAGAACTGGAACAACAGATGGACGAACACGCCAAGAGGCCAGATGCCAATGGCAAAGGCCAAAGCCATGGACTTGTTAGTCTTACCAGAGCCTGAACTCATTTGGGTGGTCATATTTCAAAACCCGAATTTTTTGGGGATCAGCTTGACCCGCAACAAGCTAATACGCTTTTCAATAAAGGGTAGTAGTTCAAAAAATATGATTGGATCGCAACCCCTATTGCTTTTCATCAAAAAAAGAATGGGGCGATGTCTTCGTGATGTTGCAAGAAATTCAAAAAAATTGCTCAAAGCTAAACGAAGCAGCAAAATTTGAAATCATAAACGATATCTAAATTTGAGAATTTAATTTATTTATTTGTGAGCATTAGAGGCAAAAATCTCATTTAAGGCCCGAGTCGTTTTGTGCTTCTCTTCCGGTGTCTCGGGCAACAGTGGCTGTAAGCGCCTGTTGAGGCGGGGGCGGAAACAGGGGACTTTTCAATCCCGACCCAATGGCTCATATCCCTTGCATGGATATTACACCTCATATCCGGGAAAGCCGGGTGATTATCGATGGATACGGAGACGGTGGTTTTCGGGTCAACGGGGAACGCAGAGATGGTGCTCTGATCGTGCTGGAGGACCATGCGGTTTCCATCCCTGCCACTGACTTGCAAAGCCTGACGCTCGACATGCTTCAACCCTTGTTCGAGGCTGCGGACCAGTTGGATGTTGTGATTTTTGGCATGGGGGAGCGGATGGACTTTATCCCTGCTGAGATCCAGAAAAAGCTGACAGCGCTCAATATCGGGTCCGATCCCATGGACACGGGTGCGGCCTGTCGTTGTTTCAATGTGCTGGTGACCGAAGACCGCCGGGCTGCGGCTGTCCTTCTGCCGGTCTGAGCATGAATCCTTTTCTTGATCTGTTGCTCCGCGCCCATCCGGGAGCCGAAACCGTGCTGCGCCCTTGGTACGCTTTCGCCCACGAAGTCGCGCTGGCACCCAAAAAGGTGACGGAACCGGCCATTGGACAAATCCGGCTGAAGTGGTGGTCCGACGCAGCCCATGAAATTCTCGATCCAGCCGCTACGCCGCGCGCGCATCCGGCTGTGACCGCATGGGCCAGTGCCTTGGCAAAGGCCAGTCATCGTCCCGCACCGGGCTTGGTTCAGGCGATGATTGATGCTCATGCGCTGGACTTGGAAAAACAGCCCTACAGCGACTTTGAGGCTCTGCGCGCCGATGCCACGGCGCGATGGGGCAATCAGCTCCGCGTGGGTTTGCAGCTCTTGGAAGTGGGGGATGAGGCCCATCATCACGCCGCAAATCACCTCGGCGCAGCCTTTGGCCTGACCATGAGCCTCTACGCCATCGCGGTTGAGGCCCCGCAAGGTCGGCAGGCGCATCCGGATTTCGCTCTGGCCCCTGAAAAGATGGAACCTGCGGTTCGGGTCGAGGCGGCTCACAGTACTTTGGGACAGGCCCGGTACCATCTTGATCGAGCCAAAGAAATTCTGCCCAAACCGACAAAGCAGGCACTGCCCGTCCTGCGACTGGGGTTGGCAGGTTCAGCCCTGATTGAGGCGGCAGAGCGTGCTGGTGCCGACCCTTTGGCTTTGCCCCTGCCATCCCATGTTGCTCAGACCTTTGCGCTCCGCCTCACGTGGGCGAAGTTCCGCAGCGCCTATGCCTAAGGATCGATTTTCTGCATTTCGGGATGATAAGCGCTTTATCGGCGACTGTCCGATTTGCGAGCGGCCCCTTCTGAAAGGGCCAAGCATCGACAAGCATCACTTTTTGCCAAAGTCGGAGGGCGGGGGGCCGGATGATGCGCTGTGGGTGCATCGAATCTGTCACAAGCAGATCCATGCGCTGTTCACGGCCAAGGAACTGGCGCGCGACCCGGAACTGCAACGCCCGAGCGCGCTGGCCGCTCGACCGGAGTTTGAGGGCTTTATCGACTGGATACGAAAACAGCCGCCTGAGTTTAACGCACGAATGCGAAAAACCCGGCGGCTGCGTAACTAGGCTGATCTGAGATCAGGGCCGATTGGCTGCTTTAGAGCGCTTCTTCCAGACGCTCGCCAACCCAGGACCAGTTTACCAGCTTTTCCAGCACGTCTTTGATGTGGTCAGGACGGCGGTTCTGGTAGTCGAGGTAGTAAGCGTGCTCCCACACGTCGATACCACACAGAGGCGTTGCGCCGTGCGCCAGTGGGTTTTCACCACCCGGTACACCTTGGGTCACCAGCTTGCCGTCAGACAAAGCCAGCCAGGACCAGCCAGAGCCAAAGACGCCTGCGCCGGTGTTGACGATGGCATCCATCATACCGTCTACGGAGCCGAAATCGCGCTCAGCCATTTCCTTCAGCTTGCCAGACACGCCCGAAGCACCGCCAGCGAACTGGTTCCAGTAGAAGATGTGGTTCCACGCCTGACCCGCGTTGTTGAAAACACCCTTCATGTCGGCCTTGCCGAAGGACGCTTTCACCACGTCTTCCAGGGACATGTCCGCCATTTCGGTGCCTTCAACCAGCGGGTTCAGCTTGGCAAAGTAGGTCGCGTGGTGCTTGCCATGGTGCAGCTGAACCGTCTGCTGACCAATCACGGGTGCAAGGAATGTATCGTCGTAGGGAAGGGCTGGAAGCTCAAAAGGTGCAGCCATTGTTCTCTCTCCAAAAGTTCAAAGCCGGCAAGCGGCGGAAATATCCCCATAGATGTAGGCTCTCGCACCGCCTTCGCCAAGCCGCAACGCGCAGCGTCGGGGCAGGGTTGAGGTGCGGAGCCTTCCGAATTGGGAACGGTCCAAGCGTCAGTTCAGCGTGTAGCTGACCAGCATGGCAAAGTCATCGACATCCCCGGTCGCTTGGTCGACGCCAAAATACTGGTAAACGGGCATGCCCAGTTCAAGTGACCAAATCTCGGCATAGTAATATTGGGAATCTGGGTCTTCCTGCTTGGTACCATCCCTATTGAGATCCGTATCGACGCAGTTCATTTCCATGGCTTCAAAAGCGCCCAACTCGGTTTCCACTGGATCTGCCAGCAAAAAGAAATCGCAAGCCGAATTGACCTGAGCCGCATCAATCGAAAAATCGCCCAGTCCGTCGGTTGTAAACAGGTTGAAGTCACCATCGAAGTACAGCCCGTCGTAGACTGCCGTGGGCAGGACAGCTGAGCCTTTGGGGGTGTAAATGTTTACCAGGTCGTTCCCCATGTGCGCGAGCCACAAGCGGCTGGAAAGATGCCAGTACTGGACAGCCGTTTGGTCAATCGTACCGTCATTTTCGAAGTCTTGTTCCAGCAGAACGCGCAGACGTCCCCCTTCGGTGGAAATGATTGTGTAGCTCTCCAGCCCGCCATAGCTCCATTCATAGTTAAACTTGGAGCCCACTGCTGGTGTTTTCAGCTCGATTTCCTGTGCATACGCAGCGGAAAAACCAACCAGAAGCGTGATAAGAGGAATGAAAATCTGAAGGAGGTGTCGCATGATTCAGGCTGCCTGTGTGGTTGCGATACTTTCCTGATAAAGCTTTTCATAATCCGGGTAGACCCGCAAGGCACCCGCCGCGAGCAGCATTTTTCGGTCGCGACCCTTTATTTTCCGCTTTTTTCCATTCGCCGTAATCTCGAAAGGCGGCGGTGGTGGAAACAGGCCGAAGTTGACGTTCATGGGTTGGAACGTTTCTGGGTTGGCATTGCGCGTCAGATGACCCAGCAAGGCTCCCATGGCGGTTTCAGGGGCCGGCAGCGGTGCGCTCCGTCCTGCAATCTCGGCTGCCGCAAGCCGCCCGGCGAGCATCCCGATGGCTGCGCTTTCGATGTAGCCTTCTACCCCCGTGATCTGTCCGGCAAACCGAACGCGAGGGTCGGGCTTGAAGCGGAGTTGCTCATCCAACAGGACCGGAGAGCGGATAAAGCTGTTCCGGTGAATGCCGCCCAAGCGCGCAAACTCGGCATTTTCCAGACCGGGAATCATGCGCAGCACTTCCGCCTGTGCGCCGTATCGCATCTTTGTCTGGAAACCGACGATGTTGCGCAGGGTGCCAAGCTTGTTGTCTTGCCGAAGCTGCACAACCGCATGCGCCGCTTTGCCGGTGCGAGGGTCGGTCAGGCCGACGGGCTTCATGGGGCCGAAACGCAAGGTTTCGCGGCCTCTTGCCGCCATGACTTCGATGGGCAAGCAGGCTTCGAAATAGGGGGTGTTGGCCTCCCAGTCTTTGAATTCGGTCTTATCGCTTTCCAGCAGCGCATCGATAAACGCCTCGTACTGCTGCTGATCCATGGGGCAGTTGAGGTAGTCGGTTGCGTCGCCCTTGTCGTAGCGGGACTGTGCCCAGACGATGTCCATGTTGATGGAGTCCGTATGGACAATGGGCGCGATGGCGTCAAAGAAGGCGAGGTGCTCTTCACCTGTTCGCTCCAGAATCGCCTGACTCAGCCCGTCAGAGGTCAGCGGACCCGTGGCAATGATGACGTGCTTCCAGTCTTCCGGCGGCCAACCGTCGATTTCGGAGCGGTCAACTTCGATCAGAGGATGGTTGGTAATGGCATCGGTGACGGCTTGACTGAAACCATGACGATCCACGGCCAAAGCGCCCCCTGCGGGAACGGCGTGATCATCACCTTTGGCCATGATCAGCGAGTTGGATAATCGCAGCTCGGCATGGATCACGCCGACAGCGTTGGATTCAGCGTCGTCCGAGCGGAATGAGTTGGAACACACAAGTTCGGCCAGGTGGTCGGTCTGGTGTGCCTCAGTCGCGCGCACGCCGTCTTTGCGCATTTCATGCAGGATGACGCGCTGTCCGGCTTGTGCGGCTTGCCAGGCTGCTTCCGAGCCAGCCAGACCGCCGCCGATTATGTGAAGAATATCGTTTTGTTTCATGGGAACAGTTTAAGGCTTTGCGGCGCGAAGGTCACGGCGGTTGAAAGTCACGGCTGATGTACGGGGCAGATCAGTCGGGATTTTTCCAGAGCACCTTGGGCGCAGGAAGCCCAAATTTCGCTGAAAGCCGAGAAAAGGACGCGGAATCAAGGTCTTCGCCCGGCTTACCCCCTCATTATCAATTCCCCCACTGCGCGGCTGTCCTGCGCAGGATACCAAACAGGCGCGACAGGGTGATTTTTTGTATGGACAAGCGTTCGTGTGAGGGCTAATTACCCCCTCACAAATCGCGCGGGAGTAGCTCAGTTGGTTAGAGTACCGGCCTGTCACGCCGGGGGTCGCGGGTTCGAGC
>JBMZBW010000124.1:0-6933 GCA_049612785.1 Alphaproteobacteria bacterium | reverse complement strand
GGGTTTCGTCTGGGCTGAAGGGCCGGAGATCGAGGACGACTGGCACAACTTCACCGCCCTTAACATGCCGACCGATCACCCGGCGCGGCAGATGCAGGATACGTTCTACATGAACGGACACAGCGGTGATGAAGGCTCGCTGGTTCTGCGGACCCACACCTCGCCTGTGCAAATCCGCACCATGCTGAAGGAAAAGCCACCGATCCGTGTGATCGTGCCGGGCCGCACGTTCCGCTCGGACAGCGATGCCACCCACACACCAATGTTTCACCAGGTCGAGGGACTGGTGATCGACAAGACCTCGAACATGGCGCAGCTCAAGGGCTGTTTGCTGGAGTTCTGTCGAACCTTCTTCCGCGCGCCTGACCTGACCCTGCAGTTCCGCCCTTCATACTTTCCGTTCACCGAACCGTCTGCTGAGGTCGACATTCGGTGTGACCGATCCGGTGGCAAGCTGGTCATTGGCGAGGGCGAAGACTGGTTGGAAGTCTTGGGCTCAGGCATGGTCAACCCACGGGTTCTGGAAGCTTGTGGTCTGGACCCTGAGGAGTATCAGGGCTTTGCTTTCGGTCTCGGGATCGAGCGTCTTGCGATGCTGAAATACGGGATTCCAGACCTGCGGACCTTCTTTGACGGCGATGTCCGCTGGTTGCAGCATTACGGCTTCGAGCCGCATCTTCTCCCATCTCTGGTACGGGGGCGCTAAAGCATGAAATTCACTCTGGATTGGCTCAAAGAGCACCTCGACACTGATGCAGACCTCAAAGCCGTGACCGACAAGCTGACGGCTGTCGGACTGG
The DNA here is from genome assembly GCA_049612785.1 of Alphaproteobacteria bacterium. GTDB lineage: Bacteria > Pseudomonadota > Alphaproteobacteria > UBA7985 > UBA7985 > UBA7985. The sequence continues at coordinate 6,133 of JBMZBW010000124.1, read as the reverse complement.
AGCTGGAAGAAATCGAGCAAAGCCCACTCGCGCCTTTTGTTGTGGCCAAAGTGATCTCTGCCGAACAGCACCCCAATGCTGACAAGCTGCGGGTGTGCAAGGTCGATCCCGGCGATGGGACCATCTATAACGTCGTTTGCGGGGCACCGAATGCGCGGACGGGGCTGGTTTCCGTGTTTGCGCCCGTTGGCACCTATATTCCCGGTAAAGACTTCACGCTTGAGCTCGGCTCCATTCGGGGGGAGCGCTCAGAAGGCATGCTGTGCTCGGAAAAAGAGCTGCTGATCTCAGAAGACCATGACGGCATTGTTGAGCTGCCCGAAGATGCGCCGGTGGGCATGGCCTACATCGACTATCGCGACATCAACGATCCTGTGATCGAAATCAACGTCACACCGAACCGGGCTGACTGCTTGGGCGTACGCGGTGTTGCTCGGGATTTGGCCGCGGCGAAGATCGGCACGCTCAAGGATAACCGCCCTGTTTATCAGGGTGGAAGCGGCGCGAGCCCTGTTTCCGTGGAGATCGAGACCGAGAACTGCCCGATTTTCACCTACCGCATTGTGCGCAACGTCAAGAACGGCGAGTCTCCTGATTGGCTCAAGCGCAAGCTGGAGGCCATTGGTCAAAAACCGATTTCGGCGCTGGTGGACATCACCAACTGGATGACGCTGGACCAGAACCGCCCCATGCACGTTTTTGATGCTGACAAGATCGCAGGCGGCGCGTTGACGGTGCGGCAGGCGCAGGACGGCGAGTCCATGATGGCGCTGAACGACAAGGAATACAGCTTTGATCCGGAAATGGTCGTGATCGCTGATTCTGACCGTGTGGTGTCCTTGGGCGGCATTATCGGCGGGGCTGAAACCGGCTGCTCTGAGGATACCGTAAACGTACTGGTTGAAGCGGCACTATGGAACCCGTCCAATATTGCACGAACGGGCCGGAAACTGGGCGTTCACACCGATGCGCGTTTCCGCTTTGAGCGCGGCACTGACAGCGCTTCAGCGGTCGAAGGGCTGGAAATTGCCACTCAGTATATTCTGGATTTCTGCGGCGGAGAGCCGGGCGAAATTCACGTCACGGGCGAAGAACCGGCGTGGCAAAAGTCCATCGACTTCGACTTTGGCCTGATCGAGCGACGGGGCGGTATGGCAGTGGATAAAGTCACGGCGACTGCGATCCTTGAGGACCTTGGGTTCAAGGTATCAGGCGCCACGGTTCAAATCCCTTCATGGCGTCCAGACATCGACGGTCAGGCTGATTTGGTTGAGGAAGTTCTGCGGATCATCGGTCTGGACGCGCTCCCGACGACGCCTTTCACTCGGCCTGACAACATGCCGGCTGTCGCTCTCTCTACCCACCAGCGCGCCATGGGTGACCTCAAGCGCGCTTTGGCGGCTGAGGGAATGGACGAGGCGGTACTTTGGTCCTTTACGTCTTCTGACGTAGCGCGCCACTTTGGTTGGGACGCAGACAGCCAGTCTGATCTACTGCTCGCGAACCCGATCAGTGCGGATTTGGACGTGATGCGGCCTTCGCTTCTGCCCAATCTGATCATGGCGGCCAGCCGGAATAACGACCGCGGCTATGGTGATGTTGCCCTGTTCGAAGCGGGTCTGCGCTTTCTGTCCACCAAGCCGGATGGCCAGTTGCCAACCGTTGGCGGCGTCCGGATGGGTTCTGCTCAGCCGCGTCATTGGGCCGGTGGTACGCGTGCTGTTGACGCGTTTGATGCCAAGTCAGATGCGCTGGCTGCTCTGGAAGCCTTCGGAGCGCCGGTTGATAATCTGATGACCGACACACGAGACATTCCCGGCTGGTTCCATCCCGGTCGCTCGGGCACCCTGGGGCTGGGCAAGAATACCCTTGCTGTGTTCGGTGAATTGCACCCCAAAGCCCTGCGCGCACTGGGGATCAAGGGCCGAATGGTTGGGTTTGAGTTGTTCCTCGACAAAATCCCACCCAAGAAAGGCAAGCCGGGCACGGCAAAACCGCTGCTCAAGCCTTCGCCGTTCCAGCCCGTCAAACGCGACTTTGCCTTTGTCGTTGATGTCGATGTTTCAGCCGAAAAACTGGTCAAGGCAGTCCGTGGGGCAGACAAGGCGCTGATTTCCGGCGTCACTCTGTTCGACGTCTACGTTGGCGATAATGTGCCGGAGGGTAAAAAATCGCTCGCCGTGGACGTTACTTTGCAGCCCACCGAACGCACCCTGACCGATGAAGACATCGAAGGTGTATCAGAAAAGATCGTAGCGCTGGTCGCCAAGAACCTTGGCGGTGAGCTGCGCGGCTAAACCCAGTCGCTAAATCGCAGGCCGCGCATCATTGGACATGACGATGCGCGGCAAAGCGAAGGTGAGGCCCGTCATGAGGCAGAACATGGCCCCCAACACCACAAACACCGCCTCAATCCCGCCCAGCGAGATGATAAAACCGCCCAGCAATGGCGTCAGGGCGAAGCTCAGATCTCGCCACGTGTAGAAAACCACGCTCATTTCGGTTCTTTCTTCCGGCTTGACCAACCGCATGAAGGGCAGGTTGCCGACAATATCCAACACACTGGCCGCGACCGTTGAGGCCAGTAACAGGCCAAAGACCAAATACGCCTGATTTGTCGTCAGATTTCCTGCAATGATCAGGCAGAAGGCCGCCAGAAAGAAGGAACACATGATCAGACGCCGCACGCCAATCATGGGGACAAAGCGCGTCAGAAACGGCCCGGCAAACAGGACAAGGGTGGAGGCTGAAATAAAGTAACCGCCCAGCGCTTCATCGAGGCCCGCCGCTATCACGTACATGGGGACGTAGGTAAAAATCGACACGTAAAACACCGACCGGCTCACGGCTATGAAATAGGCAATGGTAAGGTTCGGATCTTTGAAATAGCGGCGCATGGCCTCGACTGTATTCACCCGCTTTTTGGTCGGTTCCGGGTCAACATTTTCTGCTTCACGCAACCGGAGCGCCCAGAAAACGGCAAGCAGCACTCCCGCAGCCGGCACGGTCATCAGATAAGCCGTTTGGGGACCATAAATGTTCCAAATGTAAACGCCTGCTGTCGGGGCAACCAGCCAGACAGCACCGGCGAAAAACAGACGTCGGCTTTCAGCCTGCACCAAGTCCTTTTGCGGAACAAAATCGAGGACGTAGAGCGAAAGGATCACCAAAGTCAGCCCCGCGCCAGCATTGCGGAAGAACAAACCCAGCGCGAACAGCACGGGATCGCCGACCATCGTCAAAACGCCCGCCAGACCCAACCCGGCGACGGCAAGCGTGAAAACCCATTTGCGGGTCAGCAGACGGATCAGGGACCCGGAATTGAGGGTTACAAGCAGTGATCCAATCGCAGCAACAGCCAACAGGTAGGACGCGCTGCTTTCACTGCCCATCAAACGAAGAGCATCATAGGAGATGATGGTCACCACAAAGGCCCGTGGGAGGTTTTCCAGGCCATAGAGCAGACCAAGAAACAGGCTCGTCAGATTTTCAGACTGGGATACCGGTCGGAGGAGCGGTGGACGGACTGCCATCGGATGCCATGCATTTCCAAAAGAGCGGTCGTCATTGGCCGCTGCGCATCTAATCGTGCCACACCAAACAACAAAAAATCGCCCATTCGCGTCAGCACTTGTGTCGGCACTTGCGAATATAGGCATTCAGGCATGAGCATCAGGGCATGTTTTGATCAATCCGAGCCGACTGCGTCACCGATTTGGAACGTCTGACTCAACCCCTCGGGATCACCGGAAACAATCGATGTTGTGATGTGGATCAAGCTGTTGTCATTGAGGTCATAGATCGCAACTTGGCCTTGGGGCGTTTCGTAGGCGGCGAAGCAAAATTGGCCCAGCGCGGGATAATCAAAGCAGATTTCCCGCTCGCCGATGATTTCCCAGGTGCCGGGAAGGAAGCCCTGATCATCCAGGTAAAAGGCGTCCCCGTCCGGACTATAATACTCAATCCAGTCGTAGGCCCCTTCGATGGCTCGGCCGTACCAGGTCATGTCGACAACCAGCGCGCGGAGCTGCTCGCCCTGAATGAAGTCTTCTTCATCGATCCCAGCCGCTCGCGATAGGTGCGCTGTGAGCAGCCCGAGACAGGCAATCAAAAGGCCAAAAACCGTCTTTTTCACTGTTTCCAGGGTTCCTGCGTTTGCGTGGTTGGCTGCTAAAGCCTATGTCAGAGGTCAGGAAGTTCCAAATCAAGAAATGAGCCGACATGTTTGAAGGTCTGAGCAATCGCCTAGAGGGCGTATTCAACACGCTGCGTGGTCGAGGCAAGCTGAGCGAAGCCGACGTTTCCGCCGCCGCGCGCGAAATCCGCATTGCTTTGCTTGAAGCCGATGTTGCGCTCCCTGTGGCCAAGGACCTGATCAACAAGGTCAAGGAACGCGCCGTCGGTGAACAGGTGCTCTCTTCGGTAACGCCGGGACAGCAGGTCGTCAAAATTGTCCACGACGCTTTGGTCGAAACACTCACCCCGGCAGACGGCGAAGGCGCGCTGAAAATCAGTGGCAACCCGCCTGTGCCGATTCTGATGGTGGGTTTGCAGGGGTCCGGTAAGACCACGACCTCCGCCAAAATTGCCCTGCGTCTGACGCAGAAGGAAAAGAAACGCGTGCTGCTCGCCTCGCTGGATGTGCACCGTCCGGCTGCTCAGGAACAGCTGCGCGTGTTGGGCGAGCAAACCGGCGTCGACAGTCTGCCAATCGTTACCGGCGAAGGCGCAACTGCGATTGCCGAGCGTGCCATGCGCGAAGGCCGCTCAGGGGGCTATGATGTAGTCATCCTCGATACTGCGGGCCGATTGACCATCGATGACGTCCTGATGGATGAAGTCGTCGCCGTACGCGATTTGGTTACGCCGCATGAAACGTTGCTGGTTGCGGACGCCATGACAGGTCAGGATGCCGTGACAACCGCGACGGCTTTTGACGAAAAAGTCGGGATTACGGGTCTGGTTCTGACCCGAGTGGATGGCGATTCACGCGGTGGCGCGGCGCTGTCTATGCGTGGGGTGACGGGTAAGCCGGTCAAGCTGCTGGGTATGGGCGAGAAGATGGATGCCCTTGAGACCTTCCAGCCTGAACGGATCGCGGGCCGCATTCTGGGCATGGGCGACGTTGTTTCGCTGGTCGAAAAGGCGGCTGAAGCCTTTGACGAGAACGAAGCCAAAAAGATGGCGAGGAAGCTCAAGAAGGGCTCCTTTGACCTCACTGACCTGCGCAACCAGTTCCAGCAGATGAATAAGATGGGCGGCTTGCAGGGCCTCATGTCCATGCTCCCCGGCGCGGGTCAGATGAAGAAGCAAATGGCCGCCGCCGGTATGGATGAGCGCAAAATGAAGCATCAGATCGCGATCATCGACTCCATGACTGTGCAAGAGCGCACTTTCCCCAATGTGATCAAAGCCAATCGCAAAAAACGGATCGCAGCGGGTTCAGGCACAACCGTTCAGCAGGTTAACGAATTGCTGAAACAGTTCGATAAAGCCTCGAAAATGATGAAACGCATGAAGAAAATGGGCGGAAAAGGCGGCTTTCCGGGCATGCCCGGAGGTGGCGGCATGCCAGACATGGGCAATATGGACCCCGCTGAACTGCAAGAAATGTTGACCAAATCCGGTATCGACCCTAAGAGCCTCCCGAAGATGCCGGGCGGACTCCCGCCTGGTTTCAAAAACTAAGTTCGTTCAGGGCCGTAGATCCCACGGCCTGGTCTCAGCCTTCCGAGGTTGGTACCGAACCCCATAAAAAATGAATGGATCGACAATATGTCTTTGAAAATCCGCTTGGCCCGTGGTGGCGCCAAGAACCGTCCTTATTACCGCATTGTTGTTGCGGACTCCCGCATGCCACGTGATGGCCGTTACATCGAGCGCGTTGGTTCTTACAACCCAATGCTCGAGCACGGCGACGAAAACCGCCTTGTCGTAAAAGATGATCGCATCAAGCACTGGCTGTCTGTTGGCGCGCAGGCCACTGACCGCGTGCAGCGTCTGCTCGCGCAGGCTGGCGTCTTAGAGGCCAAGGCCCGTCCTGAGCAAACAAAGCAGGACAAGCCAAAGACCAAGGCGATGGAGCGCATCCGCGAGAAGGAAGAAGCGGCGAAGGCTGCTGAAGAAGCTGCGG
>JBMZBW010000123.1:0-7100 GCA_049612785.1 Alphaproteobacteria bacterium | reverse complement strand
TGCGGATACCGTTAGAAGACCAAATGGTACCCAGTTAGGCAATGCATTTTGAACTATAGCAAGGTAGCGAAATAGGCGGAGCGAGGGCGGCTGCGATGGGTCCGATACAGCAAGTCCGCGCGCCAAGCTTCGTCTTCTCGATGGAAATCGGGTTCGCCAGCGGCCAGCCCTTGGCCGTTTCAGGCGGAAAGGAGGTCCGTTGCGTTTACAGGGCTGTTTTGAGAGCCGACAGCACGTGGTCAGGATCAGTTTCCGGATTGACCACGCAGATCCGCAGCACGGTTTCGCCTTGCCAGGTTGTGGGCAAGCAAAGCAGTGAACCGCTTCGTCGATGTTCTTCGGACCATGCCGCCAGTTCAGGGGCACTCTTGTCCTTCACCTTAAACAAAATCACGGTCAGCTGTGGGCCAAGGATCAAATCCAGACCGTCTGTCTTCTCGATCCCATCTGCGATTTCCTGAGCAATATCGCACGTCTTACGGATGGCTTGGGCGTAGGCTTCAGCACCATAAACGGCCAGTGAAAACCACAGCGGTAAGCCGCGAGCACGACGGCTGAGGTGGAGCGCGAAGTCTGAAGGGTTCCAAGCTGCCTGGTCCAGCGTATCCAGATAAGCGCCACTTTGCCCGTGCGCCGCAGCCCCCTGCGCCGCATCCCGGTAAACCAGTGCGCAGCTGTCATAGGGCGCGAAGAGCCACTTATGGGGGTCGACGATAAAACTGTCAGCGCGCTCAATCCCGTGGAACAGGGGCCGCGTTACGGGGTCAGCCAAAGCCGCCAAGCCATAGGCGCCGTCGACGTGCAGCCAAGTGCCCTTTTCCGCGGCGACGTCGGCGAGCGTTGCAATATCATCCACGGCACCGCTGTTGGTTGCTCCTGCGTTAGCGACAATGGCGAAGATTCCGTCGAGCTGCTGATGCTTCTCGCGTGCCTCGTTCAGCACAATACGACCTTGAGCATCAGAGGAGACTTGAACCAATTCGGCGTCCATGACTTTGGCGACCGCTTCGATGCTGCTGTGCGCTTCGGTGCTGCACAGGATGCGATAGCGCTCGGGCCGGTGTTCATGCGAAGCCTGATAGCGGACGCGAGCCGCATGCAGGGCCGACAGATTGCCCAGAGTGCCGCCAGAGACAAACACCCCGCCAGCCTTGGATGAGAACCCCGCCAGACCAGCGAGCCAATCAATCGTCTGGTTCTCCGCGTAAATCGCACCAGAGCCGCCATCCCAGTTGCCGGCGAAAATCTCTGCCGCACCCAGTACGGCGTCAAAACCCAACGCTGCCGGACTGGGTGCAGCGGCGACAAAGGCGAGGCTGGTGGGGTGGTTAAAAGGCCGTGTGGAAGGCGCAATGATGCCTTCAAACAAGCGGAAAGCCTCCGCCCATCCCAGCCCTTGATCTGTCACCGTCTGCCCCAAACGCGCAGTCAGCTCGGCATGGCTTAGAGCGCCGTTTCGAGGGTCGGGGCCGTCTTCAATGCGCGCCTTAGCCCATTGGAACATGGTGTCCAGAGAGGCTTGGTCGTGCGGAAAGATGTTTTTTTCGCCAATACCCATTGGGCTGTCCCTCTACAAGTACATCAGGCCAGATCAGCATACTCAGCCACACGGTCGCTCGAAGAACCTGAAGCGACAAACACTCGCGCTAGGCTGCTTGCGTCATGAAAACGCTGTTAATGCAGATCTGCGGGTGAATCAACGAGGCCGGGTGATCTCACCTGGTCAATGAAGGCTGCTCAGGACGCGGCTTGCTCAGCGGCTGTTGGCTATGAAATAACTCCAGAGCCAGTCGTCTGCGTCCTGGCCCTGATAGTTGAAGCGCTGCCAAACATGGCGTCCACCCCATACCTTGTGCACCACCATGCCGCCCCTGCCTGCATCGGCTGGGCGGAAAATGCGGGTCGCCAAACGGCCTCCGCGCCTCTCATCCGGGACGTGTTCCACCAGGCCCTGCTGACGGGTCCAGTGATCGATAATTTGATCGAGTGAAAACCGACCAACGCCGCCAGAAATACGAACAACCGGGTCGGCTGTACCGTGAAAGGCAGCGATGGCTGTGCGCTCTGGTGGTTCACAGCTCTTCGCAGTTGCTTCCAGCAGCGTGCCGGCATGAACGGCAATCGCGGCGAACCGGGAAGACCGGAAACAGGCAAGTGCGTAAGCAAACATCCCCCCGTTGGAATAGCCCACAGCATAAGTCCGACTGGGGTCTAGCTTCAACGGCACATCGAGAGCACCGAGTAAAGCATCAACGAACCCAAGATCGTCGCTGGTGCTCTTGTTTTCCTTAGCTTGCGGAACAGGGTTCCAGTGGAAGCTTTCCGTCACGCCTTCGATGGGAAGGCCCTGAGGGTAGATCAGCACAAAACCTGCGCGGTTCGCCAGTCGCCGGAGGTCCACCCATCTGGCAAAGTCTTCGGCGCGGTTCCCGTAGCCGTGAAAGGCAAAGACCACCGGCGCGCTCTGCTCTGCCCGGTCTGAAGCATCGGGCAGATCCTTAGAGATATAGATCAACGCCTCGCGGTTGATGCCAGCCACATCGATATTGAACGCGGTTAGCTCCCCCGACACAAACATGTTCTGAAGATTCACCGCCGTGCCAGCGCTTGGCGTCTGTGCCAGTGCCGCGTGACAATTCACGATGCACGCGATTAAGGTGCCAATCGCGAGCTTGTAACCCGTTGAGCAGAATGTAACTGCAATGATGGTCAAGCCTCCCTGATGACTTTCTGGACTTGCTCCGAACATAAATTACCAAAAAGAAAGGCCCACCAGAGAGTTTTGGCAAGCTCTTACCATCAAAGTGCGCCCAAAGGACCCAGCCTACACGGCACGCTTTTGAGATTTCATGCCGTCCATAGTGACGTTTGATCTGCGCCCTGACGACCACCTTCGGCATGATCCCGCTAGAAACAGCAGCCAGCACTTGAGCCTGGCGAATGACGCAGTAAGCCCGTTGCTTCTGCCTCGCGCTGAAGACCTGACAAATGTCACGCCATTCGTTGGCCAACCGCCTATAGGCTTTCTCGCATCGGTTGTGTCAGACTATCCCCATGAACAACAACGCCCTTGCCCAACTGCGGTCCAATCTGGCCACGCTGCACGTCTTTGGCATGATTACCACAGCGGCAGTGACAATATACTTTGTCCTTGGTCTGCCGTTTTGGCAGGGAAAGTCCCTGCTGCATGGGGTTATTTCCGGTTTGATGCTGCTGTTGCACGTGGGATTGTTCACCGGCTTTCGGTTTCTGAACACCGAGAACCACATACCCGCTCTTCTCGCCCATCGGCGCTACATCATCTTTCAGTACGTGCAGGCCATTGTGTTGGTTATGCTGCTCATGCACCCGCTTGCTTTGGGCTATCTTCTCAACACCTGCGCGCCGCTGGTGCGGCTGAGTAAGGTCACGCAAAGGCTGCTCATCGGCGGCGGTTTGGTCGCGACCCTGATCGCCTTTGCCTTTCTTGAGCCACGCATCTTCATGATCATTCCGCTGCTGGTCTTGGGCATGCAGTTCGGTGTTATGTCGGTGGTGTCTCAGGCCTTTCACCACCATGAACTGCGCGTCACACTCGACCGGCGTGGTCAGGAGTTGCTTGCGACCCAAACCCTTCTCCGACAATCATCCAGGCTCAACGAACGCCAACGCATCGCGCAAGACATCCACGATAGTGTCGGCCACAAGCTGACAGCTCTCTCGATCCTGCTCGACGTTGAACAGAACCGGGTCGAGGGGGAAGAACGCGAGCGGCTTGCGAAGATCTACGGCCTGTCCCGTGAGGTTATGGGCGACATCCGCTCCAGCGTTTATGCCATGAGCGAAGACGCCCAGTCCGCCTCTCTGGCCGAAGCGCTGGTGCAGCTTTGCAACTTCGCTGGTCCGCCAAAGGTGCGGTTGGATCTGGAGCCGAACCTGGCCGTACCCACGACCCTTCACGAGCCCATTTTCCGCTCGGTGCAGGAAGCACTGACCAATGCTCTGCGCCACGCCCAGGCCAGCACGATTGACGTAAGCCTGTCGCGCCAGGGCGATAACTTTGTAGCCAGCATCGAAGACAACGGGCGAGGCTTTGATCCAGCCCACCACAAGGAAGGGCTCGGCCTCTCAGCCTTGCGCCAGCGGGTCGAAGATCACGGCGGTACCCTGCGGCTGGAAACCTCATCTGGCACTGGCACCCGCCTGACCCTTACTTTCCTCGCCCTCAAACGAAAGCTCAGCCCATGATCCGTTTGTTTGTTGTTGACGATCAGGAACTGATCCGCACCGGCATTTCGGCCCTGCTGGACGTGGTTGAGGGTTTCTCTGTTCTGCCGCCCTGTGGCTCCGGACAGGAAGCCTTGACGCGGGCCGCAAGCGATCAGCCTGACATCATCCTTATGGACATCCGCATGCCGGAGATGACGGGTCTTGAGGCCATGGCAGCACTAACAGAACAAGGCTTTGAAGGCCGCGTTTTACTGCTCACCACGTTCTATGAACCAGAACTGGTGCAGGAAGGTTTGCGTCTCGGCGCGGCAGGCTATCTGCTGAAGGACATTGAGCGCGATCAGCTCATCCGTTCCATCGAAACGGCCCATGCCGGGGGCATGGTGTTTGACGAAAGCGTCGCAGCTGCCCTCGTCCAACCCCAGCGCAGTGGCGGCAGCGTGGAGCCGCTGTCCGAAGACCTGACGCCGCGCGAAATCGAGTTGCTGCAGTTGGTCTCCCAAGGCAAAACCAATAAAGAAATCGCGGACTCGACCGGCCTGTCTGAAGGTACGGTGCGCAACTATATCTCCACCATTCTCGCCAAGCTTGGCGTTGACAACCGCACCCGCGCCATCGTGCGGGCCATGGATCTGCGTTTGATCTGAACCGCATGTCAGCTTTGGTAAGTGACAAACGTCACCTGCTGATTTGGACGAGCGTTACTGACTAAATTCAGCGGTTTAAGCTTTCATGAAGCGACCTTGATAGAGGAGCTGTGCCATGAAACGTCCATTTCTCAGAATAACAATCGCCTTGCCATTTCTTGCCTTCCTGATGCTGTCCAACGCATCGGCACAAGTCACGCCCTGGGGCACCGACGTTGGCGCAGCGACAGGCTTGGATCCGGCGCTGATTGGCCAGTGGAAGCTCGCGGGTGGCCGCTTTGTTTTTCCCGGCAACCGTCACATCGACTTCGTAGATTCGGGTCGCGTTCTCAATATCAATGAAGACGGTGAGTTCCATGTGGACTTTGAACCGTCGGTCGTGGGTCCAAGCCTGACGTACAACCTTGGTGCCGGCCTCAAGACCTTCACCTGGCCCAACGCACGCCCGGCCATCCTTGAAGAATTTTATCGCAATGGCGTTCTCCCACCGGCGATGGGTGTGCCCAGTGGTTGTCAGGAGACAGCAGTCTTTGCAGGCTGGGTCGTTGGCGACATGGCCTCCCTTGCCATTAGCAGCGGTAATGACCCGGCTGACACCTGGCTCGACGTCGTGCCCAACGTCCCCGGTTCAGCCCGGCCAACCATGACCTGCCCCGGCCTTGGCAACGGTATCGGTGTTACGGTGAACGTCCCGGCCATCCTTGGCCAAGTCCCGCCGACCCAAACCGCCACAGGGCCTGTTGCCCGCTACAATTATGCCCTGACGCCGGACGCAAGTTGGCTGCTCCTGTGGACTGAAGTCGATAACGATCGTCCCGGTGTTTTCTATCTCTACGTCGCCCAGTAAGGAGGTTTGATCCATGTTCCGTTCTTTGTTCGCTGGCCTTTTGGCCAACCTCAGCCTGATTGCTGCTGCGGCGAGTGCTGAGACCATTCTCGTCTTTGATGCTTCGAACTCCATGTGGGGTCAGATCGATGGCCGTGCCAAGGTCGACATTGCCCGCGACGCAGTGCAACGCCTGACCCAGACTTGGCCCTCGTCTCGTCCGCTTGGTCTCACCGCATACGGTCACCGCCGCGAAGGCGACTGCTCAGATATTCAGGCATTGCGCTCGCCCGGTCCGATGGGTGCGGGCTTTCTCGATGACGTCAACGCCTTGGTCCCGCGTGGCAAGACGCCGCTGACTGATGCGGTGGCGCAGGCGGCCGAAAGCCTGTTGTCCAGCGAGACTGGCGCGCCATCGATCATTCTCTTTACGGATGGCATCGAAACCTGCGGTGGTGACCTCTGTGCCTTGGCGGATCATCTTGAGCGAGCCAACGTGAACTTCACGGCACACGTCGTCGGCTTTGACCTGACGACAGCGGCAGAGCGGGCTTCGGTTGCCTGTTTAGCTGACCGCACGGGCGGACTATTCCTCGCGCCGGAGAACGCAGACGAACTGTTCGGTGCCTTTGACCAACTCAGCGCAGACGCCGCCGTTGAACCAACAGAAGCACAAAACGCCAACGTGACTTTTGAAGTGGTGAACAGCGCCGGCGAGCCTGTGGAAGACCTTGCCTTTCTCTGGAACTTGCAGACTGCAGGTTCGGACACGCTCGAACTCCTTGGTATCGGCCCAAAGGAAGCCGCAGCGATTGAACCTGGTACCCATCTGATCCGTGCAACCGCGCGTGGCCAGGACTTTGAGGCAATTTTCACTGTCCAGGACGCCAACACCGAGCAACTTGTGCAGATCGTCATGGCGCAAGGTGAAGTGGAGCTGATCCCTTTCCTCGACCCTGGCTTGACCGAGCGCTTTGTTGGCGTCGGCAGTTGGAAGATCTTCCGTCCGGGCGAAGACCGTCCTGTTGATCGCGAGGCCGGCGATGACGTTCGCTTCCTACTGGATGCCGGCACTTACACAGCTGTCTATGAGGTAAGAGGATTCGAACGCGAATTTGCTTTTGACATCATTGCAGACACGCGGATGGAGTTGCCAGTTTCTCTTGGTATGGGCTGGTTGGAACTCGATATCACGGGCGAAGGCCTTGTGGAGATTTCCACCTGGCAAGAGGAAACCCGCGTGACGCGAGATTCCTGGTCCGCCGGACGCACCCGGAAGCTGCTTCTGCCTGAGGGCGACTATCGAGTGACCTATGCCTTTAAAGACGGCACCAGCGGAACTTTGCTCAACCAATTGATCGCTGCGGGCGCCTCCAACTCTCTCCGCATTACACGATAGGCTTATCCCCAGACCCCCT
>JBMZBW010000122.1:0-7227 GCA_049612785.1 Alphaproteobacteria bacterium | reverse complement strand
GATGGCGCCACCCAGTACCGGAACCGCCAGCAGCAGCAGGAAGGCCGTAACCAGCATTGCCCATGCAAACAGCGGCATACGGTGCAGAGTCATACCCGGCGCACGCATGTTCAGAATGGTCGTGATAAAGTTAATCGCACCCATGATCGATGATGCACCCGCCATATGGAGTGCAAAGATCGCAAAGGATACCGACATACTTTCCGGCTGCGTCACTGACAGTGGTGGGTAGAAGGTCCAACCTGTACCCGCACCGCCACCAACGACAGCGGACAAAATACCGAAGATCACAGCAGGAACCAGCAACCAGAAAGAAATGTTGTTCATCCGAGGGAACGCCATATCCGGCGCACCGATCATCAGGGGAACAAACCAGTTACCAAAACCACCAATCAGCGCCGGCATAACCACGAAGAAGATCATGATCACACCATGAGCGGTGATGATGGTGTTCCAGAAGTGACCGTTAGGCTCACCGTCCGCGCGGACGAGGAATTCAACACCTGGCTCGGATAGCTCCATCCGCATAACAACGGACAGGGCGGCACCGATAAGACCGGTGATCACAGAGAACACGAGGTACAGAGTACCAATGTCCTTGTGGTTGGTGGAACCGAACCAACGCCAGAATGGGTTGGGCTTGTGGTCGTGATGATCAGCTGCGTGATCTGCTGCGTAAGCCATAGTCTCTTCCTTGAATCTTTGGCCTGTATTTTTGTTCGGAAGAGGCTGGGCGGACGGCCCCGCTCAGCCTCGTAAATCTCTTAGTCTGCCGAGGCGACCTGATTGTCGTATGCCGCTGGCAGGGATGGGCCGATGGCGCCACCCTCAAGCTCCTGCTTGGCTGTTGCAGCCCATGCAAGGAACTGATCCTTAGGCAATGCATCAACCGCAATCGGCATGAAAGAGTGCCGGTCGCCGCAGATCTCAGAACACTGACCAATGTACAGGCCAGCCTTGTCTTCGTTCACCAGCGCCCAAGTCGCGTTCATGTGACCCGGAATAGCATCAACCTTTACGCCCCAAGCCGGCATCGCGAAGGCGTGCAGAACGTCAGAAGCGGTAACGTTAAAGCGGACAACCGTGTTGGTTGGGATCACAACATGATAGTCAGTGTCGCCTTTGTAGAGGCTCTGATCACGACGTGTGTCGCTGATCAGTGCGTCACGCGACAGCATGTTTGCGGTGAATTCGATGCCGGAAACGTCCGTCTCCACACCATTTTCATCGCGGTACAACAGGTATTCGTAGGACCAGTTCCACTGGTTGCCCGTCGCTTGGATCACCAGCTCGGCGTGCTTGTCGTTGCCGCGCTCACCGTTGATCAGCATGTCTGGACCGTTTTCATTGAAATAAAGGAAGCGCATCGCGGGGATGAACAACACGACAAGGATCAGAATTGGAACGGCGGTCCAAATCACCTCAATGGTCGTATTGTGCGTCACCGTGCTTGGCTGGCGACCTTCCTGCTCCCGGTATTTCCAACATGTCCACAGCAGCAGCGCCAGAACGAACAGCGTCACTGCGGTCATGATGGGCAGGATCAGGATGTTGTACTGCGCAACTGCCCGCTCCATGATGGGCGTTGCAGGCTCTTGGAAACCAAGAGCGTATTCGGTGGGCACGCCCTGAACCGTAACTTGTGCCTGGGCTGCCGCGCCGGTGATCATCACCAGCGACAAAGCGAACATAAACGATTTGAAAATCCGCACCATGGGACCTGTCTACTTGCCGTTAAAATGTTAAGTGCATGGGCGAGGTCCGGTTACCTGAATCTGACGCCTCGCCGTCCGCGTTGGAGTGTTCTTAGACGACAAGCTTTCACAAGCAAAGTCATAGGTGAGCCGCAGGGCGTATTGACGCGGGAAATCTGGCTTCCAAACATTGTGAAACGCGTAGACTTGGCAAGGATACAGCCAGAGCCTACCTGACTGTGCAACGCACCTTTGCTTAGGATGACTGAATATGGGCCTGCCTCTCCTGCCTGATCTCGACTTAGACCCCGATATTGCTCTTTCAAAAACGGAGTCGGCCTTGTCCGGCGCGGATGATGGCGAGCTTTACCTCGAACATTCCAAAGCCCAGACGCTGGTTTTTGATGATGGGCGGCTCAAGCGGGCCTCTTATGATGAGGATCGCGGCTTTGGTCTGCGAGCTGTCGCTGGCGAGTTGACCGGTTACGCACACTCTGATCGCCTGACCGAAGATTCGCTCTCGCGTGCGGGAGAAACAGCCGCTGCTGCAGCGAAATCCGGTGGCGGCACCTTTGCTGTAGACCCGGCAGGGACAAATCAGCGCCCGTACACGGATGAAGATGTCATCGAAGCCGGTCCATCCTTCGAAAAGCAGGTCTCACTGGCCCAAACCATCGACGCCGCCGCCCGCGCCGCTGATCCACGAGTGCGACAGGTCACAGTTTCACTATCCACGGCGCACAAGGATGTGACGATCCTCCGTCCCGGCGGGTTTCGTGTCAGTGATTCCCGGCCCATGTCCTCCATGCGGGTTTCCGTGATGCTGCAAGACGGGGATAAGCGCGAGGCCGGCGGCTTTGCGCTTGGCGGTCGCACAGCGCTCGACCCGCATATCGGTGAACTCGCGTGGGAAGAGGCTATCAAGCAAGCAATTCGTCAGGCCGAAGTGAACCTCGAAGCCGTCGATGCACCAGCCGGTGAAATGACGGTCGTTTGTGGTCCCGGCTGGCCTGGGGTGCTCCTCCACGAAGCCGTCGGGCACGGCTTGGAAGGCGACTTCAATCGCAAGCAGACCTCGCTTTACGCAGGAATGATGGGTGAGATGGTCGCTGCTCCGGGTGTCACCATCATTGATGATGGAACGCTGACTGACCATCGCGGCTCACTTGCCATTGATGATGAAGGCACGCCAACGCAACGTAACGTTCTGATCGAAAACGGTAAGCTTGTCGGCTATATGCAGGACCGGATGAACTCCCGGCTCATGGGCGTTGCTGCAACCGGAAACGGTCGCCGCGAATCCTACGCCCACGCTCCCATGCCACGCATGACCAATACATTCATGGCCGCAGGGAACGATGATCCGGGCGAAATCATCGCTTCGGTCAAAGATGGAATCTATGCCGTTGATTTTGGCGGTGGTCAGGTCGACATCACCAATGGCCAATTTACCTTTAAAATCACCGAGGCCTACCGCATCCGCGATGGCAAGATTGCTGAGCCGATCAAAGGGGTGACGCTCATCGGCAACGGGCCGGAAGTCATGCGCCGCGTTTCCATGGTCGGTAACGATCTGGCGATCAAAAAGGGCGTTGGCATGTGCGGAAAGGCGGGCCAAAGCCTGCCTGTGACCGTTGGCCAGCCCACCTGTAAGATCGACGCCATTACCGTCGGCGGAACGCAGGTCTAAAACCGTGACCCTCGCTTTCATGGAAGACGCCCTGCGCGCCGCGCAGGAGGCTGAAGGGGCGGGGGAAGTGCCAGTCGGTGCGGTGATCGTGCTCAACGGTGAGATTATCGCCTCGGCTGGTAACCGGGTTGAGCGCGATCAAGACCCCAGCGCCCACGCGGAAATGCTGGCCATACGTGCTGCGACGGCCAAAATAGGATCAAAGTGGCTGTCGGATTGCGATTTGTACGTGACTCTGGAGCCTTGCCCCATGTGCGCCGGTGCCATCTCTCTGGCGCGGCTACGGCGCGTTTACTATGGCGCCGCAGACCCCAAATCAGGCGGCGTTGACCATGGACCACGCGTGTTTGCTCAACCAACCTGTCATCACGCGCCAGAAGTTATCGCAGGGGTCGAAGAAAGCCGATGTGGAGAACTTCTCCGGCAGTTCTTTGCCCAGCGCCGCTGAGCTGCTAAGCCAACATTATGGACATTTTTGACTTCGATGGCCCGGAAGCCCAGCAAGGCTCCAACGCGCCGGAATTTAGCGTTACCGAGATTGCTCAAGCGGTTAAACGGACCGTTGAGACAACCTTTGACCGTGTGCGAATTCGGGGAGAAATTTCGCGCCCCAACTACCATCGCTCCGGACATCTCTACCTGACGCTCAAGGATGAAAAGGCTGTCATCGACGCTGTTTGCTGGCGCGGCGTGGTATCCAAGCTTTCGATCCGTGCTGAAGAAGGCATGGAAGTTATTGTTACCGGCAAGCTCACAACCTTCCCCGGCGGCTCCAAATATCAGGTTGTCATCGAGTCCATGGAATTGGCCGGTGAAGGCGCTCTGCTCAAACTGCTTGAAGACCGACGCAAGCGGCTGATGGCCGAAGGTCTCTTTGACAATGACCGCAAGCTGCCCATCCCCTTTTTGCCCCGCGTAATCGGCGTCGTGACGTCGCCTACCGGAGCGGTTATTCGCGACATCCTGCACCGGGTCAGCGACCGCTTTCCCCGCCACGTTATCCTTTGGCCTGTCGCGGTGCAGGGGGAGAAAGCAGCGCCTGATATCGCCAAGGCCATTCACGGTTTCAATGCGCTTCCCACAAGTGGTTCCGTACCGCGTCCAGACGTTTTGATCGTTGGTCGGGGTGGTGGCTCGCTGGAAGACCTCTGGGGTTTTAACGAAGAAATCGTCGTGCGTGCTGTTGCGGAAAGTACCATTCCCATCATTTCCGCTGTTGGCCATGAGACCGACACGACGCTTATCGATTTCGTTGCTGACCGCCGAGCGCCCACGCCAACTGGCGCCGCAGAAATGGCTGTCCCCGTGCGCGCTGATCTGATGCTGGGGGTTGAGGAATTCGGTTCCCGGCTGGGCCGTGGGCTGCAACGCCGCGTGACTTTGGCACGATCAGACCTTTCCGGTCTGGCGCGCGGACTGGGTGACCCCAACCGATTGCTGCATGAACGCCGGCAATCCTTGGATGTTCTGGACCAGCGACTTGATCGCGCCCTCGAAAACGCTGTTCGAACGCAGAAGAGCCGTCTGGACACCCTTTCGGCCAAAGTCCGACATCCTCGCGAGAAATTGCAGCGCATGGCTGAACAAAACAGCAGTCTGGGTGATCGTCTGAACAGCGCCGCGCGTCAGCGGGTACAGGCCCTGTCCCAGAACATACAGGCCCAGCGCTTCGCCAACCGTTTGCTGCGTGCCAGCACGCGCACTCTGGACCAGCACCAGCAGGTGCTGAACAACGCTCAACGCCTGCTCGACTCCTTTGCCAACAGCCGGGATCGACTGTTGGAACAGGGTTATGTCTGGGTCAGCGACTCTGACGGCGGCGTGGTCCCCAGGGCTGGGTCCGTACAGGATGGAATGACCCTGAAACTGCACTTCATTGATGGTGCAGTCGACGTGGTTGCCGGGCAGGATGACGCCTCGCCTCCAAAACCCACCAAGCCACCGACGCGCGCCAAAAAACCAGCCAAACCACCAGCCGATCAAGGCTCATTGCTTTGAGATGGCGCTTTCTATGGCTGAGACGGCTTGTTGGATCGACTTGGCTGCCAAGTCATCGAGGTTTTCTGTGGCACTGACCGCTTTGGGCCATTTGGGAAACTGAGCAACCAACCCCCGGCCCTGGAGAAGATCCAGGACATCCGATTGCTTTCCCGGAAACGGGCCGTACATGACGGGGCAGCCGGCGCGAAGTGCTTCCAGCGGGTTGTGAGACCCAATTTTGGCATCAAACCCACCTCCCATAACGACCGTACCACCCAAAGCGTAGAGCGCACCCAAAGTCCCAAAGCCGGTCCAGTAGGCCAGTCGGTCACTCGCCGCACCAAAGGCACCCTCGAAGGCGCGCATTTGCTCTGGGTAACGGGGGGCAATTATGATCTTTTCATCGCCATTCCGCTTTTCCAGCATGTCTTTGAGTGCGGTGATTTCTGAGCGGTGAACATTGCTGAGAATGATTAGAGGCGAGCGCCCCTGCCACGCTTGCCACCTCTTGCGCAAATCCTCATCGATAGGCAGCGGATCGCCCGCCAGTTTGAGCGGTAAAGCCAGGTTAATTCCCTGAAAACCTAAATCCTCGAAAACCGCCTTTTTAGACAGACTGGAAACGGTAATGCGCTGGATTGTCTGGGCCATGGGTTGAACCAACCCACTCCACCGCGCCCACCGCTTCGCACTGGATTTTGACAATTCACCATCAAGCAGGACAGCGGGCACATTTCGCGCGTTCAAGGCGGCCAACCATCCGGGCCAAAGCTCGCTCTCAACGAGGACCAACGCTACAGGCTGAATCCGGGCCAAAAACACAGGAAAGAGGAAAGGGGCATCGAAGGGCGCCGCGAAAACAGGAATGGTTTCCGGTAACTCCTGCCGCGCCAAAGCCAGACCCTGCCGGCTCTGTACGGTTACAACAACCGCCCTCCCCCACTCTCGCAGGATGAGCGGTCTCAGCGCCCGAAACTCCCCAACCGACGCAGCATGGAACCATAACGTTTTGCTTCTGTGCCGGGGCACAAAACCGAAGCGTTCCTGAACCCGTGCCAGTCCATCACCCCGTACCAAAAACACCAGCGCCGCCAAAGGCGAACTGATAGCGGTCAGGAAGCGATAGAAAAGCAGCTGCAACCGCTTAAGTGCCCGCGATGGTCAGGCCGGTCATTCGCAGGGTGGGAGCGCCCATGCCGCCGAACCATGTAAGGTCGCTGGCCGCCGACATGGCCATCCACATGTCCTGAAGCTTGCCGCCCAGCGTCATGCTTTCAACCGGCTCGGCCAGCTCACCATTGCGCACCCAGAAACCGGTCGCACCCTGGCTGTAATCACCCGTGATCATGTTCGCGCCTTGCCCCATCAGACTGGTAACGTAAAAGGCTTCGCCCGCTTCCTTCAACATGTCCTCAACCGACAGCTCTGAAGGCGAAAGCCAGGTGTTTGCGTAACCAATTCCAACGGACGCCCCACCTCGGCTGGCGTGCCCCGTTGGTTCCACCCCCGCCTGTTGTGCTGTTGCCAGATTGTGCAGATGAGTTGTCAGGATGCCCTTGTCAAAAAGGGTGTTCTTTCGAACCGGCAGACCTTCGCCATCAAAGGGACGAGAACCCTGCCCACGCTTCTTGAATGGATCTTCAAAGACCGAAAGCTCCGGGGCAATGACCGGCTCACCAACATGATCCGCAAGCAACGATGTGCCCCGAACCACGGACTCGCCGTTAATTGCACCCATCAACAGACTGAACATGCGCACCGCAACACGCGGTTCAAAAATGACGGGCACCTGCGCTGTTGCACCGGGCTTTGCACCCAGTTGACGCACAGAGCGACGGCCGGCCTCCAGCCCAATTTCTTTCG
>JBMZBW010000121.1:0-7251 GCA_049612785.1 Alphaproteobacteria bacterium | reverse complement strand
GACGGTGCAGGTAAAAGCGCCCCTTTGCGTTCTCACCATCAACCTCCAGACTGACATCTCCGTCGGTCCACCGATAAGAGCCATTTTGCTCCGAGTGATGATCCACGTTTTTTGCCTTTTTTACCCGTTACTCAAGTCAGACAGTCGCCACCGCAATTAATCAACAAAGACGTGGCACTTCAGTTGTCCATTTTTCTATTGTTTTGGTGGTAAAGTATCAGTGAGAAATATCAACCTTTTGACCCGGTTTTCACTAGTTATTGGCAATTTCTCTCGCTGATAGACCTTGAAACCGCCCTAAACCAAGCGGTGAACCCTAATCCCAATGCCTCAAAGGTGCGACGGGCCCAGTTGCGCCGTCACGAGGAACCTGACCATCTGACGTCGGAACGACAGGGTGAAACAGCCAGTCGAGATGGGGCTGAGCGGGTTGCTGTAATGACAAGAAGACCCTCGTAAGTGATCGTGCTTTGTTGCGTAGCACAGCCTCAATTTTTGGATTGACCGCTGCGGCGGTGGGTTAGGAGCAAGCCAACACCAAAAAAACCAATGAGGCGCACACAGCCCGCTCGCCTCAGACCGCTGAAGCAGACATAATGCCTTCAACCTTTTAGACGGGAGCGGGGAAGAGAATTGTCAGATAAGAATGTATTGATCACTTGGGGCGGCTGGGAAGGCCACGAACCAGAGAAAGTAGCGCACTTGATTGCGGGGATGCTGAACGATCAGGGACTGACCTCAGACATCGTAGACACGCTAGAGTGTTTTGATGACCTTGATGCGCTGTGTCGGTTTGATCTCATCGTGCCGGTCTGGACCATGAGTAAGATCGAAAAGCACCAGGCTGAAAACGTCTCTGAAGCCGTTGCGCGCGGCACCGGTCTGGCGGGTTGTCATGGCGGCATGTGCGACGCCTTCCGCGACAACGTTTTGTGGCAGTTCATGACTGGGGCGAATTGGGTCGCTCATCCGGGCGGTGATGGCGTTCCGTACACGGTGAACATTGTCGACCGGGAGCACGAGCTGACACAGGGCATCGAAGACTTCGAGGTTGCAACGGAACAGTACTACCTCCACGTGGATCCGGCGAACCACGTCTTGGCATCGACACGATTTCCCACGGTGACCTGGTACCACAGCGCCAATGGGCCAGTGGATGTCCCTGTCGCCTGGACGCGCAAGTGGGGTGTGGGTCGGGTTTACTACAACGCGCTAGGCCACAAGGCGAACGTGATTGAAGACGGTATGCCCTACGAGATGCTGCGCCGCGGGGTCTTGTGGGCGGCCCAAAGCAAAGCAGCCGCACAGGACTCAGAACTCAGACCCGAAGACTTTCAAAGCCCTGGCCAGCATTATTAGGTTTTTCGGGCAGCGATGCCGTTTGGTCCCGAGCAGAGCTCCGTTTTTCAGAGCGGCTAGACGACGATATAGGCGAGGAAATGCAAGCCGTGGGGATGCTAACTTTGAAGATGTGTTTGCGGCGCTGCTGCGATTGCCAATTATGCCAAAAGAAGCCCCTGCATTGTTTGTCCGAGACCACCGGTTCGCGGGATAACCTACCAGGACCATCCCGCCATCGGTAAATCTGCGAATAGGAGACTTTTCCATTGTTGCAACGCGTATTTCCAAGGTCATTGGACAACCAATTTCCCGGCCACAAGATCGCACTCTATGCCTTCTATGCCCTGACAGCCCTGACCCTTTGGCGCAGTCAGCACCATCTGTTTGGCCATGATGGTGGCGCGCAAAGCATCGCCTCGATTCCACTCGATACCTATTCGAACAACGCGGCTGATACGGTGATCGGGATATTCGCGCTTTGGGGGCTGTCTCAGCTGATCGTTGGCCTGATCTACCTGCTTGTCGCGATCCGTTACCGGGCGCTGATCCCTATTCTCTATGTGCTGTTCACGTTTGAATACGCGATGCGGCTTTGGGTTGGTACGAACAAGACAATCGAAACCGTAGGCACTGCGCCTGGCGGTATGATCAATCTCCCGTTCATGATTGCAGGTGTGGTTCTTTTCGCGCTCAGTATTTGGCGCGGTAAAGAGAAGCCCTGAGCCGATGTCGTTCAGGTCAGCCAAAAGTCCCGCCACTGGTAGCCTGGGCTCATCTTCTGACGTCGCCGCATTTGGCACTGAATGCAGTCCGCAATGACCATGGCTTGTCATTCTGAACCGCATACATTTGAATACAGGTACACCCTATCTTGATAAAGCGACGCAGGCGGTCTCGTGGAATATGACTTCATCATCGTGGGCGCAGGCTCTGCCGGCTGTGTGCTGGCCAGCCGGTTGTCTGAATGCGGCAAGTACTCTGTTTTACTTTTAGAGGCAGGTGAGAAGGACAACGCGCTAACGATTAGGATGCCTGCAGCCTGCCTGTCCAATCTGACCAGCACCAAATTTAATTGGGCCTTTCAGGGAGAACCGGAACCTCAGCTTGGTGGTCGTGTCATGCGACATGATCGCGGCAAGGTTCTAGGGGGGTCCTCTTCAATCAACGGTATGGTTTTCATTCGGGGTCACGCGTTGGACTACGATGGCTGGGCGCAATCAGGATGCGAGGGCTGGAGCTATCGCAGTGTTTTGCCCTATTTCCGAAAGATGGAAAGCTACGAGGGCGGTAGCGATGATTATCGAGCCTCTGACGGACCGATGAAAGTGCACCGGCCACAGGCAGAAAACCCCCTTGCGCAGGCGTTTCTGAAGGCTGGAAAACAGGCTGGACACCCAGTATCGGACGATCTGAGCGGCTATCAGCAGGAAGGGTTTAGCGTTCTCGACAGCTCCATCCACAAAGGGCAGCGCTGGAGTGCGGCGCGAGCCTACCTTGATCCAGCAAAATCACGCCCAAACCTGCGGGTCATTTCTGGCGTACATGTCCAGAAAGTGGTCGTCGAAGAAGGCCGGGCAGCCGGCGTTCAATTCCTGGCGAATGATGCGCCGCAAACGGTGCGCGCGCGCCGCGAAGTTATCCTGAGCGCCGGGGCGGTCGGATCGCCGCACTTGCTGATGCTGTCGGGAATTGGGTCTGCCGATTTGCTCAGTGAGATGGGGATCGACGTGGTGGCGGACTTACCCGGCGTCGGCGAAAACCTCAACGATCATCCCGATTTTGTGCTGAAATTCAGAGCCTTGCAGCCGGTTTCAATATGGCCAGACACAAAATTTGTAGGGCGCAT
This sequence comes from Alphaproteobacteria bacterium, assembly GCA_049612785.1. Taxonomy (GTDB): domain Bacteria; phylum Pseudomonadota; class Alphaproteobacteria; order UBA7985; family UBA7985; genus UBA7985. Next base: position 4,064 of record JBMZBW010000121.1, on the reverse strand, counting down.
CAAGGCCGGCATTCAATGGCTGTTGACGCATGAGGGAACCTGCGCTTCGAACCATTTCGACGTTGCGGCGTGCCTAAGGTCAGATCCATCGGTTGCCTATCCGGATCTGCAACTCACGATGTCCCCGATTGCGGTAGATGACGAAACCTGGGAGCCGCTGCCAGAGCACGCCTTTCAGATCCATGTCGGCCTGATGCGGGCGCACAGCCGTGGTCGAATTACGTTGAAAAGCACCGACCCGAAGGCGCCGCCGAGCATACTTGTGAATTACTATGACGACCCCCGGGACCGCGACCTGATGCGCAAAGGTATTAAGATCGTGCGAGATCTGGTCCGTCAGTCCGCCTTTGCGGAGTTGTGCGGCGAAGAGATCGTTCCGGGAAGCTTGGTTCAAACTGACGAACAACTTGATCAACTCTTGACCACCAACACAGCATCACAATGGCATTTATCAGGAACCGCCCGGATGGGGCGATCCACCGACCGGATGGCAGTGACCGATGCCAATGGATGCGTCCACGGAATCAGGGCCCTGCGGGTTGTCGACGCCTCCATCATGCCTTTGGTAACAAACGGAAATACCAACGCACCCACAATCATGATCGCGGAAAAGCTCAGTGATTCCATTCTTGGCAAGGCACCACTGGCCGAAATCGACGCACCGGTATGGAGTGGCTGAAAGCACAAATACTCTGGCTCTGCAGCCAACGTCTCGGCAAGGATAAGCGGTGCAGAGCTGGCGTATTACTCCGGGGCTTTCAGGCAGTATCGCTGGACCTTGCCGGGCACCCTTTTTCCGCGAATGAACAGATCACTGCTGCCTAAACAACGTCGTACTCGAACAATGCAGCCGTTCGAGCGCTTGGCGCTGGGTCAGTGAGGGTGTCGAAGATGGCACTGAAGGCAAAGTCATCCTGAACGACGCCACTGCTCGTTGCCGAAAGATATCCGGGCCAATCACCGTTATCGCGGTGCAATGACCACATTGAAATGCCAGCGACATCATCGTTCGACAATGCGTATTGAACCAACTCTTGCGCATCTTCGAGGCCGAAAATTTCAGTATGGACGTCGTTTACGCCAATCATAGGCGTTAGGACGACCGGAATGGAAAGCCCAAGTTGCTGCAACTGAGTCAGCGTGGCTTCGGACGCCAAAATAGCGCTGTCGCTGCCGTCGCCCGCCCAGTACTCAGCACCATAATTCATCGTCATGATGTTGACCGCCGAGAGGTCGAGGTTTGCGTCTATCGCGGTCTGCAAAACCGCTATTCCTGCGCTGGTTAAGCCGGTGGTCAGCACGGGCAAGGTGTAGCTGATTTCAAGGTCCGGATAGGTTGATTGCAGATCGGCAAGAACTTCACTGCGCCGCGTATTGGCGTTGCCGTCATACATTCCTGGCCCTTCGATATCGAAGTCGAGTTTGGTGATGCCGTAGGCATCAATCACCTGACTATAAAGCGCACCCAACTGCGCATTGTCATAGGTCACCCTTGCGGCTTCAATCCCCCCATAGCCACCAAATGAAATGGTGATGTCGATGTTCTCCGCCTGCATTGCGGTGATTTGATCATTGACCCAATTGTTTGTCAGAAAATTCCCCTGCCCGCCCCAGCCAAGCTGATTGTGGCCTGAGCTTAGCATGAAGGCCAAGGTAACCGCATCCAACCCAATCTCAGAAACCAGATCCGAGACCAGTGGGCTATTGACCATGTTGGTGTAGGCATAGGGTGAGAACGACTTTGTCGATGGATCAATGATTTCGAGCGCAACCGTCTGGCTGGCGAGCAATCCAGCGCCGTCGCTCACCTCCAAAGTCACGTCATAGATGTTGTCTCCACCCACATCTTGGGGAGCATCGAAATTCGGAGATACCACAAAGGTCAGTTCGCCACTCGCAGAGAGCTGAAAGGCGTCTGCGTCCGGGCTGTTGGGGTCAAGGCCAAAGGTGAGTGTATCGTTGGCATCAGGGTCTGAAGCGAGCGCAGTGTAGACCGTTCCTGTCGCCCCAGAGAAGATGCGACTGGGTGGCGTTGAGGTGAACTGCGGTGCTTCATTTTCATCCGTGAGCTGGATCGAAACCGTGTGTGTCGCCACGCCACCGGCGCCGTCGGTTGCTTTGAGGATCACCTCAAAATGGTTGTCCGCGTTGGCATCGTTTCGGGCTTCGAAGTCCTGTGGCGTGTTGAAGTGCAAATACGCGCTTTTAGCTTGGCCCTGAGTCAAGCCAAAAGCATCGGCATCTGCGCCGCCCTCAATGGAAAAACTCAAGCTCTGGCTGTCCGAATCCGTGGCTTCAATCTGATAGATGGAAGCAGCGCTGTTCTCCGGCACGTTGAGCGATGCAGGAGACGTGAAGACCGGAGGGACGCTTTCAAATTCGTCGCCTACTTGAACCGTAAGCATCTGACTGTCGATGCCGCCACGGCCATCCCGAACCTGGATACTTACCCTATAGTCGCTATCACCGTCTGCGGAGGCGTTGCTTTCGTAGTCTGGGGGATTGATGAACGCCAGAGCGCCTGTTTGCGGGTTGATGTTAAATAATGCTTCATCCCCGCCATCGGTTCCGAGGTGAAAGACCAGCGTGTCGGCGGGTTGGTCCTGATCGCTGGCAGACGCAGTAAAGACCCTGCCAATACTGTTTTCGAGAAAGTTGACAGTAGGGGTAGCCGATCCTGCCAGAACCGGGGCATCGTTTTCGTCGCTGACATGGACCTGCAAGGTCGTGGAAACCGGGTTATTCAGCGCATCCCGACCTTGAATTCCCAGAGAGTAGGCACCCGTGACCTCATGATCGAGGGTCGCGACTTGCGTGATCCGTGCCTGACTGTCGATGGAGAAAGCATCACCTGTGTTGCCGCTGACAATGGTAAAGTCATCGACCCCACCAACTCCTGAACTGCCAAACGACGCCAGCGGCGTGCTGGATGGCAGGCGGTGCTCAGCAACCCAAATCGCTGCGGGTCCATCCAGCGAAGGCGCAACTTCACCCAAGTAGCCATTACCGTTCAAGTCAGCTTCAAAGGCCTCTTCCCAACTGACCAAGGCCGGTTCTGAGGTCTTGAGGCGTGTCGTGTTGGTTTGCAGGCCCGTGCTGTCGAAATGTCGTACGGTGTAGGAGGCGTCGCCACGACGGTTGGTGATCAGTTCAAGAACATGAAAACCGCCAGTACCGTCGTCCTCGGCCTGAACCAGTTCCGCGTCGGTGTTGGACAGGATCGCAACCTTGCCGCGTCGCGCAGGAACCGTCAGGGCGAGGGGCAACTCCTCGCCCGGAGCGTCGGGGTCAAAATCACTGGTGGTGAGGGCATAGCCGCCGGTGGTGGAGCGGTGGAGTTGAACATCACCGTTGGCATCACCGTTCCCGTCGTCTTCAAGCGCTGCAAGGCTATGGCCAATATCACCGTCATCGTTCAAGTCGGCTTCAAAAGCCTCTTCCCAACTGACCAAGGCCGGTTCTGAGTTCTTGAGGCGTGTCGTGCCAGTTTGCAGGCCCGTACTGTCGAAATGCCGTACGGTATAGGAAACATCGCCGCGACGGTTGGTGATCAGTTCGAGCGCGTTAAAACCGCCGGTACCGTCGTCCTCGGCCTGAACCAATTCGGCGTGCGTGTTGGACAGGATCACGACCTTGCCACGTCGCGCAGGAACCATCAGGTCGATGGGCAGCTCTCCGCCCGGAGCGTCGGGGTCAAAATCGGCCTGAGTAACGGCATAGCCTTTCGCTGAGGTGCGATGAAGCTGGAAGTGACCAAAAGCTTTACCCGTGCCGTCATCCTCAATGGGTGTCATGCGCAGCTCATCGTTATTGCTCCGCAGGTGCGGGAGCAGTCTTGGCACTGGGTTTGATATTTGTCTCCATCTCACATCCTCTAACCTAGCCAAAGCTGTCGCAAGGACGCGCTCGCCAGAATCAACCCTACACAATAATTATACGCCATTAAAAAAGGGCATAAACCATAAAGGACGGTCGCGGATGGATGTTTGTTGGGCTTAAAAGCACGCCTTAGCCCTGCTACGCCCAGTTCGTAGCAAGGGGTCTGGGGATAAGTCTATCGTGTG
>JBMZBW010000120.1:0-7355 GCA_049612785.1 Alphaproteobacteria bacterium | reverse complement strand
TCTTCTTACTGGTAAGGTTTTTCTCGTAGTAAGGCTGGAGAAAACAGTCTGGCACGTTTCGCAAATGCGAGAGATTTGCCGTATTTGTCGCAGCAATCATGTCGGTTCCGGGAAGACTGTTTCAACAGAACAGACTCATCGGGTGAGCTTTCTCGTTCATGAAGCCGCGAATGCTGCTTCTACGTTCAGGGGGTGACATGGCGCTAAGCGAGAGTGGAACGAGCACGCAGGGCCAGCGGCCCGAAGAACGGGCCCGCCGGCGTAAGCGCTCGGGCCGCGTCTCGCTTTTGGCGAAGCCCTCGATCCAACCTCGACGCTATCTGCCGACCCTTGAGGTGCTGAATGAAGAGCAGCTGGTTCGGTTAGAGCAGCAGGCGGATTGGATCCTCGCGACCGTTGGCGTCGAGATGCGCGGTGATGAAACGGCGCTGGCACTGTTTCGCGCAGCAGGAGCGGATGTCGAGGGGGAGCGGGTGCGGTTTGAACCGGGCCTTGTCCGCCATCTCTGTTCAACCGCGCCTTCGACCTTTCAGCTTCATGGACGAGACCCGGCTCGCACGGTGACGCTGGGCGGGGATCACTTGGTCCTGATGCCGGGTTACGGCTCGCCCTTTGTTAGTGACCGGGCGCAGGGGCGACGCTATGCCCGGCTTGAAGACTTCGAGAACTTCGTAAAGCTCACATTCATGAGCCCGGTCCTGCACCATGGCAGTGGAACGGTCGTCGAACCCGTCGATGTGCCCGTGAATAAGCGGCATCTGGATATGGTCTATGCCCACCTGCGCTACTCGACCAAGCCGTTTATGGGCAGCGTGACCAGCGTGGAGCGGGCGAGGGACTCACTGGCGATGGCGGCGCTGGTTTTCGGGGGTCCGTTTATGGCTGAAAACGCAGTGATTCAGGCCAACATCAACGTCAATTCGCCCATGGTTTACGATGATACTATGTCGTCGGTTCTGCGTGTTTATGCCGAGGCAGGGCAGTGCGTGGCTGTATCTCCAGCAATTTTCGCCGGGGCCATGGGGCCAGTCACGCCAGCGGCGGTTGCCGCGCAAACGCTGGCTGAGGCCATGGTGGGGATTGCGCTGGCGCAGTTGGTGCGGCCCGGTACGCCCTGCGTTTTTGGCTCGTTCCATTCGACGATGAGCCTGAAGTCCGGCGCGCTGACCTTTGGCACGCCTGAGGCTAATCTCGTAACGCTGGCACTGGGGCAGCTTGGGCGGCGACTGGGGGTGCCGGTGCGTGCTGGCGGTGGCCAGATAACGGCGGCCAATTCCGCTGATGGACAGGCCATGCAAGACAGCGCGGATGCCCTGTGGTCTGCGCTGCTCGCCGGGTCCAATCAGGTGTGGCACGCAGCGGGGTGGCTCGAAGGCGGATTAACCATGAGTTACGAAAAGTTCGTCATGGACCTGGACCACTGCGGGATGATGCTACGCCTGTTGGAAGGGCTGCGAGTTGACGAGGAAACGCTGAGCCGGGAGTCCTATGCCGAGGCGGAGCCGGGCGGTAATTTCCTCTCCACCGCTCACACCATGCGCCATTTCAGTACGGCCAATTTTGAACCTGCTATCGCTGAGGCGGGCCCTTTTGAGCGGTGGACCGAGAACGGGCAGGCCGATCTGGAATGCCGCGCTACCCCGATCTGGAGACGGATGCTCGATACCTATGAGGCACCGTCCATGGAGCCGTCGGTAAACGAGGCTTTGCGCGACTTCGTGACACGCAGGAAGGCGGGTGTGACCGACGCGTGGTATTGAGCAGCGCTTGTGTCGCGCCGCTTCCGCCGAAGCCTCAGTTGTGAGGGATCAAGCCCTCTGTGTTGCAGTCGGCAAGGTGGCTCTCAGCACAAAATCCCCTTAGATTTGCAGCTTGGCACGGAAAGGGAGACGGACCGCTATGCCGCTGAAAATCGCGATCTTTGGAGCATCTGGTTACACGGGGGCTGAGGCCATCCGTATTGCGCTGGGCCATCCCGATGTCGAAATCGTTGCACTGACCGGGGAGAGCAAGGCCGGGAAGTCGATTGAGGAGGTCTATCCTCATCTGATGGGCTATGGCTTGCCATCGCTGGTGCGGATTGAGGATGTCAGCTTGGCCGGGCTGGACGCTGTGTTCCTGTGTCTGCCCCACGCGACAACGCAAAAGGTTGCCAAGACGCTCCGAGCGGCTGCGCCGGATCTGCGGTTGATTGACCTCAGTGCTGATTTCCGTTTGCGGGACGTGGCCGCTTACGAGAGCTGGTATGGCGAGCACTTTGCCCCAGAGCATCAAAGCGATGCCGTCTATGGCCTAACCGAGCATTATCGCAGCGACATCAAGGATGCGCCGATTATCGCCTGTCCGGGGTGCTACCCGACCAGTATTCTTGTGCCGCTGCTGGCTTTGCAGAATGCCGGCCTGATCGACCCAACGCGGATTATCGCCGACTCAAAATCCGGCACGACGGGCGCGGGGCGGAAGTCGAGCGAAGCGCTGAGTCATTCTGAAGTGTCTGAGGGCTTTCACGCGTACGGCGTCGCCTCGCATCGACACACCGCAGAGCTGGATCAGGAATTGTCTCTGCGCGCGGGAACGCCAGTGCAGGCATCCTTTACGCCCCATCTGCTGCCCATGAATCGCGGGATCCTTTCCACGATCTATGGCGACTTGGCACCCGGCGCGACCATTGAGGAGGCGCAGGCCGTTTTGCGCGATTTTGCGGCGCAGGAAGCCTTCGTCGTACAGGCGGAGGGCGCGACACCGGTTGCAACACGATTCGTTCGCAGCACCAACCGGGTCATGGTTGACCTGAAAGCAGACCGTCGAGATGGCTCATTTATCTTACTTTCAGCGATTGATAACCTGACAAAGGGCTCTTCTGGGCAGGCTTTCCAGAATTTTAACGTGGCTTTCGGGCTTGAGGAAACAACAGGACTTCACCTTGTGAGCGCCTTTCCTTAAACCCTCAGCTCAGGGAACTACTCAATTTTGCCATCATGCTTGCGCATGAAGCCCATTGGTAAAGAACCGGGATACTGAAGATTTTCGCATGAAGCTCAGGCATTGGCTCACGATTGGATTGTTGGCGGGGACAGCGGGCTTGGCGGCCTGTGGTGATTTGCCTGGTCGTGATGACGAAGTGCTCTTCATCGACCCTTATCCCGATCTTGCATCCATTCCTGAAGACAAGCCCCGGTCGCGCGCCGTATCGCGTGAGACCAAGCGGCTCTACAATGACTTTCAGGCCCTGCCCAACGACGGCACAATCCTCGCGGCTGACTTTAATCCCATTCTGGCTCAGCCTGTGACGCCGCCCCGGAGTATTTCGGAAATTCGAAGCGCCGAAGAGTTCACGACGCTGACCTTGCAGAACGATCTGGCGAGCGCCTTGCTGGTGCGGCAGCAGGAAACAGACGTCTTCTATGGCATCGAGGAGCAGATTGCGCAGGACGCCATCGATCGTGCGAGAAAAGAGCAGGAAGAGCGCGAGCGCGAAGAGGCGATGCGCAAGGCGCGTGAAGAGTTTGAAGCGCGCCGCGCCGAGCAGCTGCAAATGATGCAGGAACGCGCCGAGCTCAAAGCGCTCTTGGAAATGGAGCCAGAGGTCGAAGTCACGTCCGGCCCGACCAAGCAGCCGTCCAATTTGGCGGATCTGTTCTTTGATGTGTCAGTCGGTGACCCGGTCTCTATCGTTTATTTTGATCCTGAATCGACCGAGCTGGGGCCGCGCGAGTTGGAAATTCTGCGACCAATCGCGGCTGTTGCTTTGCAAAACAATCAAAATCTGATTTTGCACGGCCACACCAATGGTTACCGTTTCACCCGCACTCAAGCGCACCGCGACTACCACATGGCCATTTCGAAGTCTCGCGCAGAGGCTGTGAAGGCCAAACTGGTCGAGATGGGTGTCCCGGCTGGAAGGATCCAAATCGAGTGGTTTGGCGATTTACGTCCTGTCTGGGGCGAGGTCAACGGGATGACATCCCAAGGCAACCGCCGCGTCGAAATCTTCATCAAGATTCCAGAGCGTCTGCTTACGCGCGGTTCCAGTCTTCTGGGCCAAAACTAAGCGGATCCCCTGCGCTGTACCGTGAATTCCTGTGAGCAGGATTGCGCGTAAATTTTCTTGATTTGTGGAATTTTATCCCGTGAGGTGCGTTCAGAAACCTTCAATTGGGATATAATCCGATGAAAGATGACTTTTACCGCATTCGCCGCTTGCCGCCTTATGTCTTTGCTGAAGTGAACGCACTCAAGCAGGCTGCGCGCGCGAAGGGGGACGACATCATCGACTTTGGCATGGGCAATCCAGACCAACCGCCCGCGCCGCATATCCTCGAAAAAATGCAAGAAGTGCTGCACAATCCGCGTGCGCACCGCTACTCGACATCCCGGGGGATTCCGGGACTGCGCAAAGCCCTGTCCGGGTACTACGAGCGGCGCTTTGGCGTGGACATTGACCCGGAGACCGAGGCGATTGTCACGCTGGGTTCCAAAGAAGGGCTCGCGAACCTTGCCACCGCGATTTCCTCACCGGGCGATACCATCCTCGTCCCAAATCCGTCCTACCCGATCCATGCCTTTGGCTTCATCATCGCTGGCGCATCCTTGCGTTACTTGCCAACGGCGTCATCGGGTGAAGAGTTCTTTGAACGGCTCAAGCGGGCCGTGGAATTTTCAGTGCCAAAGCCCGTTGCTGTGGTGATCAACTATCCCTCCAATCCAACCGCAGAAGTGGTGGACTTGGAGTTTTATGGCCAGATCGTCGACTTCTGCCGTCACCACGGCATCTACATCCTGTCTGACCTTGCTTATGCGGAAGTATACTTTGACGGCAACCCACCGCCCTCAGTGCTTCAGATCCCCGGTGCCAAGGACATAACGGTTGAGTTCACCTCCATGTCCAAGACCTACAACATGCCCGGATGGAGGGTTGGTTTTGCGGCTGGGAATAAGGAGCTGATTGCGGCATTGGGGCGTGTGAAGTCCTACCTCGACTATGGTGCCTTTACCCCCATTCAAGTGGCCGCGACAGCCGCGCTTAACGGTCCACAAGACTGTATCGACGAGATGCGCGCGCTCTATAAAGAGCGCAGGGACGTGCTGGTGGATGGATTGAACGCCAGCGGCTGGAAATGCCCGTCACCCCCTGCGACCATGTTTGTCTGGGCGCCTATTCCTGAGCAGTTCAAGGAAATGGGCGTCATGAACTTCGCCAAGCTGCTGTTGCAGGAAGCGGATGTTGCCGTTTCTCCGGGCGTTGGTTTTGGGGAAGACGGTGAAGGCTTTGTCCGGCTGGGACTGGTTGAAAACACTCACCGTATCCGTCAGGCCATTCGCAACATTCGCGGTTTCCTCGCTCAGCACGGCGCTGACCAGGAATTGCTCAAGTCGGCTTAGCGAAACAAGGTCAGGAGCTGGTCGAGCCAGGGTTCAACGTCGTCGAGGTCAAAAACTGGCAAGCCGTTTGACTCTGCGTGACCTGCCGCCGCACCGCCGGGTGTGGCGAGCGCGCGAATGTTGGGCACTGTTCCATGCAGCCGGGGTTTGCCGACGTCGGCACGGTAGACCTCCAGCTTGGGGTGATCGCCGTTTTTAAAGCCTTCAACCAAGACAACATCGACCGGCCCCAACCGCGCCAGGAGATCGGGCAGGGCGCGGCGGTCGTCTTCTGAGGGCAAGGGATCCTCCACCATATGCGCGATGCGCCGATGAGAGGCCACCAGGACTTCGTTGGCACCGGCTTCCCGATGGGCGTGGCTATCCTTACCCGGTACATCCACATCAAAGGAATGGTGCGCGTGTTTGATGGTCGCAACCTTCAAGCCTCGCGCCTTGAGCAGGCCGATCAGCCGAAGCGCCAAGGTGGTCTTGCCGCTGCCGGACCAACCCGCCAGCCCAATCACAACCGGCGCAGCAGCGTTTGGCTGCTCTGTCAGGCTGCTCATACCTTCTTTTGCTGGTCGTTCTATAGTCACCTGAGACGGGTTTCCATTACATGAGGGTGATCATGCTTGATCAGGTACGCGACGTATTGAACCGCATCAAGGCTCCTGATGGACAGGGCTTGGTTGACGCAGGCTATGTGCAGGGCTTGGTGGAGGACAAAGGTTTGGTCCGTTTGGTGTTGGAAGCGCCAGCTGATCGCGCCAACGCGCTGGTCCCGTTGAAGGCCGCGGTGGAGGATGCGATCAAGGCTCTGCCCGGTGTGACAGCCACGCAGATCATTACCACGACGCAAACACAGGCAAAGCCCGCCCCGCAATCTGCCCCGGCAGAACCAGAGCGGCGCGCCCCCAGTAATGCCAACCTGCCCCGTCCTGCGAAGCACGTACTGGGGGTCGCATCGGGAAAAGGTGGGGTTGGCAAGTCAACCACAGCCTACAACCTCGCAGTCGCCATGGCTCAGGACGGCTTGCGCGTGGGAATCCTTGACGCGGACATCTATGGGCCGAGCGTGCCTCTGCTCTCTGGTCTGGGGTCCGACGCGAAACCAGACTTGGACGACAAGAAGCGGATGATTCCGTTGAAGGCGCATGGGCTGGAGTTGATGTCGATTGGCTTTCTGGTACCGCAGGACAGCGCCACCGTATGGCGGGGGCCGATGGTGCAAAATGCACTTTTCCAGCTTTACGGTTCGACCCTGTGGGGCGGGGGTGAGGGGCTGGATGTCCTGATCGTTGATTTGCCTCCCGGCACGGGCGACATACAACTTTCACTGGCACAGCAAAGTGCACTTGATTCCGCTATTATTGTAACGACCCCGCAAGATTTGGCGATGATCGACGTCCTGAAGGGCGTCTCAATGCTAGAAAAAGTGCAAACTCGGATCCTTGGCGTCGTAGAAAACATGTCCGGTTTTATGTGTGATAATTGCGGAAAAGTTCACAACATTTTTGGGCACGGTGCAGGCGCAAAACTAGAAACGCAAAAAGGAATTCAGATTTTAGGAGAAATTCCTCTCACTATGGAGATCCGTTCCGGCGCTGATTCTGGCGAACCTTGCGTTTTGGAAAATCCGAAAGGAACTCATTCAGAAGGTTATTTGCAATTAAAAGATGCAGTATTGCGGCTCATTTTCTAGTTTTTGTCGGAATATGCAATTTATAATGAGTTAAATCCATAAAGAGACGGAAATCTTCGAAAAATCTATAATATGGAATCAAGCGCATCTTTATTCTCATAAAGAGACATTAAAATTAAAGAAAATGAATAGTATTTTTAACAAAAAATATGCAACTTTATGAACCAGTTTGAATTTCAAAGTGACTAAATAGAATTAAATGTATTCACAATATACTAGACGTATATTTCCCTATGGGTTACCGGATGAATCCAAGTACGACTTATTTAAAAGCGCGAATTTGGGTTTG
>JBMZBW010000119.1:0-7448 GCA_049612785.1 Alphaproteobacteria bacterium | reverse complement strand
GTTGTTTCCCGTCGTGCTGTTCTGGAAGAAGCTCGCGCTGAACAGCGTCAGGAACTGATCCAGAACCTCGAAGAGGGTAGCGTTCTGCAGGGTGTTGTTAAGAACATCACTGATTACGGTGCCTTTGTTGATCTGGGCGGCGTAGACGGTCTGTTGCACGTTACCGACATTTCCTGGCGTCGCATCAACCACCCGTCCGAGGTGTTGACTGTTGGCCAGTCCGTTGAAGTGCAGGTGATCAAGTTCAACCGCGAAACGCAGCGTATCTCCTTGGGTATGAAGCAACTGGAAACCGATCCTTGGGAAACCGTTGCTGCGGAATTCCCAGTTGGTACCAAGTTCAATGGCCGCGTTACGAACATCACCGATTACGGTGCATTCGTCGAACTGCTGCCGGGCATCGAAGGTCTGGTCCACGTTTCCGAAATGTCTTGGACCAAAAAGAACGTGCATCCGGGCAAGATCGTTTCCACCTCTCAGGAAGTGGAAGTTGTTATCCTGGACGTTGATACTTCGAAGCGTCGCATTTCTCTTGGTCTCAAGCAGACCATGCAGAACCCTTGGGAAGCGTTCCTGGAAGCCAACCCGGTTGGTTCTTCCATCGAAGGCGAAATCCGCAACATCACCGAATTCGGTCTGTTCGTTGGTCTCGAAGGCGACATCGACGGCATGGTTCACCTGTCCGACATCGACTGGAACCGTGTGGGCGAAGAAGCCGTCAAGGACTACACCAAGGGCGAATCCGTTTCTGCCAAGGTCCTCGACGTTGACGTTGAGAAAGAGCGTATCTCTCTCGGCATCAAGCAGCTCGAAGACGATCCATTTGCAAACGCAATGGACGGCCTGAAGCGCGGTCAGGTGGTAACCACCGTGATCACGCAAGTGCAGGACAATGGCATCGAAGTGCAGGTGTCTGACGGTGTGACGGGCTTCATCCGCCGCTCCGATCTGGCACGTGACCGCGATGACCAGCGGACGGATCGCTTTGCAGTCGGTGAGAAAGTGGACGCCAAGATTACGGCCATCGACTCAAAGACGCGCAAGATCTCTCTGTCCATCAAGGCACGTGAGACCGAAGAAGAGCAGGAAGCCATGGCCGAGTACGGTTCCACGGATTCCGGTGCATCCCTGGGTGATATTCTGGGTGAAGCGCTCAAGAAGGGTCGCAACTAAGAGCCACAGGTTCTAACGCAGGTTTGCGGCGCAGTTGGGGACTGTGCCGCAGACAGCGACCCGCCTATCGGAACTAACGCCAGAGAGCTTGGGGGAAACCATGACAAAATCTGAGCTTATCCAACTTGTCGCTTCTGATAACCCGCATCTTTATCTGCGGGATATCACCAAGATCGTTAACACGGTTTTTGACGAGATCACCGAAGGGCTGACCCAGGGTGATCGGATCGAACTGCGCGGTTTTGGGGCCTTTTCTGTGAAGGTTCGCAGGGCAAGAACAGGCCGCAACCCGCGTTCGGGCGAGCCGGTCGAAGTTTCAGAAAAGGCCATACCTTACTTCAAGACGGGCAAGCAGCTTCATGAGCGCTTGAACGACAGCGAAGCCAAAGACTAGGCCAGACGATAAAGAGGAGACTTCGGTCTCCTTTTTTTGTCGCACACGCTGGCTGGGGCCATAGAAGTCAAAGTCGCGATTCAAGGCTTTGCATCAGTCAGGTTTATCTGTCATTTAAGGAACGGAACACGACCAAGCAAACGACCGCTTGGGGGCTTACGGGAAGAGCCACTCCATGCGCGCATCACGCCGCGCCCACCATACAAGGAGATCGTCCCAAATGATCCGTTTTGTATCCTCTATTATCTTCATTTTCTTTGCATCCGTTCTGATCTGGTTTGTTGTGTCCAACACACAGGATGCGACCCTTCGCCTTGCCATTCTTGCACCTGAAGGCCTTGTGCAGCCGATGGCAATCTGGATCATCGCGACCTGCGTTGTGAGCTTTGTGTTGGGCGTCCTGTTTGTCTGGGTACAGGCGAGTTCCCGTCGTTCTGCGCTTCGGAAAGCCAACCGGTCGTTGAACAAGACACAGGATGAACTTGACCGCCTGCGCGCTGATATGGTTGACCGGGAAGCAGAAATCGTGCGCCTTGAAGAGCAAATTGCTGCTCTGAAGACCATCGACCAGCCGGTGGAGGAAGTGCAGCTCCAACCCTTACCAGCGATTTAGTGACCGTGAGATTTGTTTCAGCTTCAGAAATTGAAATAGCGCTTGACCAAAAAAGCCTGATTGAGGCGCTGCGACGTGCTTTCCGCATGGGCGCAACCGCCCGTCCTTTCGAGGCTCCGCTGCGGAACCGTTTTCTTGTTGAAAACGTGCACGAGCAGCCAACGATTCTCCTCAATATGCCGTCGTGGCAGATTGACGGAGATCTCGGGGTGAAGTTGGTAACAGTCAATGAAGGAAACCCCGCCAAAGGACTTCCTTTGGTTCAGGGCGTGTATCTCTTCATGGATGCGAGCACGGGCAAAATGCGCGGGGTGCTTGAGGCTGAATCCATCACGGCGAAGCGGACATCAGCCGCGTCTGCGCTTGCCTCCAGTTATTTGTCGCGAACGGACTCCTCACGCCTGCTTGTCGTTGGGGCGGGCGCTTTGGCCCGCCATTTCATCGACGCTCATCGCGCGGTACGGCCTATCAAGGATGTGCTGGTCTGGAACCGTACGCCCAAGCGCGCGCATGATTTGGTGTCCAAGTACAAGTTGCAGGATGATGCCAAAGAGTTGGATAGCATCGGCGTGACAGAAGACCTCAAAGCCGCAGTCGAAGGTGCAGACATCGTTTCCTGCATTACCGCCAGCAGTGAGCCTGTGATCTTTGGGGACTGGGTTCGTCCGGGAACACACATCGATCTCGTAGGGGCCTTTTCACCGGAAAACAGGGAATCAGACGACAAGTTGATCCAGAAGGCGCGGCTGTTTGTCGATACGCGGACGGGTGCTCTGGCGGAAGCTGGTGATCTCATTATTCCAATGAACAAGGGATTGATTACCAAAGACGACGTGGCGGCTGATCTGTTTGATCTTACCCAGGGTGAGCGGGACGGACGCCGGTATTATGAGCAGATTACGCTGTTCAAGAACTGCGGCTCCGCCATTGAGGACCTTGTGGCTGCACGGCTCGCCTACCAGCGAACCTAGCGGACTCCCAGGTCTCTGACGACAAACTGCCCGTTCCTGCCGTTGACTACCACGTCGTAACGCTTGCCCACCTCAAAACCATCTGGACCGGGATCAAGCTTTAGCGATTTGGTGAAGGCCTTCACCGGTCCGCAGGATTGTCCCAGCTTGCGCAGGTCAAGACTTCGAACCGCGATGCCAAAGGTATCGCCGATGCGCGCAGACTGCTTCAGGTCCGCTTGCTTGCATCCACTGACGATTGTACCGGACACAATCAAAATCATCTCCGAACCACCATCCCAGCCCCGGCGCGTATCAACGCGGGCACCGGTAATCTTCAGGCCATCTTCGTTTCGACTATACATCTCACCCAACCGCGCCTGAGCATAAGGATTGTCGGTGGACAAATATCCCGCAGGGGGGACAGGCGGTTGAAAGCCAAGTTGGGGGGCTGAGTCAGGGCCATCGATGGGGTCTGGCACCGGGCCGTGTCCCGTTGGACGACACGCCCCTAGTTGCAGGTCGCTTGCTCCAGCCTTTCGCGCCCAGCACGCGTTATCAAAGGTCTGACGGAAGTTTCCGCACCTGCCGGGTCCAAGACCGCAAAAAGAGGGTTCAACATAGGCACATACGGGGTCAAAAGTGCGCTCACATCCCGCGTCCGGCGCGGTTTCACCACAGGCGGTCAGGCTTAGAGCTGCTAATGCAGGAAGCACAAGATTTCGAAATGAACGAGTGAGGGCCATGGTATCTGGGGTCACGACGATTGTGAGAAAATTTTATCGGATTTTCTCTCTAAAATTGCAACACCCTTGACACTTTCTCGTTTCAATAAATAAAATACACTAAGTTAGTAGAAATTCAGGCTGCTAAAGGCGCCTCGATCCACATGCTTAAAGGGTGATCCAGCCGATGAGCAGGAACATGCCGAACACCCAGCCTGTGATCTGCTCGCCTTTGAATGTCCGGAGGCTGTCCGCTGGGTCGTCCAGATTGGTCCGCTGAACTTGAAAGGCCATCCGCCCGGTCACGACCAGCAGTCCCAGGAGGCAGATAAAGAATGGCACTGAAAAGCCGAGGTATAGCAGGCAAAAAAACCAGAAAACCGCCGCTACAAAGTATGAAAGTTGTATCGCCCGTTTGCTGTTATCACCGAATTTAAGGGCCGTGGAGCGCACGCCGACAATGGCATCATCGGATTTGTCCTGATGGGCATAGACGGTGTCATAGCCAAAAGTCCAGGCGATGCAGCCGAGGTAAAGCAGGACCATCGGCCATTGGAATTGCTCGGAAACCGCGGCCCAGCCGATCAATGCGCCGAAATTAAAAGTTAACCCTAGAACGGCTTGAGGATAGTCCGTGACCCGTTTTGCTAGTGGGTAAAGGATGACTGGCACCATAGAAACCAGTCCCAAGAAAATTCCCAGAGGCTTCATTTGCAAAAGAATGAGCAATCCGAGAACCAGCAGCAGGATGAGGAAACTTAACGCCTGAGGCATCGAAACGGCGCCGGAAGCCAAGGGACGCCCTCGGGTTCGCTCCACCTGTCGATCCAGATCGCGGTCCCACATATCATTGATCACGCAGCCCGCGCCTCGCATGACAATGGACCCCACGAACAGGAGAATGATGACCCAGGCCACGCGGCCAAATGAAACGTCAGGATTGAGCAATCCTGCCAACAAGGCCGCCCACAAACCGGGAATAAACAGCAGGTAAGCACCAATCGGGCGGTCAAGCCGCATCAGCCGGGTATAGGGTCGCGTCCATTCGGGTAGAAGGCGATCAAACCAAGTTGAGGCTTGAATATCCGTGTAAGCCGTCTTTTCTTGGGACGGATTTTTTGCCATTTGAGAGCGTTCCTTTTGTCTCCGATCCAGACCACCATAAGCGAGGGGCCATGACCAAGCCTAAACGTCCCACAGTAAGGGTCTTCATTGAAGAGGACTTGGCCGAAGGGCAGTCCCTCATTTTACCGGAAGGACCGTCGCATTACCTGCGCAATGTGATGCGGAAAAGCGAGGGGGCGGAGATTGGGCTGTTCAACGGGCGCTCACCCGAGTTTCGAACCACGCTGTCCAAAGTTGGCAAGAAGGCTGTAGAGGTTGAGGTTCACGACGTTGTTCTACCGTTTGAGCCACTTCAACCGCTGACCCTGCTTTTTTCACCAATCAAGCGCACACCAATGGAGCTTCTGATTGCCAAGGCTACGGAACTTGGCGTGACAGCGTTCCAGCCTGTTTTGATGGATCACACGCAGTCTGAGCGGATGAAAACCGACCGTTTGATTTCAATCGCGATAGAGGCGGCGGAACAATGTGAGCGTCTGACGATTCCGGATTTTCTGGACCCTTTACCCATGAAAACTGTTGTTGAGCGGTTCGACGGGAAAATTGGTGCAGCATTTGAAACCAGCGCCTTTCGACCTGCTCGTGAGGTTTTGGAAGGTATAGGCACCCTTGGTGGTTTGATGATTGGCCCTGAGGGTGGATTTAGTCCTAACGAATTGGTGTGGCTGGGAAATCAGGGCCACGTTTGTGGTCTGAGTTTGGGACCCCGTATCTTAAAAGCCGAAACTGCCGGAATCGCTTTGCTCTCTCTCTATCAGGCGTTGAATGGGGATTGGAGCAAGCTTCCCGATTTTAGAGGGCCAGAATAGCTTTTTGAGACGTTAGTTTTTCTTGACCAATTCGCGTGTCCGACCCATTTGCAGATCAGAAACTTGAGGAAGAGGAAAGCTGGTGTCTGCACCGCCTTCTGGGAAGTCCACACCGATCGAGTCACGTGATGATCTGGTTTACGCTCTGGAAAAGGGCAACAAGCCTGAGGACCAGTGGCGCATTGGGACTGAGCACGAGAAGTTCCCTTTCTCCCTGCACGATTTTAGTCCCATCGCCTATGAAGAACCCCACCCCGATCAGGGCGGCGTTCGGGACCTGTTGCAAGCTCTGGCGCTTGAATTCGGTTGGACCCCTTTGCTTGAGGGTGAGAACGTCATTGCTCTGACCAAGGACGGCGCGAATATCTCGCTGGAACCAGGCGGCCAGTTTGAGCTTTCCGGAGCGCCCCTGGTCAATCTGCATCAAACCTGTTCCGAGGTTCACACCCATCTTCATGAAGTTGAAACCGTTGCCCGGCCCTTGAATGTCGGCATGCTTGGTTTGGGCTCTCAACCGCTGTGGACGCGCGATGAAACGCCGTGGATGCCCAAGGGGCGATACCGCATCATGGGCGCTTACATGGAAAAGAAGGGTAAGCTTGGCCTCGATATGATGAAGGGGTCCACCACCATTCAGGTGAACCTCGATTTTTCCTCTGAGGCGGACATGGTGAAAAAGCTGCGGGTGTCTCTCGCGCTGCAGCCCGTCGCAACGGCAATTTTTGCCAACTCGCCGTTCACGGAAGGGAAGCTCAACGGCTACCAATCCTATCGCGGTGCCATTTGGCAGGATACGGATCCGGATCGGTCAGGAAGCCTCGACTTTGCTTTTGAGGATGGCATGGGTTTCGAGCGCTATGTCGACTATGCACTCGATGTCCCGATGTACTTTATCTATCGCGACGGCGGCTACCTGGATGCTACTGGCCTCTCTTTCCGCGACTTCATGGACCGGAAGCTGCCTTTGCGTCCGGGTGAAATGCCGATGAAAACGGACTGGGATGACCACCTGACCACACTGTTCCCTGACGTGCGGCTTAAGTCATTCCTGGAGATGCGCGGCGCTGACGGCGGGCCTTGGCGGAATATCTGCGCGCTGCCGGCGTTTTGGGTGGGCTTGCTTTATGATAGCGAAGCGCTGGATGCGGCTTGGGATTTGGTCAAACAGTGGACCAAGGAAGACCGACAGATGCTGGCGTTGAATGCACCAAAAGATGGGTTGCGCGGAGAAGTCGCGGGGCGTTCTGTGCTGGACGTTGCTCGCGAAGTGGCAAAGCTCGCCCATGCAGGGCTGAAAAAACGGGCAATGGCCGGTAAAGTTTCTGCAGACGAAACCGAGTACCTCGAACCTGTCCTCGGATGGTTGGAAGCCGGACGATCGCCTGCCGATCGCCTGATTGAAAAGTTCAAAGGCGAATGGCAGGGCGATATTCGCAAAGTTTTCGAAGAAGAGGCTTACTAGGCCGTAAGCCTCACTCCGCATTATCGCGTCTAGAACTTGACCTTTGCCCCAAGGCCAAACGTGAAACCGCTCAGCGCGGTATCACGCACGGTTGTTGAGGACACGATATCCACGTTTAGATCAGTGGTCCCGATGTACCCGGCCTCGGCCAGAAACTTGAAGTTTCCGCCAAAGTCGTATTCCCCAACACCTTTGAC
>JBMZBW010000118.1:0-7493 GCA_049612785.1 Alphaproteobacteria bacterium | reverse complement strand
CAGACGTCATTAAAACACTCCCGCCCTTGGTTCGATGCCGCTCGCTGCATCCCGATGGGGATGAGGGCTTGCGTGCCGCCGGTTGTTCGTTTCTGCGCTTGCGCCCCTTGCTGGCCCCGCGAATAGGGTCTGGTCCCAAGCACAAAGAAGGCTGGCAAAGCGCCAGCCTCTCTTATTATTAGCGCCTAAATAAGCCATGAAACCGCTTGGTTCAATAAGGCGTTGGCCCACAACGGGGTAGAACCAAAGCTTTTTAGCGGTTTAGTGAGGCTTATTTGCCGCCGCGTTCACGCTTTCGCTTCGCAACGTAGTCCGTCTTCAGCGAGCCGCCCGACTTTTCAACAGCCTCTGCAGCGCCCTTGGACGCGCGGTAGACGTGAAGGTCCAGCTTGGTGGTCAGTTCACCGTTGCTTAGCAGGGACACGCCGTCCCGCTCGCGACGGATCACGCCAGCAGCGATCAGTGCTGCTGCGTCAACGGTTGCCTTGGCGTCCAGCTTGCCAGCGTCAACCGCCTGCTGAATACGACCCACGTTGACTTCGACGAGGTCTTTCTTGAACGGCGCGTTGGTGAAGCCGCGCTTTGGCAAGCGACGGTAAAGCGGCATTTGGCCGCCTTCGAAGCCGTTGATGGTTGCGCCGGAGCGCGCCTTGAGACCCTTGTGACCCCGACCAGAGGTCTTGCCTTTACCGGAACCAATACCGCGACCCAGCCGCTTTTTGGTTTTGTACGCGCCCGGATTGTCGCGCAGTTCGTTCAAACGCATTGTCTGTCTTCTTTCTTGCCTTGCGCACACGGAGCGGACCTTGTCCGACGGTCTCCGTGCACTCGACTTTCAGGATCAGCGGCCTGCTTTAGGCCGCTTCTTCAACCTGCACCATGTGCTTAACGACATTGATCATGCCACGCACTGCAGGGGTATCTTCGAGATCGCGGGTCTGATGACGCTTCTTCAGGCCCAGACCAACGAGGTTCGCTTTCTGCTTTTCGGTGCAAGAGATCGCAGAGCGAAGCAGGGTAACGCGTACACGCTTATCAGCCATTGTCTTTCTCCGTTACGGAAGCCCGGTCGCCGCCCTTAGGCGTCGGCCATGGCCTCTTCGTTCTGTTCACCGGTCTGCAGCACATCAGCGGGCTTGATGCCGCGACGCTGAGCCACCTGACGAGGGGACTGCGTGCGGGTCAGCGCATCGATGGTTGCACGAACGAGGTTGTAGGGGTTTGACGTACCGTTGGACTTTGCAACAACGTCAGACACGCCCAAGGCTTCCATCACGGCACGCGATGGACCACCGGCGATGATGCCGGTACCCGCTGGAGCCGTGCGGAACACAACTTTACCAGCGCCAAAGCGACCTTCCACGTCGTGGTGGAGGGTCCGGCCTTCCTTCAGCGGAACGCGAACCATGGACTTCTTAGCCGCTTCCGTAGCTTTGCGGATAGCCTCAGGAACTTCTTTCGCCTTACCGTGGCCCTGACCAACGCGGCCCTTGCCATCGCCAACCACGACCAAAGCGGCGAAGCCGAAACGACGACCACCCTTAACTACTTTTGCAACGCGGTTGATGAATACGAGCTTTTCAATCAGCTCTGGGCCTTCATCTTCACGCTTGTTGCGACGATCGCGACCGCCGCGACCTCCGCCTCTGTTATCATCACGAGCCATTCGACTACGTCCTTTTCAGTTTTTGAACAGCCTTGGTGCTTTCTGTGCGAGACCTGCGATGTCCGAATTCCCTCGGACCGGCCAGGTCAACACCGCTGTTGTTGAAGCCGCCGAAGCAGCTCTTGAATTTAGAAGTTCAGACCGCCTTCGCGTGCGCCATCAGCCAAAGCCTTAACGCGACCATGGAACTTGTAAGATCCACGGTCAAAAGCGACCTTATCAACACCAGCAGCCTTAGCGCGTTCAGCAACCAGCTTACCAACCTCTGACGCCGCAGCGGTGTCAGTCGTCTTGGACAGCTTGCCTTTGAGCGCATTGTCGACTGTCGACGCAGCAGCCAGGGTTACGCCGCGGACATCGTCGATGACCTGAGCGTAAATGTGCTTGGAGGAACGGAATACGCTCAGACGCAGGCGACCGCGAGACTTGCGGGCCAGAGCGGAGCGGGTGCGGTTCGCACGATCAATCCGTTTTGTGTAACGAGTACGCATGATTCGGTTTCCCTTTGTGGAAGCCGTAAACCCCTCATCGGAGGCTTACTTCTTCTTACCTTCCTTACGAGCGATGTATTCGCCGGCATAACGGATGCCCTTGCCCTTGTAAGGCTCTGGCGGACGGTACGCGCGGATCTCAGCAGCCATCTGGCCGATCTCCTGCTTGTCAGCCCCTTCGAGTTTGATCGAAGTCGGCTTTTCACAGGTCACCTTCACGCCTTTCGGGATCGGGTAGAGAACGTCGTGCGAGAAACCAAGCTGCAGCTGCAGGTCGGAGCCCTTCAGAGCCGCACGATAACCAACGCCCACCAGCTCGAGCTCCTTAGAGAAGCCTTCGGAGACGCCGCTCACCATGTTGGCGATGCGCGCGCGAGCCGTGCCCCACTGGGCACGAGCGTCGCGAGAATCATCACGCGGGGTTACGGAAACTTCACCGTTCTCGAACTTCACTTCGACAGCAGCGTTTGCCAGAAAGCTCAGCTCACCGAGCTTGCCCTTGGCCTTAACTTCCTGACCGCTGACGGATACTTCAACGCCAGCAGGAACAGGGACTGGGTTTTTACCAATACGAGACATGTCTCACTAATCCCTTCTTAGAAGATCCGGCAGAGGACTTCACCGCCAACGTTCTTCGCACGCGCTTCGCCGTCAGCCATCACGCCCGAGGAGGTCGAGATGATCTGGACGCCGAGGCCGTTACGGAACGGACGGAGATCGCCAATCTTGGTGAATACACGGCGGCCCGGGGTTGATACGCGGTCGAGTTCGCGGATCACTGGATCACCATCGTGGTACTTGAGTTCGATCGTCAGCTCAGAGATGCCTTTGCGGATCTCAGCGACACTGTAACCGCGGATGAAGCCCTGGGATTCCAGAACCTTCAGAACGCTCTCGCGCATCTTGGAGGCTGGGGACTTTACGGAAGACAGGCGAGCGCGCTGACCGTTGCGAATGCGGGTGAGCATATCACCCAATGGATCGGACATTGCCATTTGCGTTCTCCTTACCAGCTCGCTTTGATGACGCCCGGCAGGCGACCAGTAGAGCCCAACTCACGCAGGGCGATACGAGAAATGTTAAAGCGACGGTATACCGCGTGTGGACGACCGGTCAGGCCACAACGGTTGTGCATGCGAATGCGTGAGGAGTTGCGGGGCAACTTCTGCAGCTTCAGCACAGCCATGAAGCGCTCGGACGGGTCCAGCTCACGGTTGTTGATGATCGCCTTGAGCTCAGCACGCTTTGACGCGAACTTGTTGACCAGGCGCTCCCGCTTCACTTCGCGGGCAATCATAGACTTCTTAGCCATTATTCAGATCCTCTCCGCTTAGCTTGTGAACGGCATGTCGAAGGCAGCGAGAAGCGCTTGACCTTCTTCATTGTCTTTGGCGGTCGTCACGATGACAATATTCATCCCGCGGATCGTGTCGATCTTGTCGTACTCGATCTCAGGGAAGACGATTTGTTCGAGAATACCGAAAGAGTAGTTTCCGTGACCGTCAAAGCCCTTGGAGGACACACCGCGGAAGTCGCGGATACGAGGCATAGCCATCGTGATCAGACGATCGAGAAATTCATACATACGCTTGCCGCGCAGTGTCACTTTACAACCAATCTTCATACCATCACGAATTTTGAAGCCTGCTTCAGACTTCCGCGCAACAGTTTCAACAGGCTTCTGACCAGCGATCAGGGTCATTTCTTCCATGGCCTGCGTCAGAACCTTACGGTCCGTAACAGCGCCGGAAACACCCATGTTGAGCACGATCTTGCTCAGCTTAGGCACAGCCATCGGATTGGAGATGCCAAGGTCGGTGGTCAGTTTGGGGACCACGACGTCCTTGTAATGGGTTTTGAGACGAGGTTCGCTCATTGTATCAGCGCTCCCTTACGCAATCACAGCGCCAGAGCGCTTCGAAAACCGCTCCTTCACGCCTGCATCATTAAAACGGTAACCAACGCGGGTTGCCTTGCCGTCGGTTGGATCAACCAGGGCAACGTTGGAGATGTGCAGAGACGCTTCTTTAGGAATGATACCACCCGCAGAATCCTGCGAAGGCTTCTGATGCTTCAGCACCATGTTTGCGCCTTGGACGATCACGCGGTTAGAGGAACGAATAACCTTCGTCACCTTGCCGCGCTTGCCTTTGTCCTTGCCAGCCGTAACGACGACGTCGTCACCGGTTTTGATCTTGAGCTTCATGGCTTAGAGAACCTCCGGGGCCAGAGAGATGATCTTCATGAAGTTCTTGGCGCGCAGCTCACGAGTAACCGGGCCAAAGATACGAGTACCAATCGGATCATTGTTCTTGTTGATCAGAACAGCAGCGTTCTTGTCGAAACGGATGACCGTGCCGTCAGGACGCTGGATGTCGTAACGGGTGCGAACGATCACAGCACGCTGCACGTCACCCTTCTTCACGCGACCGCGTGGAATAGCTTCCTTAACGGAAACAACGACGATGTCACCGACACCAGCCGTACGGCGCTTCGAGCCACCCAGTACCTTGATGCACTGAACGCGGCGAGCGCCCGAGTTATCGGCAACATCCATGTTGGACTGCATCTGGATCATGTCGATCTCCCCAAGCTAAGTTTGTTAATAACAGCACAAAGAGCCGACGGGCTTTCTCCCCCTCAGTCGGGGAAGGAGTTCCTGTCGGCATTGCGATGGAGACGGTTACTACGGAAAGTCAGGGGCCTGTGCAACCGCTACGGTGCTTATGCGCGCGCATGGCTGGCCGTCAAATTCGCAGTCAAATGCAGAGCTGACGGCCTTCCGTATGACGGGCTTTAACAGCCGGGGTACTGGCGGGCGTGGAAATCGCTGAGAACCAAGGGTTCCGTGCGCTGACAAACGCTGATACCAACAGGCATGCTTTGAACCGGCTCGTCTTGACCACTGAATGACTGAACCAAGCCACCGAACCAAGGGACATCAGCAAACGAACGCTGCACAGCGGCAAATTCATCCCCGAGTCCCGCGCTCTCGGCCAATGCAGCCAAAGCCGAATCAAAGTCTGCCACATCGTCAACCAAGCCAAACTCCTGGGCTCGGCGAGGCGAATACACCATGGCCCCCAGATCGCGTATCGCTTCGTCGCTCAACCCACGCTGTTCCGCGACGTGCGCCCTGAACAGGTCGTAGAGATCATCGAGGTTTGCTTGAATTGCCGAAAGCTCTTTGTCACTGGGCTGTCGATAGGGGTTACCGAAATCCTTGCCATCACCCGCGGCCAGCGTGGTTGACTTAATGCCACCCCGCGTTTCGACACCGCCGAACAAAATACCCTGATCCACGGCAACCGGGTCATCGTAGTAAAGCAGGTTACCCAAAATCACACCGATAGAGCCGACCAGCGAGCCCTCGTCTGCAATAATCCGGTCTGCGCCCGCCATTGACCACATGCCACCAGAAGCCGAGATGGACTGAACATAGGCATAAACTGGTTTCTGCGTCGCTTCCTGATAAGCGCTTACACCGTCGGCAATAGCCTTCGAACCATTGATGGTTCCGCCCGGTGTATTCATCAGCAGCAGCACGCCCTTGATGCTGTCATCTTCCGCAAGATCGGCAAGCGTCTCTTTGATGCTGTAGCCATAGGTCACAAAATCGTTGCTGAACCAGCCCGCAGGATTGGTGTCGGTCGTGGACAGGCTGTCAATCAAACCCGTGACGGGAACAATGGCGAGTTTGTTGTCTTCGTCATCATTCAGTTCCCCGCGGACAACCCGAGTGAAGCTATCTGCCTGACTGTACTTTTCGTCTGAAAAACCATCACCGCCCTCGCCGCCACTGCCGCCAATCACGAAGGCCGCCATGATCGCGAGCGTCGCGAGAAAGATCATCGCAACGACAATCAGACTTTTGACGGCGAAACGGGCGATTTCAACAAAGAATGACACGCCGGCCTCCCTGTTCTGTATGGACGGTTGGGGCCGCGCACTGCGAAGGGCGCCGGGCGCGAGAAAATCGCCGCCCCGCCCGCGCGCTGCTGCTAGGTCGGAGTATGAAGGTCGAGGTGTACGATCTGACATGGAAAGCAAATAAGGAGATGCAACAGTTTACGCAAGACCGCGTCGGCGCATGTGTTGGCGCAGGACACGATTCCAACTCCGCTCGGGCATCTCGCTCAAGGGAAGCCAGAACCAGCGGATAAGCACAGGCTCATGCCAGTCAGAAGGCGTCATTTCCCAGCTCTCCCAAGACTGCGGCAAAGGAACTTTGGGAAAGCTCAAGTAGAACCAGCGATCCATCTTCATGCGATGACCAACATGAACCTGCACGTCCTTACCGATTAAGCGCATGTTGCCAAATCCACCCGGCAACCCGGTTTCTTCCTCGGCTTCACGGCGAACAGCCAGATTCGGCAGCTCTCCAGGCTCCAGCGTGCCACCCGGCAGGGCCAGAGGCATTTCCGGATAATCGACATGTTCATGGACCAGCAAATGATGCCGACGGATCATGTAAACGTAGGCTTTCTTTACGTTTTTCAGAGGGGGAAGGCTCACAGGTTCAGATATCCCGGCGCGTGTTTCATCAGGGCAGCATCGACTTCTTCCATACTGACCTCAAGCCCGAGATCTGCCAGCGAAGTGACGCCAAAATCGCGAATGCCGCAGGGGACTATGCCACCAAAATGGCTCAAATCCGGTTCGACGTTCAGGGAGATGCCATGAAAGCTCACCCATTTCCTCACACGAATACCGATAGCAGCAATCTTGGCTTCACGACCATCGCGCGTATTGACCCAAACCCCAATGCGACCATCCCGAATCCCCGCTTCAAGCCCAAAATCGGACAAGGCCGCGATAATCCAACCCTCCAGAGCCTGAACGAAGGCCCGAACATCACGACCTCTCTGGCTCAGGTCCAGCATGACGTAAACCACCCGTTGCCCCGGACCGTGATAGGTAAACTCTCCACCGCGCCCCGCCTCATAAACAGGAAAAGAACCGGGGTTGATCAGATCTTCGTCTTTGGCAGATGTACCGCGCGTATAGAGCGGTGGGTGTTCGAGAAACCAAAGTTGCTCCTGCGCTGACCCTGCAACGATCCCCGCAACCTGAGCCTCCATGTCGGCCAGAGCATCAGAATAGTGCACCAGTTCTGTCGAAAATCGAAAGGTTGCAGCCTGTCCCTGCGTTTTATCTTCGCCAGACACGCGGTTTTGCATTGGCTCCGCAGGGCTCATCCGTCTTGCACCTCACCATTAAAGCGGTTATTCCACAGTCCTAGCTCCTAGCAGATGTGCGGCCGTGGCGGAATTGGTAGACGCGCAACGTTGAGGTCGTTGTGGCCCTTGGGCCGTGGAAGTTCGAGTCTTCTCGGC
>JBMZBW010000117.1:0-7556 GCA_049612785.1 Alphaproteobacteria bacterium | reverse complement strand
CCTTCGAAAACCTCTTCGACGCGCGCTTTTCAACGCTGCTGCAGGAGGTGCTGACGCGCGGTACAGCAATGGTGAAGGACCACATGCACTCGACGGTGTACTTTACCATCAAGGAAATCGGCCACTTGATGCGGTACATCAACAAGATTCACTTTTCTTCGCCTGAATCCCGTCTGTTCGGGACCGCAGCCAAGGCACCGCCGCTCAAAAAAGCCCGCGCCCGTGCCTCTACCGATGCGCGAGATCCGCAGATCCTCAACCAGTTGGATCGACTGGAGACGAACCTTGCCGGTGGCGGGGCCTTGCTTTGCACCGGGCCTTTGGGGTCGGGAAAGTCCGTGGTTGCTCAACAGCTGTTCACCCGCCTTGCGCCGACATCGCCGATGTTGGAACTCGACTGCGCGCTGATTGGTGAGGAGACCTACGAAACGGTTCTCTTCGGCAACGGTGGCAGGCTGGGATATTTTGAGCCCGACTATATGTCCCCGATAACCGCGGACCCGCGCGGCGGGGCCGGGACTGAGATGTCGCGCGTGTTCTCAGGCAAGATCCAAAAGTCAGCCAAGGGCCTGCTTTATCTGCGCAATGTCGAGAAAATGCCGGAAGCCATGGCCGAAGACTTGGTCCGCGTTGTCAGTGCGCTGGAAGCGCCGGACCCGGACACGCACAAATTCCACCTCCTGCTTCCGCATGTCCTCGCACTGGGTACCACCAAGCCGCGCGAGGCGCTCATCGAGGAAGCCGCGCCGGCGCTGCACGAACTGATCGCCGAGATTGCGGACGAGTTGACTGTCCCACACCTCAATGAGCGCATGGACATGGATTACGTGATCCGAAGCGCCGCTACGAGCCTCGATGAAGAGAAAATCCTGACCGTTGAGACAGTGCGGATGCTGTCGCAGAAGTACTGGCCTTCGTCGATCCGATCCATGCGCAAGACCCTGCGTCAGGTGCTCCGGGCGAGTACCGATCAGTACGTCAGGCCACAGCAAGTTGAACCCTTCCTTGGCAACGAGACAGGCGACGTGCAGCCCTGTCCGACCTGTGTCGAAAGCGTCATCAAGCGCGACAAGTGCATGACCATCCGTCGAACCTGGCAGCAGGCTGAGGGCAATGTTTCGCTGGTTTCCCGCAAGCTGGGACTGTCTCGAACGACGATTTACGCGCACATTCCAACCAACGATTGACCATCGTCGGGAGCAACGGGTTGGCGGGGCCTAGTTGCCGCCGCCTTTGAAGGTCACAATCGTGCTGATGGTGGAGGTGTAGATGCCCGCGGGCAGCTCTCCATTCGCCCCTAGCGGTAAAAGACCGGCGCTGGTGGACAGCGTGGCCCCGTCGGTGCGGAACGTGACGTACATCTCAACTGTATCTGAACTGCCCGAGATGTTCTGGTTTCGCCACGTCAGCTCACGGTCGCCGTTGGTGCACTTGCTCTGGTTTGGGTTGCCGCTGGTCGTGCCACTGTCCGCGTCAATATCGTAGAGCGTTGAATTGCCGTCGCGGATGACGGTCAAGCCGGCAAGAATGACGGTGTTGGCCGGCTGGTTACCGCTCGCGGGACTAAAGATCATGCGATCATCGTTCGACGCGGCGTTACACAGCGATGGGTAGATGATTTCGAGGTCGTATCTCTGACTGCCTTCGATCAACAGGCTGTTTGACACCACCACCCGGTCGTCGCTGCCGCCATAGGCCGTGTCGCCCTGAAAATCTGCAGCGCCGAGGTCGATGGTGACGCTTTCGCTGAGCAGGGCAAAGGTGTCTCCTGTGGTCGTGCCACCATCGTCACCGCCACCACCACTTCCGCCGCCACCGCCGCCATGGTTAGGGTTGTGGTCCGCCCAGAGCGTCTGACTGCCTCCAGCAGTCAGAACACCAGCAATCAACAGGGCAAACCACGGTCGACTCATTCCAAGCCCAATCCTTCGACTTTTGCGGTGATGCGCACGGCTTCGACCCGCTTGCCTTGTTCAATCGGCTCGATGACCGCATCCAGACTGATGGCGCGGTTTTCCCGCACGGCGTTCTGAAAGACGGAGAGGGGGAGGGGCAGGATGACTTCCCCGGTCGTGGATTGACCGGGGCCAATGAAGCCTTCGTGCGCGAACAGGCGAGCATCAACGGCACGCCCAATCGCGCCCGGTCCTTGCAAAGTCAGTTCGAACAGCGGTGTCTCTGCGCGGGTACCCCGGTTGTGGATGTCATAGCGCAGGATCGACAGGGCCGCGTTGTCAGGCGCCGAAATGATCCGCACATTGTCGTAAACCAGCGCGCGTTCAGGATTGAAGCCTGTGTCTGCGATTTCCATGAGCACCAGATGACCCTCGCCCTCCGCTGCTGTGCCAACATCAGATACTTTCAGCCGAAGCGCCGCGTAGACCGGGCGAGGGCTCGGTACGTAGTCCGCACCCGAGACAATCATGACCCGCAAACTGCGCTGCTGACCCGGTTGCAGCGTCGTGACTTCTGGCGTCATGGAAATACTCAGATGATCCGGCGCACCAGACAACCATTCGACAGCGTCGAGCGTGATTGTCTTGGCGGTATCGCCGGCGTTGGTGAAGCCCACAGGCACGTTACGCCGTGCACCGGGCGCAATCGGTGCGCGGAGCAGGTTGGGCACGCTAGCAATCCCGCTCGAACCCACCGTTCCGCCAAACTCGTAAGCGTTGACCAGCGTCGCTGATGTCAGGAGCGGCCGCTGACGCTTGCCGTCAATGTCAGGGGCAACCTGAACATCATAGCGACCGCTTGGCAGGTCGGCGGGCAGCATCTGTTCCACTGTCTCAGTTTGACCCGCAGAGAGGGTTGCCGGTTCCAGCGCATCGCTGAGCACGGCGCGCCGACTGGCGCTGTCCGCGTTCAAGATCTGAAACTCACCACCCAAAATCAGCGCTGCGTTGCCAGTATTCTTAATGCCAATATCGAGGGAGAAGCCTTCCTCATCCCAGCCAAAGGCGCTCTTTTCCACGTCGATCAAGGGGTAAGAAGGCCGGTTAGAAATCACGATTTGGTAGGACGTGCGATAGCCGACGGTCAGCAGTTGATCGAGCCCGATCTCCTGCATCTGAAATTCGCCTTCATACGTGCCGGAGACATTTTCGGGCAGATTTACCGTCACGGGAATGGTCTGATCTTCCGCCTGTGCGTCGATCTCGAATTCTTCCGGGAAGTCGAACCAGTCTGCCTGATTGCCGTTTCGTGCTTGCAGTACGCTATCCACGCGGGCGTTGAGCGGTGAGGGGCCTCTGCTGTCTTCATAGGTCCACGCAGTTGGCTGATGCTCGATCTCGATCTGTATGGGCTCATCGCTGAACGATAGGGCCCGCACGGGGATCGTAAACGATGCACCCGACCGAGCTTCGATCGTGACCTGCTGAGGCAGGATGGCATAGCCCTGACTTGCGGCCAAAGGGGCCCAGCACAAGAGGGCTGCGATGAGGGCCGTTGTACTTAGCACCCATGGTGCAACGCGCGGGATGATCGACATGAACTGTATCCTAGACTGTGCCCGGCGAAAGGCCGGGAAGAATAGTGATATAGCACTAAGATAAAGGGGTAACACCATTACGGGTGTTACCCCTTTACGAGACAGAGTCATCGACCCTGTTCAACGTCCTCTCAAAGAGCTCGCTTAACCGACTTCCAAGCTTGCGGTAAGGCTCAGGGAGTATGTGCCAGCAGGGGGTTCTTGCTGGGCGCCATAGTTTGCGCCACTGTCATCCCGAGCGCCGTCTGGCAGGAAGCCCAGTCCGAAGGTAAAGGTATCGACGGACGTGCCAGCAGATTGGTTCACATCGAAGGAAATCGTTGCTTGACCAAGGCCGTTATTACACGAAATCGATGCGGAGACGTCGGAGCCTTGGGTGGCGAAGCCCAAATCGTTGAACGTCACCAGCGTATCTCCTGTGGCGATCAGCAATTCGCCCACAGCGCCGAAAGTGCTGACCCCGTCTTGGAAGAAGGCTGGCTGACAATCCGTGCTGCCGTAGGGTAAGGTTGGCACCGTGATTTCCAAAGTGTAGTCACTGTTGGCTCGAACAACAAAGTCCTGCCCGGAGTTAAGGTCCTCGTCCCCGATGATGTAGATCACGTCACTGATTCGCGTCTCACCAGCGTCCGCTTCAGATTCGAAGACGATCGATGCCGAAGCATTGGCCAAGTCATTTTGTACAGCGACAGCATAGGCAGTAGCTTCAGCCGAGTACGTCGCATCTTGCGCCTGGGCCACTGCACTCACGCACAGTACAGAGGCAACCAAAATGGACTTTGAAGTCCAGTTCATAAAGGAAATTTTCATTACTCGTTCTCTCGATTTGAGCAGGCTTACCCATTTTCGATGCCCGACTCGTTAATTTGTGCTCAGGTGCTACGGATCTCCGTCCGTTACTTTTCATCGATGCGTCATGACCTTGCACATCTCTTAAATGAGACCACCGAGGGACGTGATTAACAATAAACCAACAGGTCTTTCTGGCTCAAAAACCTAATAAAAAAGGAGCCGAACATACTAAAAATATATTTTTTAGAATTTAATAACAAAAAATGGTCAGACAGCTCATTTTGAAAATCGCAGTGCCAGTCGAATTGACAAAATAATGAATTAACGCGTATTCAATTGCCATAATTGCCACTTAAGAAAAATCGTGTAATTTCAAGCTGATCGATTCTTCTAATTCTAAAATAGCACAAACTTTAGGTGTCCACAGAAACTAGGCGCATAATAAGTAAACGCTTGTGAACGTATAAGTAGAGGTCTCACCTAGAGGTCATTCTCACTATGTGACTTAGGTTTGCAATTTATGTCTCGGTTGTGGTCAACGCTGCTGCTTGTCGTTTTCTGCTGGTTCTTTTCAGTCCGTGGCTCAGCGCAAACTCAGGTTGATACCGCTGGTTTCCCTCTGGTTTCGAATAGTTTTTACCAAACGGATCTGCGCCAGGCGGTGCAGGATAT
The DNA here is from genome assembly GCA_049612785.1 of Alphaproteobacteria bacterium. GTDB lineage: Bacteria > Pseudomonadota > Alphaproteobacteria > UBA7985 > UBA7985 > UBA7985. The sequence continues at coordinate 2,599 of JBMZBW010000117.1, read as the reverse complement.
CGCGTTTGAAGCAGACATGAACATCGTGTTTGGCACCGATGTTATTGGCACGACCGACGTGACCTTTACTAACATGCGGGTGAATGAGGCCCTGAGACTCGTCCTGGCGGGCAGTGGGGCGACGTTTGAGATGATTGATAACTTCATCTTGATTTACGAGCCCTCAAACATGTCGGTTTTGGCTGGCGAGACGATTACCAGCGAGTTGTTTCAACCGCGCTCCTTTGCACCGTCTGAGATCGTTAATTTGCTCCCTGCGGAGCAGCGGGAATACACGCGGACCCTCAACGAGGCGGGCTTGGTTTCGGTGGTGGGGCCGCGGCTGGTTGTGAAGAACATCCTCGCGCAGATGCGGCAGCTCGATGCTGTTGATCTTCAGACCGCCGTGCTGACCCCGACCACTATGGCTGCCGAAGACGTCAAGGCGGCTCTGCCGCTAAGCCTGTCGAGCTTTGTCACAGTTTCCCAAAACAAACTGATTGTGCGCGCGCCCTCTGACACCATCATGAAGATCCAGTCCTACCTGCGCCAACTCGACGGCACGTCGTCCCCAATGGCGCAGGCGTTTCAGGGTCAGTCGGTGATGACCTATAGCCCGAGTTCTTACACGCCCAGCGAGCTGGCGGCTCTGCTGCCGCCCGAGTGGCGGGAGTTCATTTTTGTCTCGCCGGATACAACGGTGATGACCTTCGTGGGTGAGCCCGCTGTCATCCAAACCTTGATCAACGCCGTTCAGACCATCGACGGCACGCCTCAGCAAATCATGATCAACGCCAAGGTGGTGGCCTTGCGTGATGCCAACCTGATCGATCAGGGGAGCGAGCTGGGCCTGCCAACACCGCGTATCGGCGGCAGCATCACGGGCGGCCTGGCCGGGCTCCTGACGCGGCCTTGGGGTGCTGATCTGGGCTACTCGACCGGCGAAGGCTTTTCTAATGCTTTGAGCGTCAGTCTCTCTTTGCTCGAAGGCAACCAGAATGCGCTTGTGATGTCCGCGCCGACGATCATGTCGCTGGACAACAAAACCGCTGAAATCGAGTTCAGCACGACTTACATGAGCGGGAGTGAGCCTGCGCCATCCAGCGATGAAAATTCGAACAACAGCATCCGGGAAGTGGCTACCGGCACCCGGCTGCAAGTCATTCCCAAGCTGCTCGGCAATGGCAACATTCAGCTCGAGATCGACGTGAGCGTGAGTGACTATGATGAGGCCACCGAAGGCAGTGGTGCGCAGAAGTACAACCGCCGCGCCAAAACCACGGTTGTGGTCGAAGACGGAGGGACGGCCGTTGTTGGCGGTCTGGTGACGACAAAGCGCGCCGATACGTTCCGCGGCTTGCCCGGTCTGGGTAGCCTATTCACCCGGCAGATCAGTAACGACGAGCGCCTGCAAGTCAGTGTCTTGATCAAGCCCACCATCGTGGACCCGCTGAAGGAAATTACCGAAGGCCGCGTTCTGACCCACATGGACCCGCAAACCTATCAGCAGCAACTTCTCAATGAACTCAAGCGACTGGGGGCCATGTGATGCGACGCCTTTTTCTGGGCCTGTTGGCCCTGTTCCTTGCGCCGCTGATGCTCAGCGCCTGCAGCGCTGTCACAGGCCCCGACGGCAGCTCACCGAATGAAGTCAACCAGCCCGGGATGTACATTGTTCCTGTCCGGATTGGATCGCAGGCCTTTGTTGGCCCAGAGACCATGGTGGATGCTTTGCTAAAGTCCGGCTTCAGTGCTCAGCAGATTGCGGCCAAGGGGCCTGAAATCATGCAGGCACTGATCGAGCATGGCGGTGCGCGGGTCTTGATCGACGGCAACATCAGCCACGCCATCGCAGTGTTTGGCGACAAGATCTACGTTTCCGGGATCACATCGGGCGTTGTTGTCGTAGACAACGCATGATCAGCCGCACTACCGTCTCACGGGCGCTGAAATGGGCCATTGCCGGAGGGTGTGCGCTCGGTCTGGCGGCGCCGATGGCGTGGAGCCAGCTGCTCGGTGGGGGCGAGGATGATGACAACCCACTGGCCGCGTTGCTCAACTCCGCCGTTGATGTCGACAGCCAGTTCTCGGAGATAAACCGTGAAACCCTGCTCGAAGCGGGGGAATTCGAGATTGGCGTCCTGTTGGACGTGCAAGGGGATGTCGAGCGACTTTACAACTTCCAGCCCTACACCTTCGCTGAGCCAGGCGACACGGTTTTTACCAACGAAATCATTTCGACCTTCGCCGACAGCCTTGCTCTGATCGAGTTCGCGGACGGGACCACCATTTCGCTGGGGGCAAACAGCGAAGTGATGCTGGATTCCTTCATTTATGATCCCGAGACCAAAGCAGGCGCGCTGGGCGTCAATATGCTCTCCGGGGTGACAAAGTTCGTATCCGGCGACATGAGTGCAGAATCCTACCAGATTGAAACCCCGATCGGCATGGCTGCGATCCGAGGGACGGAGTTGGTGTTTTTCGTTGAACCGGACGGGGAAATGCAGCTGGCCGTGTTTTCCGGGGCGGTGGACTTCAGTCTTTTCACGCCGGAGCCGGAGCCGGAGCCTGAGCCAGAGGCCGAAGTTGAAGTTGGATCAGAAGCGGGTTCTGAGAATGA
>JBMZBW010000116.1:0-7681 GCA_049612785.1 Alphaproteobacteria bacterium | reverse complement strand
GACTTCCTGAAGTCGCTGCAAAGTCCAAGCCTGCTGCAATAGCATAGGCGTCAGAGGCGATCCGTTTACGAAAGTGACGGATCGCCTTTTTGATTCCCGTCTTGGGACAAGAGGCTTGCCTCACTTAGCGACGTTGCCACATTCACGAAAATGCAGCTTGAAATCACCGGTTCTCACCCTTGTGTGAAGTTCCGCATTTCGACGTCGATCGGTCTAGGTTCAACCACAATTGACCCCAATCTCTGACGGGCGAAACGGTGGCGTCCCCCTAAAGGCCACCTTCTAAGCAGACAAACAGACAATGAGTATTTCGAGGAGAGAAACGAATGAAACATTTCGGCTTGATGAGCTTGAACGGCGTGCGTGCCGGTTTTGGCCTTCTGGCGCTGTCCTTTGTGGCTATGGCGCCGAGCGCCGCAGCCCGACCAGCACCAAACAGCTTTGCTGACATCGTAGAGGAGCTGCTGCCGACGGTTGTGAACGTTTCCACGTCGTCCGCCGCGAACCGCAATCCGCTCGACGCAGAGGAATTCCAGCAGTTCCGCGACTTTATGGAGCGCTTTGGCCGCCCGGCACCACTGCCCGAGAACAATGGCCGCCGGTCGCAGTCACTGGGCTCCGGCTTCATCATTGATGAGAGCGGTATCATCGTCACCAACAATCACGTGGTTGCCGGTGCAGAAACAATCACCATCACCTTGCACGATGATACTCAGTTCGAAGGGACCGTTCTTGGGACCGACGAAAGCACGGACCTTGCCGTAGTGAAGATTGAGCCGGGCGACACCGAGCTGGTGGCGACCGAATGGGCGGACAGCGATGGCGCGCGCGTTGGCGACTGGATTGTTGCTATCGGTAACCCCTTTGGTTTGGGTTCAACCGTGACGGCGGGTATCATCTCCGCCAAGGCACGCGATATTCGCTCTGGGCCGTATGACAGCTTCATTCAGACCGATGCTTCGATCAACCGCGGCAATTCTGGCGGTCCTTCCTTTGATATCGAAGGTCGGGTTGTCGGCGTCAACACGGCGATCTTCTCGCCCTCTGGCGGCTCTGTGGGTATCGGCTTTGCCATTCCCTCTAACATCGCTTCGAACATCGTAGACCAACTTGCGACACGCGGTGAGGTTCGCCGTGGCTTCCTGGGAACCCGCATTATGCCTGTGGGCATCGATGAGGCTGACGTTCTGGGGATGGATACGCCACGGGGCGCGCTGGTGCGTTCCCTGATCGAGACCGGACCTGCGAAAGAAGCGGGTATCGAGCCTGGTGACGTGATCATCCGCTTCGATGGCAAAGAGGTCAAAACCGCCCGTGATCTGCCGCTCATGGTTGCACAGACCCCTGTAGGTAAAGAAGTGAAGGTGATTGTCTGGCGTGATGGTGAGGAAATTGGCGTATCGCTGTTCCTCGGCCTGCTGGATGAAGAAGAAGTTGCAGCGACGACACCTGTTAGCGAAGAACCAGAAGAAGAAGTCATCGAAGGCGAAGCGGATTTGCGGTCCTACGGTCTCGCTGTGACGCCACTCACAGATGAAGAACTGGAAGGCTTGGATCTCCCCGGATACCAGTCTGGTGTCATGGTCACGGAGCTGACAGAAGACAGCCCGTTTGTTGATCAGGGACTCACCGCAGGCGATGTGATCCTTGAGATCGACAACGCCGACGTCGCCTCTGCCGCCGATGTTGCTGCCAGCATTCGCGCTGCGGACGAAGACGGTGCCGGCATCATGGCTGCGGTTATCGTTCGGGAAGGCCAGCGTGTCTGGCTGATCCTCCGCACGCGGTAAAGGATCTGGAACCACTGGTAACGAAAGGGGCCGCCTCACCAGCGGCCCTTTTTTTGTGGCCAAGTGCAGGTTTGGCGTTCATGTCTAAAACCATGACTGCAGGCATTTCCGCGATTTATGGGCCAACGGCCTCTGGGAAAACAGCGTTGGCCATCGAACTGGCGCGCTCAACCGGAGCAGCCATCCTCAATGCTGATTCCATGCAGGTTTACAGTGATCTTCGCGTGGTAACGGCACGACCGACGCCCGAGGAAGAAGCGGCGGCTGAACATCGGCTTTACGGCGTGCTGAAAGGCGATGATCCCTGCTCCGTCGCGCGATGGGTTTCGCTGGTTCGCGCAGAAATTCAAGCCTTAAGCCCTCGTCCCGTGATTCTGGTGGGGGGGACAGGGCTTTATCTTAATGCATTGCATGACGGATTATCCAACATCCCAGAACCCTCTGCTGATATCCGACGCGCTGGGGAAGAACGCTTGCGCGCGGTGGGCTTGGACGTTTTTCGTGAGGAAGTTCTGCGTCTGGACCCTGCAACGCCGGCGTCCATTATCGACCCGCAGCGGCTTCTGCGCGCGTGGGCGGTCAGCACGGCAACCGGGCGACCCCTGACCGATTGGCAAGGGGATAAGCAGGGAGGTCTGGGACCCTTTCCGGTCTTCGATCTCGCGCCGATCCGAGCTGATCTTCACGATCGCATTAATGGCCGCTTTGATCTTATGCTGGAGCATGGTGCGCTGAGCGAGGTCGAAACTCTGCTAACGCTCGGCTACGCATCAAGTCTGCCTATCATGCGCGCGGTTGGGGTTCCTGAACTGGCGGCTGTGGTGCAGGGTGAGTCGGATATTGAGCAGGCGCGGGAAAAAGCGCGCGCTTCCAGCCGACAATATGCGAAGCGGCAACTGACTTGGGGGCGGAATCAGCTGTCTCACGCAATAAAATTTCGTGAATACCCCATAAAAATGAAAGAAATGGAAATAATCAAAGCTGATATCTTGTCGGTTATTGGCTGAGGCGGTTGACGCCCCTTTTTGTCTCTTGTTAGCCTAAGCGCGAAATTGCGGGATTTTGTTCCGGCTAAAGCAAATTTATTGAGACATCAGGTTCTAAACATGAGTGATACCAAGACGGGCGCAGAGACCCTCATCAACGCCTTGGTCGAACAGGGCGTGGAAGTTGTTTTTGGCTATCCGGGTGGCGCGGTTCTTCCGATTTACGATGCGCTTTTTAACCAGAATTCCATCCGTCACATCCTGGTCCGACACGAACAGGCTGCGGTTCACGCAGCAGAAGGCTATGCGCGGTCTACGGGCAAGGTCGGCTGTGTTCTCGTGACTTCAGGTCCCGGTGCGACCAATGCCGTGACGGGATTGACTGACGCACTCATGGACTCGATTCCGATTGTATGCCTGACGGGGCAGGTGCCAACGCACCTGATCGGGCAGGATGCTTTTCAGGAGGCGGATACCACAGGCATCACCCGCGCCTGTACCAAGCACAACTATCTGGTCAAAAATGCTGACGATGTTTCTGCGGTTGTGCATGAAGCCTTTTTGGTCGCAAGCACGGGCCGTCCTGGACCGGTAGTTATTGACCTGCCTAAAGACGTACTGATGAACAAAACAGCCGTTTATCAGCGGAAAGCAGACGTGCGCCGGGGGTCTTACCGCCCCGTGGTCAAAGGCGAGCTCTCGCAGATCGAAAAAGCGATTGATGCACTGGCTAACGCCAAGCGCCCGATCATCTATGCCGGTGGCGGTGTCATTAACGCAGGGCCCAATGCCTCGCAGTTGCTGGTCGAGTTTACCCGCATGACCGGAGTACCGATCACCAACACGCTGATGGGACTGGGCGCTTATCCTGCTTCAGATAAGCAGTTCGTCGGTATGCTGGGCATGCACGGGACGTACGAGGCCAACCTTGCCATGTACAACTGTGACGTGATGCTGAACATCGGCGCGCGTTTCGATGACCGGATTACCGGCAAGATCGATGAATTCTCACCGAACTCCACCAAGATCCACGTGGACATCGACCCGTCGTCCATCAACAAAAATATCATGGTCGACATTCCGATCATTGGTGATGCGGGCCACGTTCTGGAAGACATGATCCGCATGTGGCGGTCCAAGGCCCTGAACATCGACAACAGCGCACTGGCTGACTGGTGGGGCCAGATTGAGTCTTGGCGTTCAGTGGATTGCCTCGGCTTTGAACAGCAGAAGGGTGATGCCGAAATCCGTCCTCAGCATGCACTCAAGCGCCTGCATGAGATGACCAAGCACCGCGATGACGTTTTGGTGTCCACTGAAGTAGGCCAGCATCAGATGTGGGCGGCGCAGTATATCGGTTTTGAAAAGCCAAATCGCTGGATGACCTCTGGCGGATTGGGGACCATGGGCTACGGCTTCCCGGCAGCGATTGGGATGCAGATTGGCAACCCCGATGCCTGCTGTATCGACGTTGCGGGTGAGGCCTCAATCCTGATGAACATTCAGGAGCTTTCCACGGCGGTCCAGTACCGCTTGCCCGTCAAGATCATGATCATCAACAATCAGTGGATGGGCATGGTTCGTCAGTGGCAGGAGCTGCTGCACGGGGGGCGCTATGCTGAATCCTACACGGAAAGCCTGCCGGACTTTGTGAAGCTGGCGGAAAGTTTTGGTGCCAAGGGTATCCGTGCGACCAAGGAAAGCGAACTGGACGCCGCGATTCAGGAGATGCTGGACAGCGATACCATGACCATCTTCGACTGCTGTGTGACCAAAGACGAAAACTGCTTCCCCATGATTCCATCCGGTAAGCCGCATTACGATATGCTGTTGCCCGGTTCGAGTCAGGAAAAAGTCGCCGCCGCCATTCAGGGCGAGGGTCTGGCGCTGGTTTAACTCTGGCCGCCAATCTCTCGCACTTTTAACCCCTCAAGTTCCGGACCCAACAAAATGTCTGAAACCCGTACTTTCGCCGTTCTCGTCGACAACGAACCCGGCGTTCTTGCCCGCGTGATTGGGCTGTTCTCTGGCCGTGGCTACAACATTGAGTCGTTGACGGTGACTGAAGTTGACGATGACGCCAATCTCTCTCGCATCACCATCGTTACCGACGGTACGACACAGGTTCTGATGCAGATCCGTAATTTGCTCGAACGGTTGATCCCCGTGCACCGGGTGGAAGACCTGACGGCCGTTGCACTGGCCAATGAGCTCGAACCACCGGTTCAGCGGGAACTGGCGCTGGTCAAGGTTGTCGGCTCTGGCGATAAGCGCGTTGAAGCTTTGCGGATTGCCGACATCTTCAAGGCTGAAGTGGTCGATACCGGGCTTGGACATTTCGTGTTTGAGGTCAAAGGCCGCAAAGAGCAATTGGATCGATTCATCGAGCTGATGGTACCGCTTGGCCTGAATGAAATCTGTCGTTCTGGCGTGATTGCCGTCTCTCGCGGCGATCAGGCTCTTTAACACCTGCGTTCGGACGCATTAAGCGACCGAATGCAAGCCCCGCAGTTACGGGTCTGGACGGACCCGCCTGTGAAGGGTAATCCGCAATTCAATACTCACTCTAATGACGATTCCTCGGGAGGAAACACCCATGGCGATGCGCGTTTACTACGACAGCGATTGCGACATTAACCTGATCAAGGACAAGAACGTCCTGATCGTTGGCTATGGCTCACAGGGCCACGCTCATGCAAACAACCTGAAAGACTCAGGCTGTAAGCATGTAAAGGTCGGCCTGCGTCCGGGTTCCGCTTCTGCGGCAAAGGCTGAGGCTGCGGGCCTCGAAGTGACGGATCCTGCGTCCGGCGCGGCTTGGGCTGACGTGACCATGGTTCTGGTACCGGATGAGCTGCAGGCTGATCTGTGGGTCGACTCTCTTCGTGACAACATGAAGCAAGGTTCTGCACTGGCGTTCGCGCACGGTCTGAACATCCACTTCCAGCTGATCGAAGCGCGTCCAGACCTCGACATCATCATGATTGCACCAAAAGGCCCCGGTCACCTTGTGCGCGCTGAGTACCTCAAGGGTGCGGGCGTACCAACCCTGATCGCGGTTGAGCAGGATGCTTCCGGCAACGCTAAGGACATCGCGCTGTCTTACGCGTCTTCCAATGGCGGTGGCCGCGCAGGTATCATCGAGACGACCTTTAAAGAAGAGTGTGAAACCGACCTCTTCGGTGAGCAGGCTGTTCTGTGTGGCGGTATCTCGCACCTGATCATGGCTGGTTTTGAAACGCTGGTTGAAGCGGGCTACGCGCCGGAAATGGCTTACTTTGAGTGTCTGCACGAAACCAAGCTGATCGTTGACTTGCTCTACGAAGGCGGCATGGCGAACATGCGCTACTCCATTTCCAACACGGCTGAGTACGGCGACTACATGACCGGCCCACGCATGGTGACGGACGAAACCAAAGCTGAAATGAAGCGCGTTCTGGAAGACATCCAGACGGGCCGTTTTGCTCGTGATTTCGTTCTGGAAAACAAGGCTGGCCAGCCACACCTCAAGACCAAGCGCAAGCTGCAGCAGAGCCACCAAATCGAAGAAGTTGGTTCCAAGCTGCGCGCAATGATGCCTTGGCTGTCCGAGAACAAGCTCGTGGACAAGGCGACCTCTTCGGGTCAGTAAGCGCGTCGACGACTGTCATGGGAGAAGGCGATCCACACCGGATCGCCTTTTCTTTTTTTAGGGTGTGGGATTGCCAACGTTGAGAAGTCGTGTTTTGATCTTTCTATGAATTCAAGCATGGCCCTTATTGTTCTGCTTCTACCCAGCCCCTGACGTCTCAGCCGGGCTGCAATCCGGCATGCGATCAGGGGCTTGAAACATCTTCCTTCAAAATGCGAAAACATGGCGTGAGAGACGCAGCCCGTTGACCTATGTGGTCAATCTCAGGGCGCGAAAAGACGCTGAGATCAGGACAGAAATTCATGAGCATGCAGAAAACTGACGACAACCGCGTCAAGATTTTTGACACCACCCTCCGCGACGGAGAGCAGTCTCCGGGCTTTTCCATGAACCACGAGGAAAAGCTGCGGATGGCTTCGATGCTGGAAGAACTCGGCGTTGACATCATCGAGGCTGGTTTCCCTATTGCGTCACAGGGTGACTTTGAGTCCGTTCGGGCCATTGCGAAGCAGGCGTCGGACAATGTCGTAATCGCCGGGCTGTGCCGTGCCTCGACAAAGGACATCGACCGCGCCTGGGAAGCGCTGCAGTACGCGCCAAAGGCTCGTATTCACACCTTCATCTCCACCTCGCCAGTCCACATGAAATACAAGCTCCGCATGGAGCCTGAAGCCGTTCTGGAAGCCATCCATAACTCGGTTTCTCACGCTGCATCTTTGACTGACGATGTTGAGTGGTCTCCTGAGGACGGCACGCGGACGGAACCAGATTTTCTGGTCAAGTCGATCACCACGGCGGTAAAGGCTGGCGCGACCACAATCAACGTGCCGGATACGGTGGGGTATCTGGTTGCTGACGAGTATGCCGAGTTGATCCGAATGCTGCTCAATTCGGTGCCTGGGCTGGATAAGTGCACGATCTCGACCCACTGCCATAACGACCTTGGGGTCGCTGTTGCGAACTCGCTGGGCGGTGTTTCGGCAGGTGCGCGGCAGATTGAGTGTACCATCAACGGCATCGGCGAGCGTGCCGGTAATGCCTCACTGGAAGAAGTCGCGATGGCCTTGCAGGTGCGGGGCGACCGGCTGCCGTACTGGACCAACATTGACAGCACCAAGCTTCTCCGCGCGTCCCAAATGCTGCAGTCCATTACTGGTTTCTCTGTCCAGCCGAACAAAGCCATCGTGGGTGCAAATGCCTTTGCGCATGAGTCCGGCATTCATCAGGATGGCATGCTCAAGAATGCGCAGACTTATGAAATCATGACGCCGGAA
>JBMZBW010000115.1:0-7683 GCA_049612785.1 Alphaproteobacteria bacterium | reverse complement strand
AGCTTATGGACGATCTGGATGTGGCTGCGGTGTCTTACCAGTTGGTGCTGACCAAGGGCGACAAGATCAAGGCGGGTGCGCTGGCCAAGGTCAAGGCCGCTGTCGAGGCCGAAGCCCTCAAGCACCCTGCTTCCTTCCCGCGCGTGCTGACCACCTCAGCAGAAAAGCCGCTGGGACCCATTGGCGGCATCACCGAACTGCGCGATGCTGTGGCCCGCGTGTTGCTGGGCCTTGGCGACGATTTTGGAGACATGTTCGCATGAACGAGATGAGCGAAACTCAGGCGAGAGACTGGCTGGACAAGGCCGAAACCCTGCGCGAAGCCCTGCCTTACATGCGCCGCTACACCGGCAAGACCATTGTGGTGAAGTTCGGCGGGCACGCCATGGTTGATCCGGCGCTGACCGAAAGCTTTGCTGCTGATATCGCCTTGCTGCGGCAGGTGGGGATGCGCCCCATCGTGGTCCACGGCGGCGGTCCGCAAATTGCCGCCATGCTCGAACGGCTGGCTGTCCCGACCAAGGCTGTCGATGGCCTGCGCGTGACCGATGCGGCCACCATGGAAATCGTCGAAATGGTCCTGGCGGGAAAGATCAACAAGGACGTGGTAACCGCCCTGAACAAGGCAGGCGGGACAGCGGTGGGTCTATCGGGCAAGGATGGCCGCTTGCTGCTGGCAGAAAAGGTCCAGCGCGCAGACGGTGTCGATCTGGGCTTCGTGGGTCAGCCCAAGCACGTCAATACCGCCGTGATCGAAGCCATTCGCGATGCGGGCCTGATCCCGGTCATCGCGCCCATTGGGGTCGATGAAGAGGGTCAGGGTTATAACATCAACGCCGACACCGCCGCCGGAGCCATTGCAGCAGCGCTCAAGGCCGAGCGTCTGATTATGCTCACGGATGTGGATGGGGTGAAGGACTTGAGCGGCCAGCTGATCGCTGAAATCCGCCGCGCAGATATTGCGGGCCTGATCGAAGACGGTACGGTCTCGGGCGGTATGATCCCCAAGCTGGAAATGTGCGCGGCGGCTGTGACCAGCGGTGTCGGTGCTGCCGTCATCCAAAACGGCACCATCAAGCACGTCCTGCTGCTGGAACTGCTGACCGAATACGGCGCTGGGACTTTGGTAAGCTAGAAGAGCTCGGTGATCAGTTCTTGGTCACCCAGGCGAGGGAGTCGTCTTCCTCGTCTTCGTCTTCCATGAACTCATCGCTGGCGACCTCGTTGCCGTCTTCGTCGTAGACGACGAATTCGAGCGGTGGAGGGGTTTCCAGGACCAGAGGCATGATGAGGTCTTCTTCAGCCTCAAGGTGGGCGAGGATCTTGTCGTTAAGCAGGTGCAGGGCTTCCATCATGCCGGCACCGTCGTCCGCGTTCTCCACTGCATCCAGGCAGTCTTCAATCGCCTCATGATCCTTGGACAGCATGTCAAAGGCGGATGCAAAATCCGGGTTCATGGACGTGATCACCGGGAAGTACACGCCATCCTCGACCTGCTGGTGTTGATCCAGCTGCCCGCGGAACAGCGACCACATCTCCATCAGGTTGTCTTCTTCGCTCTGGTCCGGGCCATCGGCACCGAACTCTTCGACCGAGCGCAGCAGGTCGCTGAGCAGCAGGCGGAAGTTGCCGTGACGCCGCAGCCAGAAGTCCAGCAGTGCATTAAAGTTGTCATGGAAACGCCAAACCGGACGGCTGTGGTCCGGCAGCTCCGCCGACACGTCTGCAAGCAGATCGCTCAGCGCCAAAGGCTGTGAATTCGTGGTCATGGGTGCAACATGGCGAAGCTCTCACCGTCTTGCAATGCTCGTGTTGCGAGGCCCGGCGTTGCAAAGCTGTCGAGTCCGTTTAGAACGGCTGGCATATAACCCTTTTATTATGTCTCGCTGATGGGATTTGACGGATGAGCAAAGACGTTAATCGCGTGGTTCTCGCCTATTCGGGCGGTTTGGATACCTCTGTGATCCTCAAGTGGCTGCAGGTCACATACAACTGTGAGGTTGTAACCTTCACCGCTGATCTGGGTCAGGGTGAAGAGCTGGAACCAGCCCGAGAAAAGGCTTTAATGTTAGGCATTAAGCCGGAAAATATCTTCATCGAAGATTTGCGGGATGAGTTCTGTCGCGACTACGTTTTTCCGATGTTTCGCGCCAATGCGCTCTACGAAGGCGTGTATTTGCTCGGCACATCCATCGCCCGGCCTCTGATTTCCAAGAAGCAGATCGAGATTGCGCGTAACGTCAGCGCAGACGCGGTTTCTCATGGCGCAACGGGCAAAGGAAATGATCAGGTTCGTTTCGAATTGGCCTATTACGCGCTTGAGCCGGACATCAAAGTGATCGCTCCGTGGCGAGAATGGGACCTGGCGTCGCGTACTAGGCTGATAAGCTTCGCCGAAGAGCATCAGATTCCCATCGCAAAGGACAAGCGCGGCGAGGCCCCTTTCTCTGTCGACGCCAACCTGCTGCACACCTCCTCCGAGGGCAAAGTCCTCGAAGATCCTGCAGAAGAAGCGCCGAACCTGGTTTACCAGCGCACGCTGTCACCGCAGGAAGCACCCGATCAGGACACGGTCATCGAAATCGGCTTCGAACAGGGTGATCCGGTTTCCATCAACGGGGAAAAAATGGGTCCGGCGGCGATTTTGACCGCCCTGAACAAATACGGCCACGATAACGGCATTGGTCGGCTCGATCTGGTTGAAAACCGCTTTGTCGGCATGAAGTCGCGGGGGGTTTACGAGACACCGGGCGGAACCATCCTGCTGACCGCGCACCGGGCGCTTGAGTCGATTACGCTGGATCGCGGCGCAGCGCACCTCAAAGACGAGCTGATGCCGCGTTATGCTGAGCTGATCTACAACGGCTTCTGGTTCTCGCCAGAGCGGGAGCTGCTGCAGACCATGATCGATAAATCTCAGGATTGGGTGACGGGTTCGGTTCGGTTGCGCCTGTACAAAGGAAACGCGACGGTTGTCGGTCGGGAAAGCCCTTACAGCCTCTACCGTCAGGACTACGTCACCTTTGAAGAAGACAGCGTCTACGACCACCGGGACGCCGAAGGCTTCATCAAGCTCAATGCCCTGCGCCTGCGTCTGGGGACAGAGCGTAACCGGCGGTTTGAAAGCTAATGGCTGAATCGCTCAAGCATGTGATCCTGCGCCTGGCCGAAGAACGGGGGGAGGCGACCTTTACCCCAACCGAAGCCGCGCAGGAGATGCGACCGCCCAAGCCCGATGAGGTCAAAGGCGAGGAGAAGTGGCGCAGCTTTTTGCGTCAAGTGCGGGCTGAGGCCAAAGGGCTGGCGCGGCAGGGTCGGATCGACATCTTGCGTCGGGGCGAGGTCGTGGACCCAAGCAAGCCGATCAAAGGTCTGATCCAGCTGCGCAAAACTCCGGGCTCCCCGGCTTTCGATCCCGACGAGGACTAAGCGGCTCGAACAGAGGCGGTGTTACAGGAAGGACCGCAGATCCGTAACCATGCCGGCGAAGGGCGTGCCGCGTGCGGCTTCGTGGAAGGGTTGATAGGCCGTCACGAGGTCGGCTTCCTGCCGCTCTGCCAGCGCAAAGTACAGGCAAAGGGTCGGCGACAGGCGCAGATCAAGCGAGATTTCAAGGGCGCGGTCGGCCAGCTCTTCCGACGGCGTGATCTTGTGGTTCATGGCGCGGCGAAAATGGCGCAGCGCCGCGGCACCCACGGTGCCGGACAGCAGGTCTTCCTGGCAATAGGACCAGAGCACCTGACTGACGTGGGATGAAATCACACCCGGCGCCTGACAGTGTTCCAGTCGCTGCAGAAACAGCAGGCTGATGGGTGTCAGGTTTTGCTCGAGATACCAGGGAATAACTACTGACGCGTCGATGACAAACCGGGTTTGCTGGTCCGTTCCTGCCATTCTATGTACCACCTGACAGCGCAACGCTGCCCCCAGAGATGCCTGCGTCCAGCATGGCATCCGCCAATGCATCATTGACCATTGGCCCCTGACCGCGCAAAGACTCTGCTTCGGCCTCGAGGTCCGAGCCCGATGGGATGGCGTGTTCGCTCAAAACGGTGCGAAGTTCCTGTTCCAGGCTGTGCCGCTTCCGCTTCGCCCGCAGGCGATAGGTTTCGATGACGTCATCGTCTAGATTTCGAATCAGAACCTGTCCCATAAGGAGAAAAAAACCTCAGTTGTAGCGTGATGCACAATTTTTTCTTTGTAGAATCTTTCTACATTTATTTGAAGGATTAAACTTCGTGACGGGATTACTCGATCAAGAAGACCAGAATAAGGGGCTCAATCGCCTCGCAAAGATCATCGCGCATTCGGGCCTGTGTTCACGCCGGGACGCGGAGAAAATGATCTTTGAAGGCCGGGTAACGGTGCATGGCGAGGTCGTGACGGACCCGGCAACCAGCTTACCCGATTGGCAGGGCGTGAGCGTGGACGGCACGCCGCTGTCTGCGCCTCCGGACGTGCAGCTTTTTCGCTTTTACAAGCCCCTTGGTGCTTTGGTGACCGACCGTGACCCAGAGGGCAGAAAGACGGTTTACGACCTGTTGCCCAAAATGGGCCCCGGCGCGCCGCGCTTGCTGGCCGTTGGGCGGCTGGACATCAACTCTGAGGGCTTGTTGCTGTTTACCACCAGCCCGGTGCTCAAGCGGAAACTGGAACTGCCCGATACGGGGCTGAGTCGTATTTACCGGGTTCGGGCGCATGGCATTGTCACCGACAAGCAGCTTGCCGCGCTCAAGGATGGCGTGACCATTGATGAGGTGACCTATGGTTCTGTGATCGTTGAGCGGGAGACGGCCAAGGAAAGCGGGTTGAACCGCTGGTATCGGTTCACGCTGACCGAAGGCAAGAACCGGGAAATCCGCAAACTGGCGCAGCATCTGGGCCTGCAGGTTAACCGGCTGATCCGCGTGTCCTACGGCGGGCTGACGCTGGGGTCACTGGCGCGAATGGAGCTCAAGGAAGTCTCCCGCGCGCGGATGTTCGAGCTGTTTGGTGTGGGCACCGAGCGCAAGTCTTCCTGGGCCAAAGCCAAGCCAAAGGCAACCAAGCCGGGCTATCGCAAAGCCGCCGACAAAAAGCGCGCGGCCAAGGATGGGCGGCGCATGGGCGTAGGCCGGTCACCGAACGCGACCCGAAACACCCGCAAAGCCCCGCGCCGTGACCGCTAGGACGTTTGCGAACGCGCCGGGTTCGGTGCGCATTACCGGCGGGCAGATCAAGGGCCGAAAGCTGGCCGTGCCGGAGGGGGCTGGCGTGCGTCCGACCACTGATCGGGCGCGAGAAACGCTGTTTAACGTGCTCACCAACCGGTTCCGCAAACCCGGCGGGGAGAGCGTTTTGGCCCATGCGCGGGTTCTGGATGCCTTTGCCGGTACTGGGGCCATGGGGATCGAAGCCTGGTCGCGGGGCGCGGCTTTCGTGAGTTTTGTGGAGCACAGCGGCGCGCATTTCAGCGTGCTTCATGCCAATGTGCGCAGCGCGAAACTGCCGGCTGCAGCCTGTGAAGTGCGGCGGGATCGCCGGGGGTTGGAGGGGGCCTTTGACCTGATCATCGCCGACCCGCCCTACGAGCAGGGCCAAGGGCTGCTGGATGCTCTCTGCGCCGAGGGCGGGCTGTGGCATGATGAGACCCTGCTGGTGTGGGAGCGTCCGCGAACCAAAGGGGAAGATCCGGCTTTAAAGGGCTGGTACGAGGTCCATCAGACCCCTTCTGGCAAGACTGTTTTCAGCTTTTTCCGTCCAGCCGGTTAACGGCGTTCGAACAGGGACTCGAGGTCTTCAAGCGAGAGCTGAACATAGGTCGGTCGGCCATGGTTGCACTGCCCGGCCAGAGGCGTCTTTTCCATATCGCGCAGCAACTGATTCATCTCTTCGCCATTCAGCCGACGGCCTGAACGCACAGAACCATGGCACGCAGCCGTGGACAGCACGCGATCCATGCGCTCTTGCAGCGAAAATGCCTGCTCCCACCCCGCAAGTTCTTCGGCGAGATCTTTTACCAGTTTCTGACAATCCGGTTGACCCAGAGCGGCGGGGGTTTCCTGTACGACCACGGTACCGTCGCCAAAGGGTTCAATCACCAGTCCGGCCTCACTCAGCACCGCTTCGGCTTCGGCAAGCAATTCGGCGCTGGCGGGGTCGAGGTGGACGACTTCGGGGATCAGCAGAGCCTGTCGCTCGATGCCGTTTTGTTCGCGCTGGGCCTTCATCTTTTCCAGCACCAAGCGTTCGTGCGCTGCGTGCTGGTCGATGATGACCAGCCCGGTTTCGGTCTCGGCAATGATGTAATTGGCGTGCATTTGTGCTTTGGCCGCCCCCAGGGGAAAGGCGCGACGGTCTTCATCGTTGCTGGTGTTTTCCGGCGTAAAGCCTGCCGCGGCTTCAGCCACGCGAGCCTGAGGCGCAAAAGCACTGTTCCAGCTTTCCTGCTGGGCGGCAGAGGGGTTGTGGGCGCGATAGCTGTAGTCGCCCTGCAGGGCCGGGCGCGGTTGTGCTTCCGGTGAAGCCCCCTCCACCCCCGCAGCGAGACGATCCACGACCCCGCCCGTCAGGTGGGAAGACGCGCTGAAACCCGCCTCGACAATCCCGCGACGCAGGCCGTCGATGAGCATGGCGCGGACATCAGCGGCGTGGCGAAAGCGAACCTCTGATTTGGCGGGATGGACGTTCACGTCGACCGCTTCGGGTGGCACATCCAGCCACAGAACCACGACCGGATGACGGTCAGGAGCGAGAACCGGACGATAGGCAGCACGGATGACACCGGTCAGCTGCTTGTCCCGCACGGGGCGGCCATTCACGAACAGATACTGCTGCAGACTGTTGGCGCGGTTGTAGGTCGGCAGTCCGGCCCAGCCCCGCAAGACCATGCCATCGCGGTGGCTCTGTATCTCCCGGCTGTTGGCTGCAAACTCCAGTCCCATGACATCCCGGACCCGGTCAGCGGCCTCGGCGCAGGCGGGCAGGGCCAGCGAGCGGCGCGCGTTATGTTGCACGTCAAAACTGATGGCTGGGTGAGCCAGTGCCAGTCGGCGGACGACGTCGAGGCAGGCTCCTGCTTCGGCCTGTTCGCCCTTGAGGAACTTCAGCCGGGCGGGAACGGCGTAGAACAGATCTGTGACTTCGATGGTGGTGCCGGGGTTTCCTGCGGCTGGACCATCAAAGACGGTTTCCCCGCCCTCAACAGCAACCCGCCAGCCGTCAGTCTCGCCTTGCGCCCGAGAGCTGAGACTGAGTCGCGCGACTGAGGCGATGGACGGCAGCGCTTCGCCGCGAAAACCGAGCTTTTCAATGCGCACCAGATCGCTGTCAGGCAGCTTTGAGGTTGCATGCCGTTCCAGCGCCAACCGCATGCCTTCAGCCGTCATGCCGTGGCCGTCATCTTCGACGCGGATCAGCGCCTTTCCGCCCTCGCGCAGGGTCAGCGAGACCCGGTGCGCGCCGGCATCGATGGCATTCTCCACCAGCTCCTTCACCACACTCGCAGGCCGATCCACAACCTCCCCCGCCGCGATCTGGTTGACCAGCGTATCGGGCAGGCGACGGATGGCCGGCAGAGCGGCGCGGGCTTTGGGTTCAGGGGCGAGTGTCATGGCGTCATTCTAGCATTATGCGCAACAAAGAGGGTAGAGGCTATTCGAGCGTAAGAAGCGTCGCGGGTTGCATTTCGGCTTGGGCGCGGAG
>JBMZBW010000114.1:0-7705 GCA_049612785.1 Alphaproteobacteria bacterium | reverse complement strand
TCGCCCTGATCCGCTCTTCAACGTCTTCCAGTGCGGTCAAAAGCTGGGCCTGGGCTGCGCTGATGGTGGTCATCGGGCAGTACTTACTGGGCGTCTTAACGCTACTTTATGCGGTGCCAATTCCGCTTGGTGCAGCGCATCAGGGGGGTGCTTTGACGCTTCTTGCGACACTGACCATCCTTCGTGCGCATAATAATCAGGTTGTCCTGAAGTAAAACCCCGACAAATTCAGGCACTCCCCCGCATAAAGTAGGTTGAGAGACGCATAAACAGGCGAAACAAGGCAGAGGCCACAATATCGGTGCCTCCTGACCACACCAAGAGAGCGTAAAGTCCGCCTTTTTCTCGCTTGGCCACAGTAATGGCCAACGAATTGAACAGTGTACCTTTCAGATCGAGCCTAATGCGCATTTTGCGGCGCATTGTGATTTCAAAGGGCACAACGAATTATGAAGCGTACCATTATTAAAGGACTGGCGCTGGCGGGTATTTTCTCTGCCGCACTCGGCCTCAGTCAGGCAACACAAGCGCAGACCTTCTATCGCGCTCAAGCCCAGACCCCCTCATTCTATCCCGTAGGCGGGATTCCGGGCGCGGTCGCAAACCGGTCAGCCATGGGCCTTCAGTCGGTTGCGGTGATAAACGGCGTTCCTGTGCTGCAGGCTGGACCCCTCTACCAACCAGTTAACCCCCGACCGCAGTTCCAGAGTGTTGGTGTGCCGGTTCAGGTCAGCAGCGGCGTTCCGCGGCGCTATGGTGAAGCCTATTGCCGGGGGTTTGCGCGGGCTTCAGACGGCTCGCTGATCGCAACGTCTGGGGGTGGCTATCAGTCCATGATCCTGGGCGCTGACTGTGATGAGTTGATCCAGCAAACGCTGGATGCCGGACACGGCGTGGTCTTTTCAGCCTCGGTCCTGTTCAAAGGCAGCAGCGATGTCATCACGCTGTCGGCCAAGCGCGCCTTGAAAATGACGGCGGATGCGATCAATGCCACGGGGGGAATCTATGAGGTATCTGGCTATGCCTCCCGCGAGGGCGACCGGATTGCCAACGACTACCTTTCTTGGCGACGAGCAAAGGCCGCTTCTTACTATCTGATCAAACACGGCGTCGGCACGGACAACATCAATATCGTGGGTCGGGGTGAGACAACGATATTCGGACCAGAATTGGCTGTGAATCGGCGTGTTGTGGTGCGGAAGAAAGCCTGACTGCCAAAAGTTCAAACCGACGACTCGAGCCACTGGCATTCTCAAAGCTAGATGACGTTTCAGAAATTAAACCTCAGGGTGAATTTTGCCTCAGTTTGTGCAACTGCGCGCCATGGTTTCGACGAGCGCTTGGTGCTTGAGTGTCTCTTGAGCCACGCTTGGGCTCATTCGGGTGAAACCAACTTGCTATCCAGAAAATGACTCTCGCCTGCCTGCTAGTGTCATTAATGAGGTAAGGTTCTTGTTATGAGGTGGTGATCGCATAGGATTTCGCTTTCCAGTGCACGCTCACCCCTTGTTGCGTTCAGGCGTGGAGCCTACCTGTAGGGAATACTTTGAACGGGAATGAGATAACCATGAAACGTTTCTTAATTGCCATTGCAGCAACTCTGGTGTCGTTCGGGGCCGTGACCAACGCCTCCGCACAAGAATGTTTGGGCAACTGCCACAACTTCGTGACGACGATCATGTCGGGCACGTGGGTGCGTACGGAATCGGGTGGTTACGTTCACGACTCTTCAGCCGTCTGCGACATCATCGTGCAGTTCGAATACGATAGTGCCGATCTGTCGAGCGAAGGCGCACAGACGCTTTTGGATAACCTCGATATTCTCATGTACTCGGGCTCCGTGGGTTTTTCCAATTCGGGCTTTGCATCGGTTGAGGGCGAAGAAGACTACAACCTCACCCTGTCAGAGCGACGGGCTGCAACGGTTTACCACTTCCTCGAAGACAACGGTGTCGACATGAGCTTGATCAGTCCCGTCCACGGCTTTGGCGAGACCGATTCAATGGGCGGCAACCTGGAAGACAATCGGGTCGTGATCCTGTCCTTTAACGGTTAAAACCAGACTGACGGGATCTCATCCCGTTACGATGCTTCAGGCCGCGCAAGGCAACTCTGCGCGGCCTTTTTCATGCTTGGCAAGCAACGGCATTAGGTCTCTGGTCGTGGCATACCGTTGGAAAAGTTCATGCCAAGTAACATTCAGGCCGTGCTGTGCGTGGTCGTCGCCGTTTTCTGTTTCAATCTCAACGACAGCTTGATGAAGTCCTTGTTCACGCAGGAACCTGTGTACGTGATCGTTGGCTTGCGTGCGGTGATGGTGATGAGCCTTCTGACGCTGGCAATCCTCTTCCTCGTGCGCCAAAATCCGCTGAAGGGCTTCCGGGATCGCGGCACATTGCTGTTTGGTTTTGGCGAGGCGATGATTGCCATGCCGTACCTCACGGCGCTCATGTTCCTCAGTCTGGGCGTTTCGGCAGCACTGATTTTCACAGCACCGATCATGACCACAGCGCTCGGAGCGATTTTCCTGCGAGAAAGGGTGGGTGTCTATCGATGGGGTGCCGTGGTTCTGGGGTTTGTCGGTGTGGTGCTGATCGCGCTAGGGGAGCCCATCACGCGGCAACTGGCCCCGGACATGGCGCTTTCGATCTACGGCCCTGTGGATCCAGACAACAGCAAAACCCTGTCTGGCAGCATGCGGTTTATTCTACTGGCCCCGCTGTGCGGCGCGCTTGCCCTGTCCACGCGAGACCTGCTGTCGCGCGCCGTGCCTTCGAAGTTGCCGACAGCCTTTAACGCAGCCTACTCGGGCCTGTTTGTCTGTCTGGCGTCGATGTTCTGCTTCGTGGCGATTCCGCCGCTTTTCCCCCAGACCTTTGAACCCTTTATTCAGGGGCGAGGCTTTACCGACGTTGCCGCAGACTTTGCGGCGCTGACGTGGTTCAAGCTGTTTTTGTCATCCTCACTGATCGCCACGGCCTATTATTTCTCCGCGCTGTCTCTGCGCATTGGCGAGTTGAGCGTCATCAGCACGTTTCGTTATGTCGGACTGCCGGGCGCTATGGTGTTGGACGTGGTGCTGTTCCAATCGGTGCCGCAGTGGAACGAATACACGGGCGGTATTCTGATCGCAGCGGCGGGGATCGTGATTGTCATCCGTGAATCGCGCGCTGGTAAGCTAAAGCAACCACACCCCGCCAGTCGGCGCGGCTAAGTGCCTCCCAAAGGGTGCGACGGCTTGATCGGCGATCACGGCATCGGCTAAACGAGGGGTAATGAGTTGATTGAGGCCAGCGCGGAGCGCCACCATGACCTACCAAAGCCCAACACAAGATATTTTGTTTGCCCTGGAAACCCTCGCGGATCTGGGCCATCTGGCGACCCTTCCCGGCTTGGAAGATGCGACCCCCGACATGATCGCGCAAATGATCGAAGAGGGCGGAAAGTTCTTCAACGACGAACTTGCCCCGTCGAACTGGGATGCGGATCAAGCCGGGTGCAGTCTGGAAAACGGCGTTGTCCGCACTTACGAAAAATTCCCTGAGCTTTACGCCCAATACCGCGAAACCGGGTGGATCGGCGCGGCCTATGATCCGGAAATCGGTGGGCTGGGATTGCCCTGGGCTGTGAACGCCGCCGGACAAGAAATGCTGTTCGCCGCAAACATGTCCTTTTCGCTCTGCCCGCTTCTGTCGCAAGGGGCCATCGAAGCCATCGAAGCGCACGGCTCGCCTGAGCAACAGGCCAAGTACCTCGAACGCCTGGTCAGCGGTGAGTGGACCGGCACCATGAACCTGACAGAGCCGCACGCCGGTTCTGACGTCGGCGCGCTCAAGTCTCGGGCTGAGCCGCAGCCAGATGGCACTTACCGGATTTTTGGCCAGAAGATTTATATCACCTTTGGTGAGCACGACATGGCTGAAAACATCATCCACCTCGTCCTCGCCCGTACGCCCGGCGCGCCAGAAGGCACCAAGGGTATCTCGCTGTTCATCGTACCAAAATTCCTGGTCAACGAAGACGGCAGTCTGGGTGAACGCAACGACGCCAAATGCATCAAGCTCGAAGAAAAGCTCGGGATCCACGCCAGCCCGACCTGCGTCATGCAGTACGGTGATGATGGCGGGGCAGTTGGCTATCTGATCGGCCCGGAAAATGGTGGGATGTCCTGCATGTTCACCATGATGAACAACGCCCGTCTGGGCGTGGGTATTCAGGGGCTTGGGATCGCTGAACGGGCCTACCAGCATGCTTTGGCCTACGCCAAGGATCGGGTCCAGTCGGCGAAAATCGGCGGATCGTCAAAGGAAGGCGTCCGGATTATCGAACACCCTGACGTCCGGCGGAACCTGCTGTTAATGAAATCACAGGTCGAAGCCTTCCGTGGCCTCGCCTATCACGCAACGGCAAACATCGACATCGCCCGCCGTGCAGAAGACCGCGAAGACGCGGATCAGGCACAGCGGCGCGTCGACCTGCTGACGCCCATCGTAAAGGGCTGGGGGACAGACATCGCCTGTGAAATCGCCTCCATCGGCGTGCAGATCCATGGCGGCATGGGCTTTGTCGAAGAAACCGGCGCGGCCCAGCACTACCGCGATGCGCGCATCCTGCCGATTTATGAAGGCACCAACGGGATTCAGGCGCTGGACCTGATTGGGCGAAAGCTGGCACGGGACCGGGGCCGGGCCGTGGGTGAGATGATCGCCGAAATGCAGGCAACCCACGACGCCCTGAACGCAGCAGACCACCTCACCCTGCGCGCCATCGCCGGTCGCATGGCCCCAGCGTTGGCTGATTTGCAGGTTGCATCGGACTATCTGCTCCAGACCGCTGGTGAGAATATGCCGTCAGCCGCCGTGGGCGCGACGCCGTACCTGACCCTGTGGGGAACAGTTGCGGGCGGTTGGGTCATGGCGACGGAGGCTTTGGAGGCCGCAAAGCGGCTGGCAAACGGGGACGAGAACACGCAGTACCTCGAAACCAAACTCACCACCGCGCGGTTCTTTGCCGACCAGATGCTTCCGCGCTCTTCGGGTCTGCTCGAATCGATCCGGTCCAGCACGGACGAAGTCATTGGCTTGGACGAGGCAGCATTTTAAGCTTCCGGATATCCATCTCTGCACTGGTTCTTGGCGGGCGGTACCCTTAGGGTATCGCCCAACTTGTTTTTGGGAGGAAACTCATGGCTCAAGCCGTCATGGCCATCGATCAAGGCACAACCAGCAGCCGAGCGATCCTTTTTGGCGCAGATTTCGATATTCTTGGTGTCGCGCAAAAGGAGTTTACGCAGTTTTACCCCAAGTCCGGTTGGGTCGAGCACGACGCCAGCGAGATCTGGGAGTCCGTGCTCGACGTCGCGACCCAAGCTCTGAGCGAAGCGGGGTTGACCGCCAACGACCTCGCCGCAATCGGGATCACCAACCAGCGGGAGACCGTGGTCGTGTGGGACCGCAAGACCGGTGAGCCCGTGCATCAGGCGATTGTCTGGCAGGATAGGCGGACCGCTGACCTCTGTGCCGACCTGAAAGCCCAGAGCAAAGAGGCTATGGTTACAGCCAAAACCGGCCTGCTGTTGGACCCCTACTTCTCCGGCACCAAGCTGAAGTGGCTGCTGGACAACGTTGAAGGCGCGCGCGCGCGGGCTGAGGCAGGCGAGCTGGCCTTTGGCACCGTGGATACCTGGCTGCTTTAC
Organism: Alphaproteobacteria bacterium; assembly: GCA_049612785.1. Lineage (GTDB taxonomy): Bacteria > Pseudomonadota > Alphaproteobacteria > UBA7985 > UBA7985 > UBA7985. Next base: position 2,010 of record JBMZBW010000114.1, on the reverse strand, counting down.
AAGCTGACAGGCGGCGCGGTGCACCGGACCGACGCCACCAACGCGTGCCGGACACTGCTGTTCAACATTCATACTCAGGACTGGGATGACGAGCTTTTGGCCCTGCTGAACGTTCCCCGCGCCGTGTTGCCCGAGGTCTGTGACAACGCAGCAGACTTTGGCGCGACCAGCGTGCTTGGCGAGGGGTCTTCCGTGCCGGTTACGGCCATGGCCGGCGACCAGCACGCGGCGGTGGTGGGTCAGGGCTGCTTTAAGCCCGGCATGCTGAAATCGACATACGGCACCGGGTGTTTCGCCGTGCTCAATACGGGCGAAACCGCCATTCCTTCCGAAAACCGCTTGCTGACCACCTTGGCCTATCGCTTAAACGGCAAGCCGACCTACGCCCTCGAAGGGTCGATCTTTATCGCGGGCGCTGCCGTGCAATGGCTGCGGGATGGTCTGGGTATTCTGGAACGCGCCGAACAATCCGGCGACATGGCGGATCAGGCGGATGAGGAACAGGACGTTGTGCTGGTGCCAGCCTTCACCGGCCTTGGCGCGCCACACTGGGACAGCGAGGCGCGCGGGGCCATTTTTGGCCTGACCCGAAATTCCGGCCCGCGTGAGTTTGCGCGCGCGGCTTTGGAGTCCGTCTGCTTTCAAACCAACGACCTGCTTGAAGCCATGAAAGCAGACTGGAGCGATGCCAGCGACACCATCTTGCGGGTCGATGGCGGGATGACGGCCAGCGACTGGACCATGCAATGCCTGGCCGATGTGCTTGATGCGCCGGTGGAGCGACCCGTGCTGACGGAAACCACCGCTCTTGGCGTGGCCTATCTGGCCGGGGCGCACGTGGGGTTCTATGGCGGACAGGACGACTTTGCCCAGCGCTGGAAACTGGATCGCAGCTTTACCCCAACTTGGCCATCCGACCGGCGCAGCCGCAAGATTGACCTTTGGAATGATGCTGTCAGCCGCACGCTGACCCAGCGCACTTGAACAAGGACCCGGCAGCATGAACGAAGCGCCCAAGCCGCGCCTGCGGGCTGGTAAGCCGCAGGAAGTTTCATCGGGGAAAGCCTATGATGAATCCTCGCCCGCGCAGGCCGCAACCGCGCTGATTGGCGAACGGGCCTCACAGTTTGCGCAAAAGTTGTCTAAGGGGTACCGGATGCTGGTTCACGTCGCCGGATACCCTGCGCCGTTCATCATGATTCGTCTGGCGGCGACCAGCTCCGAGCATGTGTTGATTGAGGGCTCGGACGATGACGGCCAGCCGGTTGAAATCCTCGCCAAACCTGAAGCGCTGGTGATCTCGTTCAGCACCAAGGCGGTGTCCTGACACCCGATCCGCGCAAGATCCACGGCATGAAAAAAGGGGAGGCTGAAACAGCCTCCCCCTTCAGGGCCTTGCCTTGGGCAAGCAGCACTTATTTTTTCAGTGCATCACGAATTTCTTCGAGCAGAACTTCCTGACGGGGTGGTTCTGCCGGAGCGGCTGGCGCCTCCTCTTCCTTCTTTTTCATGTTGTTGTAGGTGCGAACAACCATGAACAGGACAAAGGCAATGATGAGGAATTCGATAATGGCGTTGATGAACACACCGTAGTTCAAGGTCGCAGCACCCGCTTCTTGTGCCTCAGCGAGCGTGGCAAACTTGCCAGCGCCCAGGACAATGAAGCGATTTGCAAAATCAACACCACCGGTAACCAGCCCGACCAGCGGCATGATGATATCAGCAACCAACGACTTGATGATGGCGTTGAACGCAACACCCATAACGAAGGCAACGGCAAGCTCAATGACATTGCCGCGCTCGATAAACTCGCGAAATTCTTTAATCATGAGTTGGGATCTTCCCTATACTTCCAAGATTGTGGACCCGATTGTTTCTCGGGCCTCTAAGCCTCGGTGCGCTTCTGCGACCTCAGCAAATGGCAGCCGCCGACCAATGACGGGTTTAACGTCACCGGACTTCACGACATTGAATAGATCCCCCGCAACTCGATTGAGCTGCGCCCTACTC
>JBMZBW010000113.1:0-7906 GCA_049612785.1 Alphaproteobacteria bacterium | reverse complement strand
GCGGCCCTCTAAATCACTGGCCACAATTAGAATTTCCTGTGCCAGTTCCACACGGCTGAGCGTTCCTGCGGCGAATTCCGAGGTGCGGCCTGCGTACAGCCAAGTCTTCTTCCATAGATCGCGCTGTTCCCGGTCGAACCAATCTTGGCTGTAGTAAGCCGGAGCCGGGAGTGAAGGCGGGCAATGATCCAGAAGCGGCGAGCCGGAAGGCAGGTTAGGGGAAGACATATCGCGCGACCTCTTTCACGAGACTACCGGATGTTCGCGCCGACCGAAGACCTGCGCCAGATCGAGCGTCTTGCCCAGTTCCACACCAGCCCGATAACCGGCATAGACCGCCGCCGCGATGGTGTTGGGCGCATCGGCGTCACCAATTCGCGCAAATGATTTCACGGCTGCGGCCTGACCGCTCTCATACAAACGCGCGAAATCATCGTGTTCGCGCTGATTAGGCAGGCGACGACAAATTGGGATCATGACATCACAACTGAGCCGCTCTATCCGTCCTGACATTGTACACTCAGCCACAGCAAAACCTGCTTCGAGCGCGGTCACCATTTTGTTGGTGATAACCTCGATACCGGCCTCAAAAAGCCGTGCGTTTGATTCGTAGATTTCGCCGGTGTAGACGCCAAATTCGCAGGGACGGCCAGCCGACGTCACAAGCGTAACTCGATGTCCCGCTTCTCTAAGCGCCAAGGCAATCACTGACCCCATGTAGTAGTGATCGTCGTCGTAGATCAGCACGTGGTCAGCGTCGATCTCTTCACCCCGCAAAACTGTTTCAGCGCCCAGCAGCATTCCGGGGGCTTGTTCGCTCAATCCCGCTACCGAGTGCCGGCCAATGGTGTCTGAGGCCCAGGTTGATCCGGTGGCGAACAGCACATGGTCAACGTCCAGCGTTAGAATATCACTCGCCGACATGGGGCTTTCAGGAAACAACTGCACGGTTTCCAGCTTTTCCAGCTGCCCCAATCGCCAATCCCGGACCCGGGCCCATTCTGACAGGCCCGGCAAACGAGATTCAGCGCTGACGCGACCGCCAAAGGTGCGATTGGCTTCCGCCAGCATAACGGAATGTCCCGCTTCGCCGAGCACCCGTGCCGCTTCCAGCCCTGTGGGGCCACCTCCGACAACCAGCACACGCTCCTTGGTTTCGGCGGCTGCAACCCGCTCGGGATGCCATCCCATGCGCCATTCTTCGCCCATGGTCGGGTTTTGGGTGCAGCGGATCGGGACACCCAGCGAATCATGGGCATAGCAAATGTTACAGCCGATACACTCGCGGATGTCTTCAGACCGGCCTTCTTCGATCTTCTTGGGCAGGAAAGGATCAGCAATCGACGGACGCGCTGCGCCGATCATGTCCTGACCACCAGAACGGATAACGGAAGCCATGGTATCGGGAGAGGTGTAGCGGCTGACGGCGACGACAGGCTTGGTTGTTAGCCGCTTGGCAGCTGCGACACTGGGGGCGAGGGCACCCTCTTTCACAAACCGACTGGCGCCCATTTCAACGCCGTAATCGGGGACGGTGAGATCCCACAAGTCTGGTAGCTCTGCAAGCAGACCAAACATGTCGTAAGTCTCTGCGTGATCGAGATCGACACTGAACCGTGTCGCGACTGCCGCTTTGCCCTGAACGGCTTCGCGTGTTTCCTCAATCAGCTCCCGCACAATCCTGATGCGGTTCTCTAATGACCCCCCATATTCGTCCGTACGGTTGTTAATGGATGCGTCCAGAAACTCTGACAGCATGTAGCTGTGGGTGGCGTAGACGTACACGATGTCGAAACCCGCGTTGACGGCTCTTTTCGCTGCGTCCCGATGCCATTGGCGGAGGTTGCGGATATCCTGCTTATCGACTTTTCGGGTTTGACCGGGGTTGTAGACCCCGCTGTCAGTTTGCGGGCGATTGCGAAGGCCCAAAGCCGGAAGGCGAGTGCTCAGATTCATGATCATCCCGCCGCCAAGCCACAGCTCGACCCCGGCAAGGGCACCATGGGCATGAACCGCTTCGGTCATAGCCGCATTCGCGCGTACGTCGTCTTCAGTCCAAAGCGTCGCGTTGGCAAAATACTCGTTGTCTGACGTTGGATGAACCGAGCAATACTCAGTGTTCACAACACCCCAACCGCCTTCAGCCTTCATGCCACGCATGGCCGCGAGTGACTGCGGTCGCTTCCAGCCCATGCCGGAACAGTGCGGCACCTGGTAGAAGCGGTTCTTTGCTCGAACCGGACCGATCTGGATCGGTTCAAAAAGAATATCGTGGCGGGGATCGCGCATGGTTTCCTCAGCTTGATCATGGGGTGTTTGATGACCCTAGCACGGTCGAAATCATGACGTGAGTACAGCCGCTCTGTCTATAATTTAATTAAGCGCTCAAATAATATTTGTTTCTGACCCTACCGATGGCCTAGTCTTTACCCCATCAAACACCAAAGGGTTCCGCTATGCGAAGAACGCGCCGCCGCAGCAAAGAATCAGTCAATACGGCTCCCCCCTCTAGTGGCCGTCACGCTGGTTGGACCCAGCCTTATCAGCCTCTGACGCCTGCCGATGTTACGCTGATCATCGACACTGCGATCAACCTTGTTGCCACGTCCGGTGTGATTTTCGAGCCTGGCTCAGAGGCTGATGACCTTCTCAAAGCCGCCGGGTGCACGGTGAAGGGCGACGGTCTGGTTTTCATCCCTGAACAGGTTTCTCGGCGCGCTCTGGAGACCGTCGCCAAGGCAACGACGCTGTGGGATCGCAACGGCGAGAACTCCGTCAGCATAGACACGGATCACACGCGGTTCATGCCGGGAATGACCTGTATTGCCGTATACGATGCGGCGACCGGTGAGCCGCGGGCATCGACGCGAGACGATCTGGCGAGAATCACACGGCTGGCGGACGGGTTACCCCATATTGATGCTGTCTGCACAATGGTGAAGAACGTTCCTAACTCCACCATGCATGGTGAGGTCGATGAATTCATCTGCATGATGGAAAACACAACAAAGCCGTTGGAGTGGCTGTGCGAATACCCCGTCTCCCTCGCTGGTGCGATAGATATCGCTTCTGCGCTACGGGGCGGAGCAAATGCGTTACAGGAAAAGCCATATTTCCTGCATCTTGTAACACCTCTCCCCGTGAATTTTGCCCATATCCACATTGATCAGATCATCATGGCAGCACGGGCAGGGGTGCCCGTTGGGGTTGGAACCCTGCCCATCGGTGGTGCTTCGTCGCCCATCACCTTGGCCGGCTGTGTCACGCATTCGCTGATGACCGATATTGCAGCGATGGTTCTGGGGCAGTTGGCGGCTGAGGGAAGTTTCTGCATCGGCTGTTCCGACGTCTACTTCATGGAGCCCGCCACCGGTGCAATCGGCAGCTTTTCGCAGACGTCTATGGCTGACATGGCGATTTGTCAGGTTCGGCGGTCACTCGGGATACCGCCGCTGACCGGCACGGGTGGATGTTCAGTTGCCAGACGGTTCAATCAGGACGCCGTCTGGGAGTTATCGGCGAACATGATGCAAATGTTCTACAATCGACCAGCGACCTGCGATTACCTTGGCTCGCTGGATCAGGGGCTGACCTTTTCGGAACACGCTTTGGTTCTCTGCGATGATCTGGCTGGATTGCTCAAGAAAATGTGGGAAGGTTTACGGGTCTCGCCGGAGCAAATTGGGACTGAGTTGATCGCTGAGCTTGGACCGAGGGGGCAGTTTCTCGCGGAGCAACACACGGTGGAAAATTGCCGAGCGCAGGTTTGGGATTCTCGCTATTTGGGTGCCAACTTCCCACTGAGTAACAACGACTTACCCGACGAAGACCTGATCGAGCGTTTAGATCAGGACATCCAAAGTCGACTTCAGCAATCAAGTGTTCCGAGCCTGGACCCAAGCGTCCTAGCCGCCGCACAAACCGTGTTGGCACGATACGAAGGGTTGACGCCCGATGACTGATTGAGAATGGCTTGCTAAGCTTAGAGCGGAGGAAATGATGACCAAACATTCGTTCGTGCCCAATCCTGAACAAATGGCGCTCTATCCTGAAGTCTCCGGTAACGAAATCAACGGCGTAGGTGAAACTGAGAAGCGCCGGCCCCGTTATGTTTATTGGGGGAATGATCCCGACGACGTCGCCCATGGTGCTGTGCAGCGATGGTTCTACACGGTGGATCCGGGTTTGCCGGGCTATCAGATCGAACGCGCGCGACGCGCAGAAATCCTGAATGCTGATTTGGAACCCGTTGCGCGGGTACAGACGCCTTTAGAAACCGAAACCGTGACGGACTTCATCCGTACGGGGCTTTTGGAAGGTGGGTTTGATAAATTTGGGGTTACTGCCTTTGACCCCAAATGGGCCTTCGACGGCCAAAAAATCGGTTTTAAGTACATCGTGGTTCTCGGGTTTCACCATGACTTTGAAGAAATCAGCAAAGCGCCAGCACCAGAAGGCGGTTTGGAGGTCATGCGCCAATACCGCAGAGCGGCTTTTGGTGCGAAGTATTGCGCCAACTGGCTCAGAAGCCTTGGCTGGGACGCAGAACCGCTCACCGGCCCTATGTCTGGCAAAGTTGCGATGATCCCCGCAGCAATTCAGGCTGGTTTCGGGGAGTTGGGAAAACACGGCTCCCTTATTACGCCGGAGTTTGGATCGAGCTTTCGTCTCTCAGCGGTCTTAACCGATTGCCCCTTACCTCTAACCTCACCCCAAGAGCATGGGATTGACGATTTTTGCATGAACTGCCGGATCTGCGAAGACGCCTGTCCACCCGAGGCCATTACAAGCGAAAAGCAACTCGTTCGCGGTGAAACAAAATGGTACGTGGACTTTGACAAGTGCCTGCCGTTCTTCAACGAGCATCAAGGCTGCGCAATCTGTATCGCTGTTTGTCCGTGGAGCCGTCCCGGTGTGGGCTTGAACCTCGCCGAGAAACTGGAACGCCGCCGCGCGAGAAAAGCCCAAGACGCGCTCTAGTCATTGCTCTCAAAAACGTCCGTAAGCTCAAACTTGAGGACATCCACCAGTCCGAGATCAGAAATCCGTAACTCAGGAATAACCACCAAGGCCAACAGAGAGTGCTGCATGTAGGCATTGTTCAGCGTACAGCCGCAAGCCGCCATTGCATCGACCATCGCCTGAGCTTTTTCGGCGACTTCTGCTGCGGGGCTGTCAGACATGAGACCTGCGATGGGTAGCTCCACCAAAGCAAGCTCCTCACCGTCTTTCCAGACCGTGACACCGCCACCTATCTCGCCCAAACGGTTAGCTGCTGCCGCCATCATGTCTCGATCCGTGCCGACAACAATCATGTGGTGACTGTCGTGGGCGACCGTTGAAGCGATAGCCATTTTCCCCGTGTAGCCGAACCCGGAGACAAAACCGTTGGTGACATCACCGGTTGCACGATGACGTTCGACAAGGGCAATTTGGCAAACCTCACCGGTTGCCTGAACCCGGTTTTCCGTGACAGGCAGTTCGAAGGTTAAGGCCTTTGTGGGGGCTTGGTTCTCGACCACACCAATCACTTTGGCGCGGACGGCATTGGCTCCAGCGGGTGCGGAGATGCTGAAATCTTCGCCGTTTAGCACCTTTCCTAAATGCACGGTTTGTCTGGCTGATTGCGGCCAGTCGTAGTGGGGACACTCGACCAGCAGGGTCCCGGACTCAGCCACCCGAACGCCGCGCGCGAAAACGACATTAATGGGCAGGTCCGTCAGGTTTGACGTTAGAATGACATCGGCCCGACGCCCCGGCGCGATACTGCCGAGTTCACGTTCCAGCCCAAAATGCGTCGCGGTGTTGATCGTCGCCATCTGCAAAGCAATCAGGGGGTCACAGCCGCACTCAATGGCATGTCGTACGACACGGTTCATATGCCCGTCTTTTACCAAAGTCCCTGAGTGGCAATCATCGGTGCAAAGAAGGAAGTTTCGGGGATCCAGACCTTTTTCGGTAATGGCCGTGATTTGGCTCTCGACATCATACCAAGCTGACCCCAGACGCAGCATGGATCGCATGCCTTGACGCACGCGCGAGATGGCATCGGCCTCAGCCGTACCTTCATGATCATCCGCAGGCCCGCCAGCAGCATAGGCGTGAAAGGCAATACCCCGGTCTGGTGAGGCATAGTGTCCGCCGACGGTTTTGCCTGCATCCATTGTTACCGCCATTTCAGCCAGCATCTGCGGATCGCCATGGATGACGCCGGGGTAGTTCATCATTTCCCCCAACCCAATGATCCCGGGCCAGCCCATCGCTTCGGCAACATCCTCCGGGCCTATTTCATAGCCCGTGGTTTCCAAACCCGGCGCAGAGGGCGCACAGGACGGCATTTGCGTGTAGATATTGACCGGCTGCATCAGGGCTTCATCGTGCATCATCCGCACGCCCTCCAGCCCCAACACATTCGCGATTTCATGGGGATCGGTAAACATGGTGGTGGTGCCGTGCGGCGCGACGGCTGCGGCGAACTCAGCAGGGGTGAGCATACCGCTTTCAATGTGCATGTGCGCGTCACAGAGGCCAGGGATCAAAAACTGGCCTTGAGCATGAACAACCTCAGTCCCCTCACCGATGCAGTGCGAAGCATCCGGCCCGACAAAGGCAAAGCGACCCTTGGCGATGGCAACTTCCCAGCCTTCAAGAACTTCTCGCGATTGCACATTAATCAGAATGCCGCCTTGAATGACGAGATCTGCCGCCTCACGCCCTGCGGCGACGGCAACGAGGTGATGAGCAACGGACGACCAAGGAAGAATAGGGTTCATGGGATCTGTAGCCTGCTTTGATGACGATAAGGCCAAGGTTAGCAGATTTTTGGCTTCGCGAGCGAACCTTCCCGTTTAAATCAGCTCCCTTCGCTCCAACCACTCCACGATTGCTTCAACCGTGGCGGCAGGTTGTTCTACAGGCATGAAGTGACCGGCATGATCGATGACCTTAAGCTCACCGTCCGGCACCATCTTTTGAATTTCTCGATGCTGGGCTTCCGGTGACCAGCCGTCTTGCGCGCCTGTGATCAACAGGACCGGAGAGGGGTAGGCGGCCATGTACGTTCCCGCATCCGGACGGTTCAGCAGGGAACGGATTTGCCTCTCATGAACCTCTGCGCCTGCCTTAAGCACCATTTCCGTTAAGTCTGCGATCAGAGCCTGATCACCAACACGCGCAGGGTCGAGCATGGGCGGGAGCCATTGTGCCGCTAGTTCATGCATGCTGCGATGCCCTAAATCGATCATCGCGTGGCGCTTAACTTCTTCGCCGGGTTTCTTCGGCGTATGGCCGGTATTTGCGAGAACCAGACCCTTCACGCGTTCAGGATTTTGCCGCGCCATTTCCATAGCGACACGTCCGCCCAGCGAATGCCCAACTGCAATAAGCTCCCCTGACGTTTCGAGCAGCAATCCCGTTGCCATCTGCGCAATGTCCGGAAAAACCGAGATGTTCCCGTCATGGAGCACCGCTCTACCGTCCAGCGCGTTCCGCAAAGCGCGCCAAATTCGAGCGTCTGATACCAGACCGGGAACCAAGACGACGGTTCTCACGTTAAGGCCTCCCTTACCATTTGTTTTTAGGGCTTCTCTGCTCGTTTGTTAGCGTATTAAAGGCATATTGTGTACAATATTCCTTGAAAGAGTCGCTTTTTCCTTGCTTAAGTGCCTTTTACCTATTTTTCTGTATACAAAACGGAACAGGGCGTTTGCCCCAATTCTTAGAATAAGGAAACCGTAATGACAAAACGTCGCCGCTCACAATTCGATAAGGGCCTAGGTGAACTGCGCAGTCTTGTACTCGGTGGCGACTTTGCTCCACACGACCGATTATCTGAAACAGCGCTTGCCGAAAGACTGGGCATATCCCGCACACCTCTGCGCCAGGCCATTGATCGGCTGGTGGAGGA
>JBMZBW010000112.1:0-7908 GCA_049612785.1 Alphaproteobacteria bacterium | reverse complement strand
AACACATCCCCGACACCTGGATCGAGGCATGCGTTTCGCTCCTTTGCAGCTGTCTTCTTGAAAGTTTCAGGTTCCGGTTCGCCAACATAGCATGCGGCGCATTCCCAACGAGTAATTTGGATTTGCTCAACGTTGTCCACGGTCGCAATTAACACTGACTGGTTGGATGGCAAAAGCGATGCTCTTTCCAGTGAATTCACCAACGCGATTTACGGGAAGACCATTGTTGCGCCATCGCTGAACCAGCGGACCGATTTTGAAAAGCTGGCCGTTGCGGTTACTGCGGCGTGCTCCAGCCAGCATACCCTTTCCAGAGAATCACTGCGCAGGCTCAAGGCCCAGCGGTGGGAAGGAAATTTCTCGCAGTTGAAGAAAGTCATCCGGCTGGCGATTGCGAATGCTTCTGGAACGGTGATCAGGGAAGAGCTGGACCAAAGCCTTGAAACGCTGACACCGGGGGAAGGTTTCCAACCCTGTCCCCTATGCGAGGGCTCGCCGGTTCGGGCTGAGATGTGTGTCATGATCCAGCGCGCATGGTCAGAAGCAAGCGGAAATGTCAGCATGGTTGCCCGTCGGCTGGGGATCTCAAGAAACACGGTCTACAAGCACATCAAGGGTTTGTAAGCTGTCTTCTGGCAGCGCCGATGGAGCCATGCGTTTTCAGTCGTTCAAGGACAGCGTCAGAGGACTTTTGGAGGCTCCTTAGTGCCCGTCATTCGATGATTGTAAGTACTCAGGTTTGTGATACCATTCTTGGATGAATTTGACGCACAAAGAGTCAGACTTAGTCTTTTCTATAATGCGACAGCTCAGCGCCCCGATGTCGCAAACTGATGTCCGCTGCAATATTGGTAAGGCTTTATTGCAGCTATTAGATGCAGAATACTTCGCCTCCTACATCTGGAACGATGTTGATCAAAAGTTTGACTGTGGCATCAATATCAATATGAGCGAAGATAACTTGGGCGCTTACGAAGAGTACTTCCAATACAATGATCCGATCACACCGACGTTGCAGCGCAGAAGGCGGGCGACGGCGGTAAGCGAGGTCATGTCGCACGACAGGTTAGAGCGAACCGAGTTCTTCAATGACTTTCTCGCGCAGGACGGGCTTTGCTACGGCATGAATTTCTTTGCTTGGGACCGAGGGCGAAACATCGGTGATCTTCGCATCTGGCGACCCCACGGCGCCGAGGATTTCAGCCGTCGCGATGTAGAGCTTGTGAACGCCATTGCGCCCAGCATTGTCAACGCACTGGTTCGCTCCCAAGGCGAAAGGCCCGGCAGTCCTGTTACGCGGTTTGCGTGTCAGCCTGAGCGCTGGATGCTGACACCACGTGAAGCGGAAATTGCTGATCTGATTGTCGAAGGCTGGACGGACAGTCAGATTTGCGAGCAGCTTCACATCTCAAAGCCGACTGTCAGAAGCCACGTCGGTTCGATCCTGCGCAAAACTGGCAGCGAACGTCGGAGCGTGCTCTTCCACAAATTGTAGGTTCGAAAAATCATCACAAGTGATGATGGCAAGGGGCCTTGAATTGGCGGCAAACTTCAACTGGATGTTGGAGGGTACTATGCCGCTATCACTGCAAAATCATTTAAGGGCGCTTGAAAGCGGGGACTACAACGCTGAGTCTTACGCGGGTTCACTGATCGAACGCATTGAAGCCGCCAAAGACGATGGAGCTTTTATCTCCTACGACGCTCAGGCGCTGATGGCTGAGGCTCAGGCGAGTGACGAGCGGCGGAAATCCGGGCAGGCAGGCGCGCTTGATGGTGCTTTCATCGGGGTCAAAGACAACATCGATACCACTGGCCTTCCCACCACCGGCGGGACGCGTGGGCTGACTGCCGCTGCGGCAGACAATGCGCCGCCCTTGCAAAGACTGCTTGATCAAGGGGCCGTTGTCGCGGGGAAAACCAACCTCCACGAACTCGCTTTCGGGATTACCTCCAACAATGGTGTCTTTGGTCCTGTGCGCAACCCGGCGGATAGGAACATGATCGCCGGAGGGTCTTCAGGCGGTACAGCCGCAGCGATTGCAGCGGGGATCGTTCCGGCAGGTTTGGGCTCGGATACCGGCGGCTCGTCTCGCATTCCCGCAGCTCTTTGCGGTGTTGTGGGTTTTCGGCCCTCAAGCGGGCGATACCCGAGCGGTGGTGTCGTGCCATTGTCATCGACCCGCGACACCATCGGCCCCATGGGTTCGTGTGTTGCTGATGTCGCCTTGCTGGATGCTGTCATGGCGGGTGAAGGCAGGACTGCGGACGGTATGCCCAATGCGGCAGACCTTCGTATCGCGGTCCCGCGGCGGGTCCTGTGGGACAACCTCGAGCCGGCTGTTTCGGCGCGATGTGAAGCCACGCTTGAAGCCCTCGCCAAGGCTGGTGTCGCCCTGATTGAAACCGACCCGGAGGATCTTTGGGAAGATGACGCTGCGGCCTCATTCCCGATTGTTCTGTACGAGACCATGGCGGAACTGCCGGCTTACCTGGAGGGGCGGGGTGTCGCATTTGCCGCTATGTTGGACGCCGTTGGTTCACCGGATGTCAGGGGCGTGCTGGAAAGCCAGTTGGGGGCAGAAAAGATGCCTGAAGCCGCTTATCAGGCCGCTTTGACCGTTCATCGGCCAAACATGCAGAAAAATTGGGCCGCGTGGTTTGAGGCGAACCAGATCGATGCAGCAATCTTCCCAACCACGCCGTTGACGGCGCGACCCATTGGGCACGACGAGACAGTGGAACTGAACGGCGAGCAGGTTCCGACCTTCCCCACTTACATCCGAAACACCGATCATGGGTCCGTCATCGGTGCGCCGGGACTCAGTCTGCCAACCGCAGGCGACGGCCTTCCCGTGGGGATCGAGCTGGACGGCGCAGTCGGCAGTGACAGGCGATTGTTGCAGGTCGCTGCCTGTGTCGAGGCGATCATCAATCGCTGATGGACCATGCCCATTCACTTTTTCGACTTAGGAGGACGTATTGTGAATACATTTATGAAGCTGTTGTCAGTCACTGTTGGTGGTCTGATGATTTCTACCGTGGCGCAGGCGCAAACCAAGATTGGTGTGCTTGTTCCCGATAGCGGACCGGGCGGCCTGTTCGGTCCTTCGGCGCGACAGGCGGCTGAACTTGCCGCGCAGGATATTAATGCCGCCGGCGGTATCGGCGGTGAGCCGATTGAGCTGGTCTTTGCCGACGTTGGCGTACCACCGGCACAGGCTGTTCAAAGCGTTCAGCGCCTGTGGCGTGGTCAGGGTGTAGAAGGCTTTGTCGGTATGCACGACAGCGCCGTGCGAGCCGCACTGACCGGACAGTTCAAAGGCGAGGTGCCTTACGTCTACACGGCTGTGTATGAAGGCGGCGAGTGCGCGGCATCGACCTACGTGACGGGTGAGACCCCGGCACAGCAGCTTGACCCCGTCATCCCGTGGCTGACCGAGAACAAGGGTGCAAGCAAGTGGTACCTGATCGGTAACGACTACAACTGGCCTCGCGATACCAATGCGGTGGCCAAGGGTTACATTGCCGATTCCGGTGGGGAGATTGTGGGTGAAGAATACGTGCCACTGGGCACCTCTGACTTTGACGCCTCGCTCGTCCGGATCAAGGGCTCGGGTGCGGATGCTATTCTGGTGACGCTCGTTGGCGGTGATTCCGTTGGCTTCAACATTGCTTACTCTGCCTTTGGTCTGCCGGAGCAGGCGTTGCGTGTTGGGACGTTGATCGAGGAAAACACGCTGGCGGGTATCGGTGCGGCTAACGCAGCGGGTCTGTATTCTTCGATGGGATACTTTGCCAACCTGCCAAATGATGCGGCTGCGGCCTATGCTGCGCGGATCAGCGACACCTTTGGCGATCAGGCAGCGCAACCAAACGGGCTGGGTCAATCGGTCTACGATGGTCTTGTTCTGCTTGCCGCGATGGGCAATGCCGCTGGCTCGATGGATGCAGCAGCGATTGCTGGGGTCGCGGACGGCACCAGCTTTTCCTCTCCCCGAGGTTCAGCCACGCTAGACGGCAACCATGTTGCGCAGAGTGTGTATCTGGCCGACGGTAGTTCAGGTTCATTTGAAGTGGTGGCGAGCTTTGATAGCGTGCCTCATGGTGTGGCCTGTAACTAAACTACCGGAGAGTCCGGCGTGGAAAGCGTTTATCTATTCGCTTTAAACTTCACCTGGCAAATTGCGGCCCTGGCGCTTCTGGCGCTGGGGCTTGCCATGGTTTTTGGTCAGCTGAAAATCATGAACATGGCCCATGGCGAATTCGTCATGATGGGCGCTTATTCCTGGGTGCTTGTCGCCCAGATGGGATGGCCGCCGGTGCTGGCTGTGCCCGTCTGTGTTCTTGGGGTTGGCGCGATTGCTTTTGTGGTTGAGCGGGTGCTGGTGCGCCACCTCTATGCGCGTTCCTTTGACAGTCTGCTCGCGACTTGGGCGCTATCGATCATCATTCGCGAGTGCGTAGAACTGAGCTTTGGCCGACAGTTTTATAACGTGCCTCTGCCGCTGCAGGGATCGCTTGATTTTGGCATTGTTTCTTATCCGGCCTATCGCATTCTGGTCATGGTCAGCGTGCTGGTGCTGTTTGCTGCGCTCTGGTTCTATTATCGAAACAGCCGTCTGGGGTTGCGCTTGCGTGCCATGGTCGAGAACCCGAACCTCGCACAGGCCCATGGGATCAATACAACACGCCTTTCAACCTCCGTCTTTGTGCTTGGCTGTGTTTTTGCGGGTCTGGCGGGGCTTATCCTTGCGCCGACGCTGAGCGTCTATCCCAGCATGGGGATCGATGCGCTGATCCGCTCTTTCTTTGCCCTGATTATCGGGGGGTTAGGCTCGCTTGAGGGGTTGGCCATAGGAACCACCATCGTCAGCGGTATGCAGTCTGGTTTGAGTGCGCTGTTCTCCCAAACTGTCGGTTATCTGGGCGTGCTCGTTCTCGCCGTGATCTTCATTTGGAGGCGTCCAAGTGGGCTCTACAATCCTCGTTAGCCTGCTTCTGCTGCTGGCGTTGCTTGCGGTGCCTGTGTTCGGCAGCAGTTTTCTGGCGTGGCAACTGGGGCTCTTCCTGCTCTATGGTATCGCGGCGCAGGGGGTTGGGCTGGCTTGGGGCACGGGCGGCTTTCTACCCCTGGGCAACGCCCTTTTCTTTGGTGGTGGAGCCTATCTGAGCGCCTTTCTGCTCAAGGCGACAAACGGCAATCTGATCCTTAATCTCGGCGGGATGATCGGGATCGCCGTACTGCTGGCGGGGTTGGCTTTTGGTATCGGCTTTGTGCTGTTTCGTGGCAAAGCCGGTTCGGGGCCTTCTTTCTCGCTGGTCGCGCTGGCGCTCGTGCTGATCTTCTCCCAACTGGCGAATACAGCGACGGGGATCACTGGCGGCTTCAACGGTTTTGCCGGTTACTCGACACTGGGCAATCTCGATGCATTCGGAAATTTCTATTACGTCATTGTCGCGCTGGTGGTTCTGGTCACGCTGGGTCTTATGCTGATCCAGCGGTTGCCCATTGGTTTGCTGCTGCGGGCCATGGTTGCGAACGAGGATCGGCTGGAACTGCTGGGATTTGCCCCGCACCGACTTAAAGCGGGGGTCTTCGCGGGTTCAGCCTTTATCACGGGTCTTGCTGGCGGGCTCTACGCCAGTCATCAGGGGATCGTAACCCCACAGGCCATCGGCTTTCTTCTTTCTGCGGAGTTTGTCATTTGGGCTGCCGTTGGCGGTCGAATGCACCCCCTTGGACCGCTGCTGGGTGCCGTTGCGATAGGTTGGTTGAGCAGCGAACTGCGGGATAGTGTTTCGTGGTGGGAGCTGGCCGTCGCCTGTATCTTTCTGGCCGTGGTTATTCTGTTCACCAAAGGCGCGTTTCAGATCATTGAGACGGTCTTGGGTCTCGCAAAGCGTCTGGTTCCAGTGTCGAGACAGGCAAAAACCCGGGCCGTTCTTACCCCGCCTCAGTCCAAGGCGGCGGACCCCATATCAACCATTCGCTTTGATGACATCCGCTTGCAGGCCGGGTCGGTGCGCATTCTGAACGGGGTTTCATTGGAGTTGATCGATAACGGCGTGCTCGCCGTCATCGGACCAAATGGCGCGGGGAAATCCACGTTGCTGAACGCGCTGACCGGCAACCTGTCGATCACAGGCGGAGACGTCTTTTCTGGGGGTGATCGACTGACGAACACGCGACCCCACGCCGTGCTGAGACGCGGTATTGGCCGGAAAATGCAGATTCCGTCGATCTTTCCGGGGTTGAGCGTGGCTGAAAACCTGCTGATTGCCAGTTTTGCCGGGCGTCTGAAGGTGTGGGAGTACGTCCTGCCGCAGGCAATGCGCTGGGAAAGTCCCATGGTTGCCCGTCTCCTTGACAGTGCGGGCCTGTCTTTCGACCCCAAGGCCGGGGACGATGCACAAATCCTGTCTCAAGGCACGAAGCAGGTGCTGGAGTTCCTGATTTCGACAGCGGCGGAGCCGCGTGTTTTGCTGCTTGATGAGCCGGCTGCTGGCATGTCGCCCACGGAATCTCAGGAAATGGTCCGGTTGATCAGAAGTTATGTAGAGCTGACTGGCGCAAGCATTGTGCTGATCGAGCACGACATGAAAGTCGTAGAAGCCCTGTCTGAGAAAGTCGCCGTTCTTCACTTCGGCGAGGTATTAGCGCAAGGAACCTTTGAGGAGGTGCGCGCGAACCCTGATGTTCAGGATGTCTATGCCGGAGGGCACAAGTGATGCTGAGGGCAGAAGCGATCACAGGCGGTTACGGTGAAACGCTCGTCCATCGGGACATCAGTTTGTCCGTGAGCAGTGGCGAAATTCTTGTTGTCGCAGGAAAGAACGGTTGCGGAAAGACGACCTTGGCGCGCCTTCTGGCCGGGCAGAACCCCTTGAAGGCCGGGCGCATCACGCTCGGGGATATCGATGTTTCAGGCCAGCAAAACTGGCAGCGCCGAGGGCAGGGGATCGTCTACATGGCGCAGACCCAGTTTGTGTTTGATTCCCTCTCGGTGCGGGAAAACCTGTCGCTTTCAGACAGCGCTATGGAGGAGATGTCGGACTACTTTGACCTGTTCCCGCGATTGCAGGAACGGCAGGAACAGACCGCGGGCACCATGTCCGGTGGTGAGCGTAAAATCCTTGGATTTGTCGCAACCATGCTGCAAGGCGGTGAGGTCTATATCCTTGACGAGCCCAGTGAGGGCGTCCAGTCGGAGAACATCCAAAAGATGCAAGCCGTCATCCAGCGCAAGGTGGATCAAGGAAAGGCTGTGATCCTGATGGAGCAGAACGTTTCCATGATTGAAGCGCTTGCCCATCGCGTTGTGATGCTTGGCAGCGATGGCGTGGAATTTCAGCTCGAAGGTGCGGACATTACCCGGCAGGCTCTGCTCGAAGGTCTGCGGGTCTAGCGGGACGCCAAGTCTTCAGGCCCCATGTCTGCCTTTGGTTGCTCACAGCAAAAACGCCCCGTCGGTCGGTGACTCGCGGGGCGTTTGTTGTCTTATCGAAAGATCGCTTGGTGACTGAAAGGACTACCAATCACAGAGCTGCAGGTGCTTTGCGGGAAGCCAGGCTTCGATCCCCTTCGGGTTCTTCAAGGCGCACCACTGACGGTTCATGTCATCATCTGTCAGGCACAGGGTCACGTGCACTTTTTCGCCATCTAGCACGTTACCCAAAACCTCAGAGAGGTGACTGGGCTGCAGGTAAACATCACCGGGACCGTTCTTAACACAGCGGTCGGCATGTAACTTTTCCACCATGTAACGGCTGACCCGAACCGTCTTCTTTACGGTTTTGGGGTGAGCCACGGCGACGACTTTTTCCTGAACCTTTGGGACAGGAACATAGACAACCCGCGATCCGACATCGCCATGGGCTTTGATGGTCACCTTTGGTGGCGAGTAG
>JBMZBW010000111.1:0-7909 GCA_049612785.1 Alphaproteobacteria bacterium | reverse complement strand
CGTCTGCTGATCCACAGCGTTTCATCGTCGAATCGACTAGAAAATACGATATCGAGAATTAATTCTCACTAGTAGAGCACTGGTTTGCGCCATGTATTTCATCAAAAAAGGCGCAAACTCCGTAAATTCTATCCTTCGAGGGTGTTTTTCCATCAACTTTTAGGGTTTTTGGATGGAGATCGTGGAATAGACACAAACTGAAATAATTTGCGTGATAAAAATATATGAAAGACCGAAGGCAGAAACCTTGGGGAGCTAGACCGGTATCGCCAAGCGGTGCGTTCGACCGAAATGCAGCAAACCTGCTCGACCGCACCGTTGCAAAAAAAACCAGTCGCTTGCCCCCGCACTTTCGCTTTTGAGGTCAATGCGGGGCTGAAAACAATACAAACAGGAGGCACCTTCCTATGTCTTGGCGAACCAAGATCCTCTCAACAGCAACAGTTGCGCTGCTATCCATGAGCGCTGGCGTGCAGGCCATTGCTCAAAATGCACCTGCTGCCTTGGTTATCGGAAACGGTAGCTACGAAAACTACGCCGACCTTCGCTCTTCTGCGCAAGATGCCGAAACCATTGCATCCCAACTGATTGCCAACGGTTATGATGTGTCGCTGCTCATGGATGCCAGCGCGCAGTCCATGCGCGAGGCGCTCAGTGCGTTTATGGCAACCGGCGATGCGCCAGAACATCGATTGTTTGTTTATTCGGGCCATTCGACCAACGTTGACGGTCTGGAGTTCCTCGTGCCGACAGATGCCAGCGTGGCAACGGGCCTGGATCTTTCCTACAACTTCATTTCGCTCGACGCCGTGCGCGCGCAGATGAACCGCGATGCAACGCCGGATATTATCGTACTCGACACGGGCTACCGTCACTTTGCGGACAACGAGCTGGCAAACGTCCTGCCCGGCGCAACGGTTACGGATCGTCCAGCTGTCCCGGCTGATGACGACAAGACCCTCACCATTCTCGCGATAGAGCCCGGCTCCAACAACATCTCTCAAGCCAACCGACGGAACGTCTTTGCCGATGTTCTTGCAACCCGTCTGAGCCGTGAAGATCAGGATGCAGTATCCTTCTTTGAAAGCCTCGCTGTTCGCGTTCAGTTGGAGTCCAATGGCCGGCAAGCAGCTTACATTTCTCGCGGCTTCACTGCTGATGTCGTCATCAACCAGTCGGCACCAGCGCCCGAGCCTGAAGGCCCGTCCGACCGCGAGGAGCGTATCTGGAACCTGATTGACGGTTCGACGGATGTCCGCGACTACGAAGACTACCTCGCCTTCTTCCCCGAAGGTTACTATGCCGCCGAAGCGCGCGCGATGATCGCCTCGCTGACGGCACCAGAGCCAGAGCCGGAGACCCCCGGACTGGCGATTGATCCGATCAACAAGCCTTACTACGTGGTGCGTCTGGCCAATGTACGCTCTGGCCCGTCCACAGACTTTGCCCGCATGGCGCGTCTGCCTGAAAACACCATTATCAACAATCTTGGTCGTGTGCAGGGTCTGCGTTGGTTCCAGATCGTGATGCCGGATAACCGTGTTGGCTACATATACGACACGCTGGTTGCACCGTGGGATGGTTCTGAGCTGCAGGCCTGGGCAATCGCACAGAATACGTCCACCATCGCGGGTTATGAAGATTACCTGCGCGCCTATCCGCAGGGTCCAAATGCCGAAACTGCGCGAAATAACATCCTGATCCTGCGTGAGCAGCAGTATCAGGACGCTCTGGCCGCCTACTCGATCCGTCCAATTTCGCAGGAAGTCGTCGTTGTGCGCCTCGCCAACGTCCGCAAGCTGCCAACGACACAATCCAATGTCGTGACGACTTTACAAGGTGGGACACGCCTGATCGCTACGGGCGATGTCCGCGGTGCGACGTGGACACGGCTGGATTACAACGGCACGGATGTCTTTATCTATGACACCTTGATCGTTCCTTACGAAGGTTCTGTGTATCAGGCTTGGGCTGAAGCTGTGGAGTTGGACAGCGTGGTTGGATACATCCGATTCCGCAGCCGTTTCCCGAATTCCCAGTTTGAATCCGAAGCACTGGCGAACATTCAGTCGCTGCAAGCGAACCAAGGCTCTGGCTTCACACCCCTTGGCGAGCAGTATGTTGTAAACCGTCGCGCCAATGTCTTTGCTGAGCCCAATGGCCAATCGGACAAAGTGCTGGTGGCGAAAGCCGGCGAAGTCTACGAGGCACTGCGCATGACCGACAATGAACGGTGGGTCGAGCTGCGTATTTCCCGTGGCGAAGTCGGCTACATTCGTGGCGTGCGCGTCGAACCTTACGCGGACTCCGTCTTTGAAGCCTGGGCTTTGGCAAAAGCCGAAGGAACCCTGAGCGCTTATCGTGACTTCCGGGACGCTTTCCCGGGCAGCCGCTTCGACGAAGAAGCCGTCGCCCAGATTGATGGGCTTCTGGCCAGCCAGAACACCATCCAGCCACTGAACGAAAATATCGTCCTGCCGAGCGACGCGTTTGTGTACTCGCAGCCCGATACCAATAGCCCGCGGCTGGGTATTCTGCCTGAAAACTCCGTCGTACTCGCGACGGGTATTGGTGGCTCGCCCGAGTTCTACCGGATCAATACCACCAGCGGCGAAGGCTACCTGCTGTCCACCAGCGCCGTACGCTATGCCGGCTCTGAACGAGAAGCATGGGACAATGCACGGCAGGCCGGAACGGTTGACGCCCTCAATGCTTACCTGACAGCCCACCCAAATGGGCGCTGGCTGCAGGATGCGATCCAGCTTCGGCAGTCGCTGTCACCGGGTCAGCAAGGGTACCAGTTTAACCTTGGTGGTCTGAACTTCCGGGTTGTACCGGGCAACTAAGGCGCACCAAACCGAATCGGTTTAGGCCAATAAAGTCAAAGGGGTGCCACGCGCACCCCTTTTTTGTGTGACATTTTCCATCTTTTCGCCGCCTTGGCAGGGGAAACTGCACAGAACAAGGATCAGCGTTTGGCGCGGTTAGGACCGCTCTGCTAGGTTCGAAAAAAATATGCGGCTTTTTAGAAATAACGAGCGCAGGTGGGACCTGCGTCTACAGGAATTGAGCTCGAGATGAAACTCAACGTTTCCAGGCTGCTGGCCGGTGGTCTTTTGGCTGTCGCCCTGCCGCTTCTGTCCGCATGTTACGCCACCGTTGGTACGGATGGCCGCACGTACCTTTCACCGATTGGCTATGGCTCGATGTATTCAACGGGCTATGCTCCGAACTACTCGCTTGGATACGGCTACCGGACTGTGTCGCCCTATGCGAGTTACTCGGCGACGCCACAAGGCTACACGTACTACACGCCAACGGCGATGGGCATGGCCTACACAACCATTCCGGCAACCACGGCCTACACCAGTTTCCCGATTGTTTCGCGGAAGATCGTTGGCACGTCTGACACCTGTGTGGTGCGTCCAAAGCCACGGAAGTCCTGCAAGTAAACGCCAGCGGCCTTGAAGCCGTGGTTTTATGATTGAGCTGCAGCGGCTGAAGGTACGCACTCCTTCAGCCTATGCCGCGCTTTCGGCGTGCAAAAAAGGCGAGAAAAAACGCTCCTGACCCGGTTTGCGCACAGGAAATCTTACGCAGGCTCTTCGATGGACCTGAAAAGCCTGTAATCTGCCCCCATGTACCTGACCTTAAACGCTCCTGACTTGGCCCGGCCTCTATACCGCGCCATGGCACCTCATCTGTCTCAGCCGCTCGAAAGGCATTGGCGCTTGCCCAGTCGACGGCAGGCCGAACCCATGCCGGCGGAGGTCTGGTTGCGGATTGAGGCCATGGAGATTGAGGAGCGGCGACAGAAGCGTCAGCACGCCTTGTCTCCGCTGGAACTGGAAGCCATTCGCTCGCTGCGCACGCGCCAATGGTTTGGTTTGCTGGACCTGTTCAAGCGAAAATCCGTTGAAGCCGTCTTGGTCTGGAACGGCTATCGAGGACGCCGCGGCTTACTCGTCGAAGCCGCCAAATACCGGGATATCCCCGTGGTCTTCTTTGAGCGATGCGCCTATCCCGGTTTCGTGCAAGTGGACCGTGACGGGGTGAACGCAGGCGCTCGTCACCTGAACAGCGGGAACTGGGTCGATCAGAACGCGGACGAAGCCATCGGGCGCTGGTTTCGAGCCTCCCAACGACAACGCCGCGGCGCAAATCCTTTTGCACCGGCAACCAGCCCGGCTGAAAACCTGCCGAAGCGTTTTCTGTATTGCCCCTTGCAAGTCGCTGCGGACACACAGTTGTCCGTCTTTGGCGGCTGGATCTCGGACATGCCAGATTTCCTGGTCAACCTGGTCAAAGCCAGCGAAGCTTTGCCGCCGGATATGAAGCTGGTATTCCGCCCGCATCCCTCCTGCCGCGTGGGTCAGGAAAGTGCGCTGCACCTTGCGCTGACCAATCCTCAGGTACGGGTCATCGATGGCGGAACGTCTGCCGAATTGCTGCAGAAATGCGAAGGCGTAGTGACGGTAAACTCTTCGGTCGGGCTTGAAGCTTTTGCCTATGACAAGCCTGTCATCACGCTGGGTGAGAGCTTCTACGACGGCCCCGGCCTCACCGAGCAAGCCGCCGATCTCGACGCGCTAAAATTGCTCTTCAAGCGGGTCGATAGGCTCTCATTCGAGCCAGAGCAGCGCATGAAATTCCTCACGTGGCTCCGCGAAGTCGGCTTCAAACGGTGGCCGCGCCATGCTCGCGACCCAGCGGCAAAATCGCTCGCCGACTATGTCGAAGCCTTGATCCGGAGCTAGCTCGTACCGTCGCCCAATTGCGCCGCGAGCGATGCCTCAAGAAACAAATCGATCTCGCCATCCAGCACAGCACCCGTCTGAGACGTCTCAACACCGGTGCGTAAATCCTTCACCATTTGGTAAGGCTGGAGCACGTACGACCGGATCTGATGCCCCCAGCCGATATCTGATTTCTCATCATTGAGCGCTTGCGCCGCGTCCTGCCGCTTACGGAGTTCCAGCTCATAGAGCTTGGCTTTGAGCATCGTCATAGCGGTTGCACGGTTCTTGTGCTGGCTGCGGTCGTTTTGGCACTGAACCACGATACCCGTGGGCTCGTGGGTAATGCGCACAGCGGAATCCGTTCGGTTTACGTGCTGGCCACCCGCACCCGAGGCACGATAGGTGTCAATGCGCAAATCCTTGTCGAGGATGTCGACTTCGATGCTGTCATCCACAACCGGGCTTACCCAAACGGACGCAAAAGACGTGTGGCGGCGGCTCTGACTGTCATAGGGTGAGATCCGGACCAGCCGATGCACGCCCGTTTCCGTTTTCAGCCAGCCAAAGGCGTTCTCACCTTTGATCTGCAACGTTGTCGACTTGATGCCCGCTTCTTCGCCATTGGATTCTTCCAAAACATCCAGGCTGTAGCCATGGGCCGAGGCCCAGCGGGTATAAAGCCGAAGCAGCATTCCGGCCCAGTCCTGAGCCTCCGTCCCACCGGCACCCGCATTGATTTCGATAAAAGCATCGTTGGGGTCCGCCTCACCAGAGAGCAAGGACTCCAGCTGTTTTTTCGCCGCGCGCGCCTGCACGGAAACCAGTTGGGACTCCGCATCATCGATGGTGGCCTGATCGCCCTCTTCCTCGCCCATTTCAATCAGGTCCCTGCAGTCCTGCAGCTCCTGACTGAGTTGGCGGTAACCATTGATGGAAGATTCCAGACGCTGCCGCTCCTGCATGGTTTTGCGGGCATTCTCAGCGTCATTCCACAAGTTCGGGTCTTCAGAAAGGGCGGTCAGTTCGTCGAAGCGACGAAGAGCATTATCCCAGTCAAAGATGCCTCCTCAGCAGCGCGAGGGATTTTTCAATCTCCTCGGCAACTGCTTGCATTTCAGCGCGCATGGCTTTTCCTCTTATCCAGGCTGAGGGTTAGTTACCACGAGACCACCAGCCGCGACGGCGGGGACCTTCTTTTTTCGGTGTGTCCGGCTCAAGAGCGACGTGTGATTCCGCTTCCTCCGCACTCGCGGCCTCTGCTTTCTCTTCCGCTTTTGGCTGCGGCTCTGGCTCTGGCTCAGGTTCGGCTACCGGCGCTGGTTCTTCAGCGACCGCTGGTGCTTCTTCCTTGGCCGGTTCCTCATCCGCTTTGGCTTTTTTCCGAGACCGGCGCGGCTTTTTCGCCGGCTTTTCTTCGGCCTCTACCGGTTCTTCTGCCACGGCTGGGTCAGCCGTCTCATCCGCTGTTGGCTCGTCGTCCGACTTCGCAACCGCCTCACCACCGTCTGCGCCCGTTTCAGCGGTTTCGGTCTTTGCATCAGTCGCTTCGTCCTCACCCCGGTTCTTCCGGCGGTTTCGACCGCCTCGCTTGCCGCGGCGACGCTTGGGCTTTTCGTCTTCTGCATCGGAATCAGGCTCCGCGTCAGTCGCTTCACCTTCTACGGCCTGTGCCTCTTCACCATCTTCACTTGGCTCGACAACAGCGGCGTCAGCATCCTTGCGACCGCGACGACGTCCGCCCCGCTTACCGCGTTGACGGCGAGACTGACCTTCACCATCGGTTTCTTCATCCGACGCGGTTTCAGCATCCGCTTCTGAAGCCTCAGAACGGCGCGTCTCCTCATCGTCTGATCGCGCATTCCGACCTCGGCCCTTGCCTCGGCCCTTTCCGCCTCGGCTATTACCGCTTTCTTCTTCGTCGTCTGTCCGGCTGGAAGACCGATCTGACCGACGACCCCGACGACGATCCCCACGCTTGGGCGCCGTTGGATCCGTCGTGTAGCCTTCGGAGAAGGTTTCCACCTTGTCATCAACATAAACGCGCAAGTGGAAGTGCGGTGAGAACAGATGGGCATTGGGCAGGATGGCAATGCGCACGTTAAACTTGGCTTCAAGGTTTGCCAGTTCCTCACGGTGCTCATTCAACAGCTTGAGTGCAGCGTCAGTTGGCGCATCGACTTCGATGCGATCCAGACTATCGCGCTCCAGCAGCAAATCACCAATCCGGCGCATGATCGAAGAGGCCAACGAGCCAGAAGACCGAACAACACCAATACCGCCACAAACTGCGCAACCAACCATTGTGGTTTCAAACACGGATGGGCGAATGCGTTGGCGGGACAATTCCAGCAAGCCAAACGGTGAAATCCGACCCAGCTGAATGCGCGCTCGATCTCCCCGCATGGATTCTTTCAAACGGCGCTCGACCTGACCCCTGTGCTTGGACTCATCCATGTCAATGAAGTCGATGACCACCAGACCCGCCAGATCGCGCAGACGTAGCTGCCGCGCCACTTCTTCAGCGGCTTCGAGGTTGGTGGAAAGGGCCGTTTCTTCAATCGACCGCTCTTTGGTCGCTTTGCCTGAGTTCACATCGACAGCCACCAGCGCTTCGGTCTGGTTCATCACCAGATAGCCACCGGATTTGAGTGTGACAACAGGGTTGAAGAGTGCATCCAGCTGCTGTTCCGCCTTATGGCTCTGGAACAGCGAAACGCCTTCATTCTTGTGCTGCTTGACGCGCTTGGCGTGCGATGGAGTCAGCACGCGCATGAAGTTCTTCGCGTCCTTATAACCTTCTTCGCCCTCGACCAGCACCTCTTCCATATCGGAAGAATACATGTCACGGATCGCGCGCTTCATGACGTTGGCTTCTTCGTAAATCAGCGAAGGTGCCATGGATGTCAGCGTATTTTCCCGAATACCGTCCCACGTACGACGCAGATACTCATAGTCCCGCTTGATTTCCGCCTTGGTCCGCTGGCTGCCTGCCGTGCGGACAATGATGGAGATATCCTGCGGCAAATCCAATTCGTCGAGGATGGTTTTCAAGCGGCGGCGGTCTTTAGGAGACGAAATCTTCCGAGAAATCCCTCCGCCACGGGTCGTGTTTGGCATGTAGACGCAGTATCGACCAGCCAGCGAAAGGTAAGACGACAGGGCAGCGCCCT
>JBMZBW010000110.1:4427-8219 GCA_049612785.1 Alphaproteobacteria bacterium | reverse complement strand
TCTCAGGGCTGGTTTTGAAATAGCGGAAGGATAAAGAATTGGGCATGGCTGATTAGCTAATATTCAGCACGATGTCGGGCAAGGTGGTTTATTCTGACAGCGCCTATTATCGCTAATTCCGACAATTCTGGCGCCATGACTTGTCCTGAAATCAGTTGTGTTCGGCCACGTTTTGGCTCAGGGACCCCAGTCAGTTCATGTATTTAGAAACGGCGTCAAGGTATCGGGTCTTTTGCTGTTCCGGTAGCCAGGCAGATTTGAAAGCATTTCGCGTGAACATGGCCAGATCCTCGTTTGTAAATTGATAGGACCTCTGCAGTTCGCTCATCACATTACAAATATAACCGCTGGCGAACTGAGCTGGATCATCAGTATTAACCGAAATCAAAGCCCCTGCATCAAGCAGTGCCCGTATCATTTCAATCCGGTCAGGCGCGCAGGCGCCTTGCGATGCCATGAATGTTGGACAACCGGTCAGAGCAATATTCTTCTCGACAACCATCTCGACTAGCGTGGGGCTTTGCGCAGTGTTCAAGCCGTGATCAATCCTCGATACGCCCAATACTTCGATGCAGTCCTGGATATGCTGAAGCGAGTCATCCTGGTTCACATCACAATGAGACGTCAGGTGGTAGCCACGCGCGCGCGCCGCATCATAAAGCGGGGCGAAGATTTGGGGAAACCCGGGCGTTTCGAAATTATCAAGGCCGACGGCTATGATATGCTCTCGCCACTGGTCCGCTTCTTCAAGCGTCTTGAGCGCATTTTCAAGTGATTGATCCCGCTGAAAATTCATGATCCACTGAACTTGGACACCCAGCTGGCTCTCCGCCTCCTTCCCGGCCGACTGAAGCGCCTCGAAATGATTTCCAAATGAAACACCGCTGCGAATGGCCTGCTGCGGATCGAACATCGCTTCTACGTAGACCACGTTCTGAGCCTGACAGCGCCGGAAGAATGCCATGGCGATTTCGTAAAAGTCTTCTCCGCGCTTGAGGACAGACCGGCTGATGTCGAGGCAGCGCAGAAAGTTGGCAAGATTATTGTGTGGGTTTTTCAAGCTTTGGCTTTGCAGCGAACGAACGTCTTCCGCCGTCTTGTAAGGCAAGTCGATATTATTTCTATCTGCTATTTCAATAACCTGGTCACCTTCGATCGTGCCCTCGATATGCACGTGCAATTCGGCTTTGGGCAAGTCGCAGATAAACGCTGAGACAGTTTCGAGATGCAATAATTCGTCAGAGTAGTCCATGAATACCTCTCTCCTTTGAAGTGATAATTAAGCAGCCACGTGGTCGATCTCGGGTCGCAATCGATCGAATTCGGCCAGCCAGTTGATCTTCCAAGCGCGTTTGATGTCCTCACTGACCCAGGCACCCTCAATTCCATTTTCCATCTGATTGCGAAGGTCATCCAGAGTGAATCCGAAATCTTCAATCATACTCAGATATGCACTCGCCGGATCAATTTTGTGCAGAGGCGGATCGTCACTGTTCGGTACGATCCGCAGACCCAGATCACCCATTTTCCGCAACGGATGCACTTCTTGAAAGTTCTGCCCCGCAAGCACCCTCAAGTATGTCGAGTTTGTCGGAACGACTGTAAAAACCATGCCTTCATCCCGGCATCGTGCGACAAGGTCAAGGTCATCTACGACGGTATACCCGTGGTCAATGCGGTCGCACTTAAGAAGATCAAGGCAGGTCTCGACATTGCGAGCCGGCTCAAGGAATTCGCCGGCGTGTGCGGTGCGTTTGAGCCCAGCTTCACCTGCAAGTTTAAAGGATTTCCAGAACTTTTCCGGGGGGTTCCCGATTTCGAGGTAATCCATGCCGATGCCAAGGACCATATCATGGGGGTTGGCGACGACCCATTCGACCATCTCAAGCCCAGCTTCGGGGGATTGCTCACGATCGATCGATGGAATTAAGCGGCCCCGTATGCTGAAATCGGCTTCGGCATCGGTGAGCCCCGAAATCAGGCCCTCCAGAGCGACTTCGTATGGCACCTCACCAATGGTCGCATGATCGGTCGGGTTCCAGAATATCTCGCGATGTCTGACGCCCGCTTCAGCAGCCTTCCTCTGAATGTCATAGGCGACACGATGAAAATCACGTGCCGTGATCATCGACTGGCTGATGATCTTCAGCGTTGGCAGGATCGGCTTCACCTCCGCACCGCTCGCCCGATGGTAAAGTGTTTCGTGAAGATCGCCGTCCGGTAGAGAAACACCATTCCTTTTGGCAAGGACGGCAAGAGTCTCGGGTTCGACGGCACCGGTCAGATGAACGTGCAACTCGACCTTGGGAATGCGGCGGAGGAAAGTCAGCAAGTCCATGGCTACCTCTGAGCGAAAACGTCCATCCCAATCGTGCGATCGATGACGAAGAAGATGATGATCGTGAAGAAAATGATGATTGACGTGATTGCCGCCGGAGACGCATCGGGCGTATATTCAATCTGGCTCATTAGCTGCACAGGTAGTGTCTGGGTTTCCGCCCCCACTAACCATACCGCGACCGTCAAGTCGTTGAATGAGAATGTAAAGGCAATGATGCCACCGGCAGCGATGCCAGGCAGGATCAACGGGAACGTCACCTTCCAGAATGTCACCCAGGGTGTTGCGCCAAGGCTTTGCGCCGCCTCCTCGAGCGACAATTCGGTCCCTGCCATGCTTGACCATACCGACCGCAGCATCAGCGGAAGGGTGACCGCCGAGTGTGCAACGATCAGGTTCAGATAGCTCCACCCCTCAAAGCCCAGCTGCACGAGGATGTTGAAGAAGGCAAAGCCGAAGACGACGCCCGGAATGATGAGCGGTGAGATGACGACATACTCGAATATTGGCTTTCCGCCGAATTTATGTCGCGCCAGAATACGGGCCGCCATGACACCCAGCGTGGCCGCGATTGCCGTCGAGAAGAGCGCCACGATCAAGCTGACCTTGAGTGAGGAGAGAAACCACTGGATCTCCATGACGCGATAGTACCAGCGAAGCGAAAAGCCCTTTGGAGGGAACGTCAGGAATTCGGCAGAGGTGAATGACGATACGATCGTAACAAAAACCGGAGCCAGAATGTAGGTCACCCAGAACAAAACACTGCCCCACAGGAAAGTCTTACCAACCAGAACCAGCGCATCATCCCAAAGTGGGTTCGATAATTTTGAAGATTGCTCCATCAACTCGCCTCCTGACCGCGCAAGCTTCTCTTGGAGACCCAGCGGTGCAGCGCGACAAAGGCGATGCCCATGATCAGCAACACTCCGCCGACGGTGGCCGCCTTGGTCCAGTCGAATAGAACGAATGCATACTTGTACATCAACACGGTGAGGATCGGTGACCGCGAGCCGCCCAGAAGGAACGGCGTGGCAAAGGCCGTCATGGCGAGGCTAAAGACCAAGAGCATCCCGGTCATGAGGCCGGGCAATGTCATCGGCACAACTACGCGAAAAAACACCACAGCCGGCGGAGCGCCTAGGCTCATGGCCGCCGCCTCCAGATTTTTGTCGATGCGGCGAATGACCGTCAAAAGAGACAGGATCATGTACGGGAGAAGCACGTGGGTTTCTCCGATGATGATCGCGAACGTGTTCAGCAGCAGTTCGAGCGGTTCGTCAATGAGACCGACCGCGATTAGTGTGTCATTCACTACGCCGTTCTCACTAAGGATGACGTTCCACCCATAGGCTCGCACAACAGGAGACAACAGGAACGGAAAAATCACGATGGCCATCAGGACAGAACGCCCCCGCGACCCGAGTCGCGCAATGGTTAGAGCAAGGGGATAGCCC
>JBMZBW010000110.1:0-4417 GCA_049612785.1 Alphaproteobacteria bacterium | reverse complement strand
TCATCACCCAGAAACTGACGGTCAGCGACCGCATGAAAGCTTGCCAGGCGACGCGACTGTCCAGCATTTTCTCATAGTTTTCAAGGCTGTATCCGTCACCCGACGGCGGAACGAGGCTATGGAGCAAAAGCGCGGCACAAGGAATAATGACAATGCCGAAAACCCAAAGGAACACCGGCCCACCGACAAGTGAAATCGTCGACGACCGCCTCATGAATTCGGCCCCGCCGGCTCGAAGTCCTTTCGAAGGATCATCACAGCCTCAGCACGCGGAGTCAGAGTGATCTCTTCTCCCTGTTCGAATTCGTCCGGACAACTAACGTAAATATTTCTTGGCAGCGTCGCAGCGTCCACAATGTAGGTATTGATCGATCCGCGATAGCTGCGCTGCCGTACGACCGCTCTCATCGACAGCTGATCATCACCGCCCCCAACCAACAAGTCGGTCGACCGCAAGCCAATTGATATCGGCCCGTCTGGAAGAACCGCATCGGCCTGACGGGGAAGCTTTAACCCGCCAAACGACAGCGAATTCCCATCGCGATCATCCAGGTCGAATATGTTCTCGACACCAAGAAAATCCGCAACAAAGGCCGAACCCGGCCTTTCCCATATATCCTTGGGTGTGCCAACAGCAGCGATGCGACCTTCATTCATCACGACGATCTGGTCGGAAAGCGTCAGTGCCTCTTCCTGATCGTGGGTGACGAAAATTGATGTGACCCCGGTTTCCTGCTGGATGCGCTTCAACTCGAACCGCATTTCAGCGCGCAGTTTGGCATCCAAAGCTGAAAGAGGTTCGTCGAGAAGAAGTAGCCGTGGTTCAATCGCAAGTGCACGAGCTAGGGCGACGCGCTGTTGTTGCCCGCCCGAAAGTTGCCTCGGCATGTCGTTTTCCCGGCCCGGGAGGCCGACCAGGTTCAGTATACTCGGAACTTTGCTTTCGATTTCCGAACGGCTTGCGCCACGGCGGCGCAAGCCAAAGGCGACGTTTTCGAACACGGTTAGGAAGGGGAACAACGCATAGTTCTGAAACACGACGCCAAGGTCTCTACGCCATGGTTTTACGTCATTCTGGCGCTCCCCATCTATGCGGATTTCGCCTGCGTTCGGTTCCTCAAACCCTGTGATCATCCGAAGCGTCGTTGTTTTCCCGCAGCCGCTGGGACCAAGAAGGGAGACAAAGCTCCCTGAAGCTGCAGAGAAGGTAACGTCGGATGCGGCTACAATGTTGCCGTAAAATTTGCTTACGCCTTGTAGTTCGACAGTCGCCATTTTGGCAACTCCCCTTACTGAGCCAGTACCTCTTCTTCAAAACGCGACATCCACTCGGCGCGATTTGAAGCAATTTTGGACGGATCGTAGAAAATGACTTTCGAGATGTCCTCTACCGGGACTAACTTATAAGCGCTGACTTCGGGCAGTGCGGCGTTGGTGACGACCGGGCCTTCACCCCAGATTTTCGCCTGCATTTCCTGAATCTCCTGGCTGAGGTAGAAGTCGATAAACCGTTCGGCCGCAGCCTTATTTGGCGAATCCTTCAGAATGCACATCATGTTAACGACACCGAGGATACCATCGTCGGGATAAACAAACCGCAGGGGAAGCTGCGGATCTTCCTTGGCAAAGATGTTCAGCATAGGCGCAACCGAAACCTCGTCCTGATTGATCCAGTCTATCACCTCGAAAAGCTGAAAAATCCGTGCGGTTTCGGCCTGTTCAGCGAGCATGTTGAAGGCCGCGTCCATGTTATCCATGTCGCCGCCCTGGAGGGTTGCAAAATGTGTCATGACCGACGGCGCAACTGAGAAACTCATATCCATGAATGCTGCGCGGGTCTGCAGATCAGGGCGGGTAACATCCAGCCAGGATGACGGCGGACTGTCGAAATGGTTGGTGTTGTAGGCTAGCCCGACACCCAAAAGGGTTGACGCCGGACACTTTCCATTATTCAGAGGATCACGGGCAAAATCATAAAGATTGGCACTATTAGGCACATTGCTCCAGTCGATAGCGTCAAGAAGTTCGCTATCATCGAGAATGGCCATTTGGTGATCCGTCAGGAAAATGATGTCAGCGCTGCGCCCACGCGTAGCCAAAACTTTTGAAAGACGAGTACTTGACTGTCCAAAATCCATGGTGACATCGATCCCGGTCTCTTCGGACCATGGGTCGACAACATCCTTCTTCCAATTCTCACCATAGAAACCACCCCAGACAGAAATGGTAAGTTCCTCGGCGATCGCGCTGTGGGTCGACATGCAGGCTGCAAGTGCTGCGAAACCCAGCCGTTTGAACGTTGTTCCTGGCATTCCTTTCTCCTCCGCTTTACGGGTACTTGTTCGAATCGAAACATACTCCGGCGACGGATGTTGCGGGAAGAGGCAATATCGCATTATTGTGTTGCACTATTTGCAACACCTACTAATTTGGCATCCATCCAAAGTTAGTGGAGGTTCTGATGCATCACGTCGCTTTGAAGTTTGTGGAAACCGTCGAACGGTTCGGTTCCATTCGCGCTGCCGCACGCCACCTAAACGTCGCGACTTCATCGATCACTAGGCAGATTCAGAATCTTGAATACACGTTGGGTGTCCAACTATTTGAAAGAAGCAGCGACGGCGTCGTGCTGACTGATGCAGGTGAAGCGGTGCTTGCGCACATTAAGCGCACCCTCCGAGACCTTGAGCGCACGAAAACACAGATTGAAGCGATCGCCGGGCGACGGGCTACGGTCATTCGCATAATGACAACCGACAGCGTAGCCAGTTCGTTTCTACCCGTTCTGCTGTCGGAATATTTGTCAGAACGTCCTGGCGTTCGGTTCAAGGTCTCGATTCATCAATCAGACAAAGTTTGGCGCGAGATGCAGGCATCTGAGACAGATATCGGCATAAATTTTCTGCCGATAGATGTGCCGGACATCGACGCTAACGCAACTTATGAACTCGAGCTCGGAATTGCCTGCGCCCGCGACCATCCCGTTGCCTCCCAAGAAATCGTTACGCTCTCCGAAGCCTTGGCTTATCCCATGGTCGCCGCGTCTGTGGCAGCTCCGGTATACGATGAAGTTCGCAGGCTCATCCAATCACTAAAGCACGACATTCAGCCCTGGATCGAAACAAACTCCACCAGCATGATCAAAAACCTGGTCGAAACAGGCCGCTTCGTATCAATTCGAACCGTGCTGTTTTCCATCGGTTATGACGTGTCTTCTCTACGCACAGTTTGGAGGCCGCTGGACAAAGTTCTTCCCGCAGACACATTGATAGTTGGGTCGCATAGTTTGGTTGGGTCGTCTGAAGAGGTTTCAAACTTTATCGACTACACGAAGTCATTTCTGGATAAGAGTCTGAGCTGAAAAGAAATTAAGTCGATCATCGCCGCAATGCGGCAAGCTGCTTCAAACATCAGTAAGCGGACCTTGGCAAACTAAAAACTACAGTTCCGCTCAGA
This sequence comes from Alphaproteobacteria bacterium, assembly GCA_049612785.1. Classification (GTDB taxonomy): domain Bacteria; phylum Pseudomonadota; class Alphaproteobacteria; order UBA7985; family UBA7985; genus UBA7985. Next base: position 961 of record JBMZBW010000110.1, on the reverse strand, counting down.
TCCGCTTTTTCCAAAGGCTGCTTCGGTTACGGATGCCCTTTCGTGATATTTTCTTTGCCGCACCAGCGGACTGTCGCTGCGTCAGAAATAGCCGCAGGTGCGCAAGGCCGCTTTGTCCGCAAAACAGCCGTTAGTGCTTGGCGAAGGCAATGTCTGTTTCATCAGTTAGATGTGGCAAACAAAATTACTGCCGAATAAATTTACAAGACTAACACTGGAGGCCCGTGGTTCGAGACGCAGGGGCCCTACGATCGAGGGCCTTATCTGAGCCTGCCGCGTTTCATATGTTTGGATTGAGCTAAGTAACCCCTCAAACAAGATGGCCGACACCTCAAAGGAATGCTTAGCGCGGGGAACAGTCAAGCTATGATTGGTGCGGGAGTATGCGCTTCAGGTAAAGCTTTATCACTGGCTTTTCCGTCGATCAGAGATTCGACGGACGTCAGGGAAACTTAAAAAGCGGCAACGAACGCAGCAATTTCTTAGAGTGCCAAAACGCAAGGAGCGCCCCTCAGGGCGCTAGGTCATTGTAATCTTGTAGTTTATTTTGGTTGCGGGAGCAGGATTTACTCAAACACCAACAATACAAAAAGCTATTTAGATTTATAAAGATGATTATGCCTTATCTATCTAAATCACTATGTTTTTTCACTAGGTTCAAGACAAAGTTTCCACCCCCGATCCCAACAAACAAACACAGCAAAAAAGTGTACGTTTGGTGTGTTTTTAAATCTCGCACGCGTGGCGTTTGACTGCTAAATTGCTGTCTGTGCGAATAACCAATCAATCATTGCCTGTACCTGAGTTGCATGCGGCTCTTTTGTGAAAACAAGATAATAACCCGATGTATCAAGCTTGCGATCTGTCAACTCTACTAGCTGCCCACTTTTGATTTCCGGAGCGACTAAGTCATCCCACAAGGCAATGCCCTGTCCATCAATAACTGCCTGCACTCTGCTAT
>JBMZBW010000109.1:0-8221 GCA_049612785.1 Alphaproteobacteria bacterium | reverse complement strand
CATACAAAGCACTTCGCTTCATCATCGGCTCCCGTGCTGGCTTTGGTTGAAGCCGGGAACGGTATCGGTTTGGTCGACCCGATTTCTGCGGCGCATTACTCAGGGGAAAAAGTGATTTTTCTGCCGTTCGAACCGGCGGTCAGCTTCCCCATTCACATTATTTATCAGGAAGACCGCCGTCTTCCGTCAATCGCCGAAAGCCTGTGTGACCGCATCCTGTCTGCTTTGCAGCAGATGGAAAGAACGCTCAACCGGTAGGCTGAGTTCACTGCGCGCGGTGGGCTTCATAGTCTGCCCAAGCCTCCGCGAGTTTTTCCACGTTAAATCCGGGCTTTCGTGCGGGTTCGAGAATGTAGGTTTCCAGCTCTAGCAGCTTGTCGATTGCGCCGGGCAGGGCGGTGTAGACTTCGGGCGGCACAACCACCGCACCGTGAAGGTCGGCATGCACCAGATCGCCGGGCGTAACCCGCATTCCAAAAATATCAACCGGTTCGCCAAAGTCTTCCACGTGGATCAGCGCGTGGCTCGGACCGATGCCGCCTGCGATGACCTGAAATCCGGGCTCCAGGCTCCCCAAATCCCGCATCAGACCGTTGGTCAAGGCACCAGACAGCCCAATGGCCTTGTGGACCGCCGTGTGGATTTCACCCCACCACGCGCCCTGCGCCTCGTCGCCATCGAGATCCTCGATGACCACCACACTGGCCCGAGGCTCTGCAGCGAGATATTGGAAATACTGCATGCGGAGCGCTTTGACCTCTTCCAGCGGTGCTGTGGGTGCGGTGTTGCTTCGCAACCGGGCAGTGCGGGCAAAGCCCACAACGGGTGGAGCGGTCGGTTCAGAACTGAACATGGTCCGCTTCGTAAAAGCGTTGAAACCACGCCCGCCTTGCGCGATTTCGATGGCGTTACAAATCGTCGGTGTATCGTACTGGCGGATTTTCTCGATCAAGGCGGTTTCTGCGTTCGTATCAATCATCGGAGCCAATCCTGAATCAATTTTGTGGTTGCGTCGGGTGCTTCCAGACCGGGTAGGTGTCCCGCATTGGCAATCTCTTCAAAGCGGGTGTTGGGCAGCGCTTCGGCCATGTCGGTGTGGTAGCTGCGGGGGCAAATCCGGTCCTCGGCACCGCGCAAAATCAGGACTGGTTTGTCGAAGTCTGCGAGATCGAGCAGGCGTGACTTTCGGCTCAGAAGTGCATGGCTTTGGCGACGAAAAACGCTGTCCCCCAAGCGCTCCGCCATGCTCCAGAACAGGGCGATCAGCGCAGGATCATCGCGGCTTTCTGCCAGATAATTGGGGAACAGGCGGTTCTGCATGAGCGCTTCGAGACCTTCGGCATCCAAGGCATCAAGCAGGTCTAGCCGACCCTGACGCTTCTCGGGTGTATCAGCGTGGGGATTGGCATCCAGGACCACCACCCGCCGCACCCGCTCCGGTGCCAGCGCGCAGAGTTCCAAGGCCAGAGCACCGCCCATGGAGACGCCAATAACATCAAAAACCGCCGGTGCATGATCCAGCACGCTCGCAGCCAGATCTGACCAGTCATCGTGCCCAGTCAGGTCCGCGCAATGGCTTTCCCTTTGCCTGCCGTCTGCCTCAACCAGGTGAGCAAACAACCGTTCATCGCACATCATGCCCGGCAAAAGCAGGAGGGGCGTCACTGTGCAGAGTCCTTGAGCTTGCTCAGCAGGATTTGTTTCCAGATGGATACCTCGTCGTAGACCGTCCATTCGCGACGGATGCCCCAGGGACCAAACTCAAAATGGGTTGTCGCCATGACATGAACCTCTGCACCGCTGGGCGCGCCAAAGCTGCCCCAGCCTTCATGCTTGCCGGTCAGGTGCCAGCGGATCGCGGCGCGTGGCGGCATCATGGGGTCTTCGCGGCCAATGGCGTGATCTATACCGAATTCGGCATTTGGAAACGCGGATCTCAGCCCCAGCCAAAACGCTTCTGCGGGCGCGGTGCTATGGGCGCTGACGCCGCCGGGGTATTCGAGTTGACACCCGCGGTCGTAGGTTTCGGTGATGACGGAGAACTCGGCGCGCATCATCCGCGAAATCACATCTCCCGCACGCTGCCCCCACTCATTATCGTTACCTCTGGATTTGTATTTGCCCGGCTTGTCGTCTTTGGGTGTGAAGGGGTGACGGGCAGCGCTGGGGCCACCTTCGGCTTCGATCATCTGCAGGGCCATGTCACGGGGATGCAGGCCGATCTGACGCGCCATGGCTCCCAAATCCCGAACCAACCATTCTTCGTGAACAGCATTTTCGATGCAGTTGGTATCCGCAATTGTCCGAAACCGCAGCCGCTTTCCGGTGGCGGGGCCAAACATACCGTGGTTGAGGTGCGTTGCTTCCGAGACGATACGGTGGGAGGAAAGGTAGCCGTATTCGTCATGTTCGGACCAGATCACGTCTTCGCCAAACAGTTGACGATCAGGAAACTCGAACAGGGTTTCCATGGTGTTGGTGATACCCGAACGGTTGCCTTCGGAGTACGCAATTGGGGTTCGGATCTGGATAGTGTCGGCGTAGTGCCATTCGATAGCCGCGATATCCCGGCTTTCCCAAATCTGGTGTGTGCACTTCAGGATATAGTCTGGCAAATCCTGATATTTTTCGTCAAAGCCGCGCATCTTTCAGTCCTTCTGATCTGCAGCAATCGTCTGGTCTTCACTCAGACTGTTCAAATGCTGATTTGTTGAATGCTATTCAGTCTTGATATGGTTGGGGCGGTCGAAGTTGGCAGTTGGCCGCAGGTGCGATTGAGTGGTGGACAAATCTCAGCTGCTTTGGCAAGGACAATTTGCATACGTATTCAAATGCACCGAAGCTATAACTGGAGCAACCCGTGAGCTTTCAAAACGCAAAAAAACTGGTTCTGGACTACTACTCGGCCCTGGATGATGCGGGGCCGGACGGGGCCGGGTTGGTGATGGAGCGGTATCTGTCTGCCGATGTGATCTGGCGCGGATTCCACCCCTTTGGCGAGATCAACGGTAATCCTGCAGGGATTGGCGAAACCGTTTGGTCGCCCCTGAAGACCAGTCTGACCCGGATGCAGCGGCGCATGGATATTTTCTTCGCCGGGAAAAACAGCCTGTCCGACGACAGCGATGGTTCGGTTTGGGTGGCGTCCATGGGGCATCTTATGGGTTTGTTCGACAGCCCTTTGTTCGGCATTCGGCCTACGGGCAAAATCGGCATGCTGCGCTATTGCGAGTTTCTGCGGGTTGAGGGCGGTCAAATCACCGAAATCGCCTTTTACTTCGATCTGCCGCACTTGATGGATCAGGCTGGACAGAACCCATTCCCTCCCCAAACCGCAGCCCAGTTGGTTCAACCCGGTCCCATGACCCATACGGGCCTGCTGTACGATGCACAGGATCCGGACGAAGGCGCTGCAACACTGGCCGCGATCAATCGGATGATCAGCGATCTGGGGCAGTGGAATCACCCGCTGTCGCTGGAAGAAGAATTGGCGCTGACATGGCATGACGACATGCTCTGGTGGGGTCCAACGGGCATTGGTGCGACGTACACCATCGAGCGTTACGCCAAGCAGCATTCCGGTCCGTTTCGGGCTGCTTTCGCCAATCGTTCCGGCACGGGCCATATCTGCCGGATGGCAGAAGGCGAGTATGGCGGGTTCTTTGGCTGGCCGAACTTCACGGCCACGCACACTGGAGGCTTTATGGGGTTGCCTGCGAGTGAAAAAACACTCGAATTTCGTGTCATCGATCTGTATCGGCGGTCTGGAGACAAACTGGCTGAAAACTGGATTTTCATCGATTTGCTGCACTTCATGAAGCAACAGGGCGCAGACGTGCTAGAGCGCAACAAAACAACGTCGCTTTGACGCCAGACGGCCTTTTCCAGTGAAATAACGTAAACCAGAAACCATTAATATGGAGGTTGGAAAGGCCACGCGATGAAAACGTTGACGCAGGAACAGTATGACGCCTTTTGGCGGGATGGAGTTTTGGTTGTTGAAGACGCGGTGACGCCGGAGCAACTGTCGGCCCTTCGAGCGACATTTGACGAGTGGGTCGAGGAAAGCCGCCAGCACGAGGACGATTACGGCGAAACGCTGGACGGTCGGAAACGATTTGACCTGCAGCCCGGCCACAACGCCGAAACACCGGGCCTGCGCCGGGTTCAATCGCCCGAGGAAGTTTCGGACGTTTATGCCGGCATCATGCGGTCAGCGCGTACTGTTGAGGTGGTTGGTGACCTGATCGGTGAAAACCTGCGGTTTCATCATGGGAAGGTCAATTCCAAGCTTCCCGGAACGGCGACCAAGGTTCTGTTCCATCAGGATTTTAACTTCCAGCCCATGACCAACGACGACATCATCACCTGCCTGTTGTTCATTGACGAAGTTACGCTGGAAAATGGGCCTTTGGAGGTGGTGCCGGGGTCGCACAAAGGGCCGCTGTATACCCATTGGCACAATGGCCGCTTTACCGGCGCGGTCGCTGATGAAGTCATGGAAGAGTTCAAGGATCAGGTTGTTCCCTGTGTCGGGAAAGCCGGTTCGGTTTGCTTGATGCACTCCAGCCTGTTGCACGGCTCTGCGCCGAACCTGTCAGACAGCTCACGGACGCTTTACATCACCACTTACTACGCCGAAGACGCACGAGAACTCAGCCCCAACGCCTTGCCCAGCACGCTGACCCATGAGCTTGTCAGCGGTGTGGAAACCGGGCGCATTCGGTGTTCCAGCTATGAGATGGAACTGCCCGAGGTGCCCAAAGGAACCTCGTTCTTTGCACAGCAAGAAGGCAGTCAGAGCGAGGCTGCTTAGGCAGCCTCAATCCGACGATTTGGCGCGTTGGCGTCTGCGGATGAGCCACAGAACCAGAACCAGCGCGCCGCCCAGAATAACGACCAGTCCATAGTCGATGATCGGGATGCGGAAGACTTCATTGATGTTGCCCCAGCCGCGGTCTGAGTAAACCCACCAGATCCCGCCCAAGAAGGCTGCGTAAACGATCCAGTGCACCCACTTGGGCAAGCCAAGACCGTGCATTTGCGTCACCACAAACAAGGCAGCAAAGCCAAAGAAGAACATGGGCCAGAACTCCTGACCCGCGACCAGCGCGACGGTCACGCCGTGGACCAGAACGGACACTTCAAGGATGGCCGTCCACCATTTGTTGGTATGGACACGCGTGAAGACAAAAGCGCCCTGAAGCAGCAACAGGAAGGTGTACAGGAACCCAAGCAGGTGGCCCGGTGTGGTTTCCATGGGGTGAAACCAGTAGGTGTAGACCACGGCCCAAGCAAAGTAATAGCCGTGATAGCGGATCAGCCACTGGCGGGCCGGTGCGAGCCATTTACCCCCATAGCCAAAGGCAATGCCCCGTCGTGGCGCTTCCATGATCAATACGATCACCAGCAGGAAAATGACGGAGAGCTGGGACGAAAAGACCGACGTATCCTGCGCAAGGCCGTCGTACCAGACGGCGGTTTGAACGTAGTGCAGAGCGACGAAAAAGCCGGTTCCTGCCAGACCGATCCAGTTCACCGGATGCATGATCCGGCGATCTTTGAGCTTTTCACGGTTCTTGATGGCCCAGCGGATCAGCCCCCAGAAGAACAACTGATGCGCCAGATAGAACCCCCACGCCGTCGCGCGGGTCCAGAACGTCGGCTCCGGCAGTTTCCAGTAATACCAGGCGGCACCCTGATCCGGCAGCAGCTCAATCTGGCGTAAAATCGGGTTGAGCAGCAGGATCGAAAGCGTCGCCAGAACCGACAGTCCAACGGCAACCCAAAGGGTGATCCAAAGTGGTGATAGTCGGTTCATGCTGCTGATCCCTGTTTAACAAACGTCTCAGTGCTGAGTTAGATCGTCGCAGGGGAAGGGCTAGGGGCTTTGGCCTTAAAAGTCTGACTTCAGACCAGCAGACCGCGCGCCGCAACGGGGAGGGTGCCAAGGATCGTCTCGCCGCGAACCATGACCAGTTGATCCACCATGTTGACCACAACGCAAACGTGGTTTGGCACCACGCGCACGATTTCGCCGATTTCCGGCTTAGGCTCGCAGTTGGAGAGATCGAGGAACCCGTGCTCTTCAGCGAATTTATGGATCCGTGCGTTTGGGTGTTCGAGGATCAAGCCGTAACCGTCCAGACCCCCGCTGTCATTTGTGAGGGTTTTGGAGCCTGAATCAAGAATACCACGCTCAGCGCCTCCACGACTGACGACGGTCGCAAAAACATGCAGCGCGCAGTCTTCCAAGGTCGCCATTTCAGCAGCGATCATCATGCGGTCGTTGAAGATGCAGGTTCCCGCCCGATGCTCCGTTGCGCCCTTGAGCTGTCCCACGTTGGCGAAATTTGGTGTGCCGCCCGTGGAAACTATATTGGGTTGCAGGCCCAACTCGGCCAAACCCTGATGCACCCGGTCAAAAAAGGTTTGAGTAGCGGGCCAGCCATCAAGCGGCGGATAGAACAGCAGACCTTCAAAGTTCAGCCATGGGTCATCTTTGATCTGCGCGGCAAGGGCCAAGGCTTCAGCAGGCGTTTCTACTCCGGCGCGTTCCAGACCCGTATCGCACTCAATCAGCACGTTAAGGGGCCGATCAGCGGCCTCCGCCGCAGCGGAATAGGCGCTCAGGCTAACCGGGTTATCCGCGCAGACCTTGAGCGGCACTTGACGTTGAAGCGCAGCCAGTCGGCCCGAACGCGCCGCGCCAATCAGGTTGGTGGCCAGCAGAATATCGGTGATGCCAGCCTGCGCCATGACTTCCGCCTCACCCAGTTTCTGACAGGTGATGCCTTGCGCGCCGGCATCGATCTGCATTTGAGCCAGAACCGGTGATTTGTGGGTTTTGATATGCGGTCGGTTGGCAACGCCGGCAGCGTCACAGCGTGCTTGGGCCGCGGCAATGTTGGCCTCGACCCGGTCCATGTCGATGACCATGCAGGGTGTGCCGAATTGCTCGGCGATTTGGGCTTTTAGCGTGTCGGACATGATAAGCGGGCTTCCTATAGTCGGCTGCCGGGTTCAATGATGGGCGGCGCGCTGTTCAGCGTATCACGGGCGAAACCGGCTGCGGTCTGATAGCGTTTCATGAAAGCGGTTCGTTCTTCGGTGGGGAGGATGTCTTCGATATCATCAAACACACCGCCACAGCGTTCCTCAACAAGCCCCAGCAAGCCAAAAGGACCATCCCCGCGGTTACGAAGGACCACATCGTTGATCGGGGCGTTGAAAGTCGCGTCAAAGGTCTTCAGGGCTGTTGGGTTCAACCCGTGTTCGAGGAACGCCGCGCCAAGCTGACGAGCATCAACGATGGCTTGGCTCGCCCCATTGGAGCCGGTTGGATACATGGGGTGTGCTGCATCGCCGAGCAGCAGCACGGAGCCGCTGACCCACGTTTCAACCGGATCCCGGTCGATCATGGGGTTCTCGTAAGCCACTTCGCCCTGAGAAATCAGCCCCGGCACGTCGAGCCAATCGTATTTCATATCGGTGAAAAAGTGCAAAAAGTCCGATATGGCGACCTGACTGAACCAGCCGGTCTTTTGCCATTCCTCTTCTGAGGCATTTCGGATTTCTGCGATCCAGTTGATCAGAGAGAGGCCGTTCTCGTCGGGTTGACTGATGGGATAGATCACCAGTCGGCGTTCTTCGGTGCCCAACCCAAGGAAAGTAGACCCCGTACGCGCAGCCTTTGCCCGCGTGACCCCGCGCCACATGATCGTTCCACCCCAGTGGATCGGCGGTTGATCTGGGTGCATCTGGGCGCGAATGGCCGAGTTGATGCCGTCTGCACCGATCAGAAGCTTCCCCGTGTAGCTGGCGGTCTTGCCACTGGGCTTGAGGGTGAAATGGGCTTGAATTGTTCCGTCGTCACCTTGGGTGAAGCCGCTACCTTGATGGCCGGTTTTGACGGCATCGGGGCCAAGGCGCTCAAGAACTTTGCGGTAGAGCAGCATTTGCAGCTCGCCACGATGCACGGCGTATTGTGGCCACTTGTATCCGGCTAACAAGCCGCGTGGCTCTGCATAGATATCGTTTCCATTCAGCCCCACCAGAGCCCATTCCCGAGACTGAATGCCGATGCCATCCAGCTCTTCCTCCGTGATATTGAGCGCCAACAGCTCCCGGACGGCATTGGGCTGAATGTTGATCCCTACACCGAGTGGCCGAGGCTCCTCAGCCGCTTCGAACACCTGGCAGGGAATACCCAACTGATGCA
>JBMZBW010000108.1:0-8287 GCA_049612785.1 Alphaproteobacteria bacterium | reverse complement strand
CCCGCAATCCCCGGCTCAAGGGGATCTGGCGCGCCGTTGGCGTTTTTGTCGTTGAACACCCGCCCAATCACCGTGGCACAGGCAAGCTGCTGATCCTGCTTCAGGGAAAAGGTTTGGGAGGCTAAATTGGAAAACGCACGAGAAGGCGCGCTGCCCGTCATGGCATAAGCAAAATTCGTGTGGCTGCCCGCGTCCATGCCGATTGTCGCCTGAGTGCGAAACTGCAGCTGATGGGTTTCACCGGCTGCAAGCTGTAAATCTGGCCAATGCAGGACAATACCATTTGGCTTCAGCTGTGGGTGACGGATCGTGGTCAGCGTTTCCGCTTCTGGAAGTCCAAATTCTCCCTGAGTTTCCGTCCGCAACGCTGCTGGGTCTGTTGCCAATCCCTTTGGCAGAACGTCGATCAGGGTAGCGACCACCGCAAAGGGAGAGCGATTTTCCAGAGTCAGAGTCCAGACAATCGTTTCACCGACGGACAGTGTATCCCGGCTGGCCGACTTGGTAACCCAAAGCCGCACTGCATCGCCTGCTGCCGGGTCAAGATAGTCCGGTATTCCGTCGCCATCTCTATCATCGTCAATGGATGAGCCGGATTGGTCCCAGTCTTCATCACGCGTGGGGAACCCATCATTGTCGTCATCGGTATCAAGGTAATCAGGGGTGCCATCACCATCACTGTCGTCAGGTCCCTGACCATCACCGTCGGCATCCCATTCTGTGTCGTTAGAAACGCCGTCGCCGTCGCTGTCGCCATCACCTTCCAGCCTTACCGCGAGGGTCAAAGCTAGAAAGGCGCGGGGCTGGTCCAGGTGTGACGTGACAAAACCGCTGGAAAGGCTGGAGCGACTGCCCGCCTGACCATCTAGATCCACCCACTGATTCCCATCCCAACCGGCCAAAGTGAGGTGGGTCAGGGCGTTCTGTGGTGCGCTATCCAGCAGCGCACCAATGGCGCTGGTTCCTTCGTACATGGGCGACACATGGATCGCTTCATCGGACCACACGCGCCAGTATTCCCGGTCTGTAACCCCGAGCAAAAGGGTCCCCAGTCGAGCGCCGAAGTCCTGCAACCCGTCGCGCCAAAAATAGAGAACATCGACATCCCCTGCGTTGGTAGGGGCCTCTAGTCCAAGTAGCCCTCGGTAGGCTTGCCCCGCGCTGACGTCCCCGGTTGGAAATACGAATGTTCCCCCACCCGTGCGGCGAACCGGACCGTCAATCAGGGCGTCGGTCCCGCCGCCATCCAATGCCGCGCTGGGGTTCGCAGCTTGGGCACCAGCGCGAAAAATTGTGTGAAAATCGGGCCTTTCTTGAGGCTCGCCGGGTTGTTGAAACCAACCACCGTGCAGAATACCACCCACCTCGTTGATCACGCCATCAACGAAGCGAAGGGTGCCGGATATCAGCAGGGTTCCTTGATTGGTGGTTTGCTGTGAGCGGTCGGCCTGAATGAAATCGTTCTCAATGGTGACGATTTCATTGCTGGAAATGAACAAGGGACCCGTGTTGATGACCTGCGCCTCCGCCACTGGCAAAGACAGGCCAACAACAGCCAGAATCAGGTAAAGAGCGCCAAGCAGCCTCAAGCGTCGAACGCCGCGCCTGGGCAGCAAGTCCCTGTTCACCGCAGTGGATTCCCCGTCCGACCTTAACTGGCGTTGCAGGCGTGCTGCGTTGGGACTGAAATCCGCCCCTTGAGCGACAGTGCGGCCTCAGTAAAGCTGTAGGCGCCCACCGGCACGATGGCGTAACCATGGGGGTCAAAGGAAACCGGGCCACGCGGTGATTGCCAAGATAGAGCGACGACATTGTCAAACAGCGATTCCTGACTGCCTGTCATCGCGCGCGTCAAAAGATCGCCTGCTTCATAACCCATGAGGCCGGCAAAGCTGGGGTCCTCACCAAGGCGGGTGTTGAAGGCTGCTTTAAAGTCAGCGGCGTCCACGGTATCCGGGTTCCACGCTGATACCAGGGTCATGGAGCCCAGTGCTTTGCGGGTTTCTTCGGACAGCCGGTCATAATCGATTTTTGAGGTCGTCACAGTACTGAGGTTTTCGGAAACAACTCCGCTGGCAAAGGCATCCAGATAGCCGTAGAGCGCTTCACCCTCGAGGTCAAAATAAGCGCCATCGGCCTTGGTGACCCGGAGGATTGCAATTTCGTTGTCGAAATCGGATTGATCTTTCTGCGCAAACGCAGCACCGCCTAGACCGCCGGTAAAGGCGCGCCGGAAGTCTTCAAGATGCTTCTTGCCTTCGTCATTTTCCTTCACAAAAGCAAAGGTTCGCTGTGCGTCCAGGCCATTCATGTAAATCGCAGCCAGTCGCCCGATTGCAACGTCGCCTGCCAGATGCACCGTATCGCGATTGCATGTGTCTGCAATGACAGGACTCAGGTTGATGAACAGCGGTTTGGCGTCTGCCGTTTCGAAAAGGTCGCTGGCCTCGGCCAAGTCCGTAATGATGACGTCGGCATTCAATTCGGATACCGCCTCGGCAAAGCCGCTTGAGCCCTGATAGGCAACCGGCGCGCGAACTTCGATCTCTTCATCATTGTCCAGAGAAAGAGCAAGACCGGTTTGGACATGCTCGGACCAGCTGGAACCCGTCTTGTTGGACGCGTCCCACAGAATTGAAACGGTAAGAGCCTGCGCACCATTGGGAAGTGCGAGAGCTCCCAGGGCCAAAAGAGCCAGTGACAGCAGTTTCATCAGAAATTCCCCTGTGTTTTTAACGTGGAATGGGTTGGATTCAAAAACGTGCTCCAGCGATTAGGCTGGAGACCGTTTGATTCGGTTTTGTGTAGAAATCGGCCAATTGCTTGGTTGAAACGGTTCAAAGGCGTTTGTTCGGATGTGGAGTTCAACGCTTCAAGCGCTTCAACCCGCACGCGCAACGCATCGATTTCCTGGTCTTTTTCATCCAGCGCTTTGACAGCTGAAATCAACGTGAACACGAGGCGCTGACTATCGACGCCCAGATAGGTAGGGTCGGTTTGCTGCGGAGAAGCAAAAGGTAATTCAAAGCGTCGGACCAGATTGGGATCGATGCTTTCCGCTTCTTGCGCAATCAGTCCGTAGAACACCTCATCGCTCGGCGCGCCCGGCGCATTGACTGTGTAACGAAACCGTTTCGGTTGCAGGGCGCGAATGTGGTCGAGGCCATCATCATAGTTCTTGATATCGCGCTTAAATCGCCGGTCAGACGTCGCAAAAGTGGCGTGAGTGATAACGTGGTTTGAGGCGAACAAAGAGCCCGTGGCTCGAATATCGCCGTCGATGTCGAGCTCATAGGCGGGGATCGGCACGCCAATACCAACGCGATTGTTGGTATAAATGGCGCTGTCGATTGTCAGTTCCGTTCCCACGTCCGAAGCGCGCCAATCGTCGTCGCCGGATACAGGGGTGGACGTGGGGTCACCTTGATTCAACGCCAATTCATCCGGCGCAATCGTGTAGAAAAAGCCTTGCTCATCAGCCACAACAATACGGATATCATCGCTATCTTGCGGCGGGTCGAGGTTTTCGATGCGTAAATCCTGTCCCGTTTGCGCGTCTTCCCCCACTACGTGCAATCGCGCATTAGGGACTTCGGTCCCAATACCGACATCCGCTGAGCACAGCGAAGCCGCGAGGAGGCAGCCAGCCATTATCAGAGCAGTCGAAACCAGCTGGTGGCGATGGACGAACAAGTGGCTCATTTCAGATCAATTCGATATAGCATTGCTTTTGAAAGGGACCGGGCAGGCCTTTTCGGACCTGCCCGGTTGCAATGATCAGCCTTTGGCGCTCGTTGGGGGACGACTTGAGCGCCAAAGAAGGCGGGGCCTACTGATCAGAGACGCCGAGGCGGGCTTCCATGAGGCGGAGGCGCTTTTCCAGACGCGAGATGCGTGCTTCGGAGTCCAGCAGAACGGCTGTGATCCGGGCGTTTTCCGCATCAAGCTGCTGCAGCGCATTGGCCAGCACGTAGGTCATGGATTGGACGTTTACTGTCAGGTAATCCATGTTGTCTTCAGGGGAGTAGAAAGACCCGACCAACTCTGGATCGATGTCCTGCAGCTCCTGTGCGAGGACGCCGTAGTGAAGCCGCTCCGTATTGGTTGGCAAGCCCAAACCATTGTAGCGGTAGGAGACCAGACTCATCTGACGCAGGATTTCCAGACCACGGTTGAACCCTTCAATTTCAGTCTTCAGGCGTCGGTCAGAGGTTTGGAAGAAATTTGATGCGAGGAACTGATCACCTGAGTAGATGTTGCCCGTGGCACGAATATCGCCGCTAACGTCCAATGAGTAACCCGGAGTATCGGTACCAACACCGACACGACCCAGCGTCTGTCCGCCTTCGATTGCTTCACGGACAACCAAGGCGTTTTGCGTGGAGGCGGTATCAACGACCAGAGGGTAGGACGGTACGTTGGTGTTAATGCCTACATTCCCGTTGGTGTAGATACTGTCGCCGATTGCCGCGGAGAGATCAGAAGCAGAACTGGAAACTGCCCAGTCGAGGTCTGTTGTGTCTGTATCAACTGCAGACAGATCAACTGTCACATCGCCAGCCTCGTCGGTGATGGTCAGGACGTTCTGTGCATCCAGCGAGGCGGCGGTGTTTTGAATGGTGTCAATGACAATAGGCTGGAAAGCGATTGGCTGACCGGCAATGACGGTCTGCTGAAAGGTGTAGCTGCCGTTCAAGTTGTCAGTCAGGGTCGCGGATTGGTCAGTGTTTTGGTCATCAAATGTCAGCTGACCGGAAGAGCCGTCCGCAGCGGTGTAGGGGTAGATTTTGGTGGTGGTTCCGTCGACGGCTGGCGCGGTCAGGGGCGTAGCGAACGAGACGAAAGTGTCCGTATCCACGCTTGAGATATCCACTGTCACATCGCCAGTTTCATCGGAAATCGTCAGGACGTTTGTCGTGTTATCCAGGGTTGCGCCTGTATTGGACACGGTTGTATCGATCGGCGCATCAACTTCGCGAACGTCACCAGCACTATTAACGGTGAGGTACTTGTCGTTGGTAGCGTTCCCGGAGACCGTTGCATTGTTCGCTCCGTATTCAGAAAAATTGAGCGCTCCATTTGCGTCCACGTTCAAGCGTGGAGCTCCATCAGTGAACAGGGTTATTTGGTCTGCGGTGGCGTTAAAGTGTCCATCTTGACCAACAGCTATACCCGTTGATTTGCCGCCTGTTTCTGAAAGCGCCTCAATGATATGTGTGTAAACAGCTGGCGTCTCGACATAACCTCTTCCCGCATGCACTGATACGCTTTGAAAATGGGATTCGGTGCCTGCTGCGCGAGGGGAGTCGCCGACAATAAATGCGCCGTTGGTAAAGTTAAGGGTTTGACCGCTTATGTCATAGGTCCGCACGGTATCAGTCGGGGTCTGTACCAAGTCGCTGTTACCGAGATTGAGTGCAGTCAATGCGTCTTCTAAATCGGTGAGGTCGACATCAAATTGGTTCAGATCGCTGTCTACGATCGTTAAGATGTTGGTGTCCGCAGCGTAATCTAAACTTACGATTGTCGTGTTTGTGTCATTGATCGAATCTTGGAGATCAGAAAGATCTACAGTTCTTGTGACACCACCCTCCGTGATGGAAAGAATATTCGTTCCACCATCAAAGCTGAAGCTGGAGTTGGTCAACGAGGTTAAAGGGACCGTCTTCACGCGCTGACCGTCGTCTTCGTCGATCAACAGAACGTTTTCAGTATCGTCCACACCGTCATAGGCGTTCAGGTTTTCCAGTATGACGTCATTTGCGTTTCCGACGTCGCCGGATACATGCAGGACAGCTTGAGGCTCCAAGACCCCCACGCCAACATTTTCTGCCTGGGTCGACACCGACCACGTTAATGCCAGCACGGAAGCGCCAGCAAGCAACAATTTGGTTTTCATCTCTTGCTCCAAAAAAGCTCTTGTCTGCACCGGAAGGTGAAAGAAAACGTCTTCACCCTTTGAAGACTTCAGAGTGTTGCAGGCATCCGTTCAGGCGGTGCTGGCGCGAATTAGTGTTTTTTCACTCCGAAGTTCGGTGAATGAACTTCAAGCAAATGAAAATCCACTTTTCCAAAAGAGAGAAGAAATTTTGATATTTACAAATATAAAGCGTATTCGCGTGCTGTCGGACTGATGGGTATGATGGCGTAGAGAGCAATCTACCAACCTCACCGGCTCAGCTTTATGTTCATAGGCGCAGGCCCGTTGAAACAAAATCTTGAGACCAGGGCGGAGCACTTCATTAAGCAACTGAAATATATTGTGAAATAATGCCCGATTGACGTCAGGTGATGGGTCTGACGGCTCAGAATCCCAGTCTGTAGATCCTTCGACATTGCCTTGAGGACTTCGAAATCAGCAGCAATGAAAGCAAGATTTAGGTCACTGATTTGACGTCATGGTCCACTAGGCAAAACCTACTGTCTGCATGCCAAGCATCTAAAACCATCATAAGATTATGAAACTATTAAAATTACCCTTTTTGCAATATGTCTTATTACCTTAAATAGTTTTTCTAAAATGCAAATAGGATTTTCAATAGGCTTCTGCACTCTTTGGTGACAAATCATGGCGTCAAAGGGCAGGTGACCAGTGCGCGCCAAGGCCGCGATTTCATTCGACCCGGTATTTGTCACGGATATAGGTCAGCGATTGACTAATCAGGTCTTCCAGTCCGCCTCGATCAACGTTGGAAAGCCGAGAAATATAGAGGCATGATTTACCAATCTTGTATTTGCCGAGCTTGGACATGAGGTCATCATAGGCCGTAAAGCCGCCCATGATGTAAGCGGTCAGCGCCGTCTTGCGCGGGGAGAAGCCGGTGAGGAACATGTCCCCCTCGCGCCCACTTTCATAACGGTAGTGATACTGGCCAAAGCCAATGATGCTGCCCCAAAGCACAGGTTTATGGCCTGACAGCCGGGTCATGATTTCCAGCATCTCGAAACTATCCTCCCGTCGGCCCGCATGCTAGACGTTGTTGAGGAATTCTTCGATGCTGCCGTCGGTGGGCCGGGTCTTGTTTTCGGCTTTGTTGGCCATGCCGTTACTGCGCCAGTCCCTGGGCTTCGGCCCAAGCCGCATGGCGCGGTGCCGCGGGCACATCACGCGGTTCCATAATCAGACGCGGGTTGCTGGTCAGCTTGCCCAGAGCCTCAAAGATCGGAAACCAGGGCAGCTCGCCTTCGCCAATCCCCCAGTGTCGGTCACCAGCACCGTCCGTGTCTTGCAGGTGAACATGTTCGAGCATGTTTCCGGCAGCAGCGATGTAATCAACCACGTGCGGCGCGCCAAAGCGCCCGTGCATGTAATGGGCGTGTCCGGTATCGATTGAGGTTCTTACACGATCAGAGCCAAGCGTTTCGATCAATTGGACCCGCCATTTCGGGTCCAGATCCTGAATATTCTCGAGGACGATCGTAATGCCCATGTCTTCCGCCATTTTGATGGCGTCGCCCATGGAGTCCTGGATCAGACCAATTTTGCCGGCCTCGTAGCCGGTGTAGAGCATGTTGTCATGGTCCCACAGTGTCAGTGGTGAGTGCAGGACCATCTGATCAGCGCCCATGCGATTTGCCATTTTCAAAGCCTGCTCCAACCGCATTCGCACCACTTTGCGGATGGCGGGGTCTACGCTGTCGAGGTCAAAGCCGTAAAAAGGCCCATGAAGCCCCAAACGCCCTTTATAGGAAGAGCCAAGCAGTTCTTTCACCCGGTCGGCAACCTTGTCGGCGGTCTTGTCCAGCACGAAGGCGTGGTAACCGTCCTGTATTTCCAGATCACGGTCTTTTTCCAGCACCCAAGGAATGAGATTCTCCAGGTTGTGCAGCTCCATGGCACAGCCGAGAACAGGGAGATTGGACATTGAGATTCCTTCCAAACAGAAACCGGGATCGGCGCGTTAATAGAGATGACAAACCGGTTTCAGGCAAACCAATTTATCAGTGACCCACAAGGGACTCGGATTGGGTTTCATGTTCCGATTCGTTTAGGTCTTCATGCTGATTCTCAAGTTGCTTAGGGACCGCGCATAACACTGTCTTCTATTTTCCATTCGCAAAGCGTTTCGAAAACGACTGAAGCATTGATGCAACAGGGTTTTTTCCCATCCATGAATCAGCTCGCATAATAGCAAAAGCAGAAGAAAACCCGCGCGGCATAGGCGATTCATAATCGTGAACTTGTCTGCTGCTGGCTGACAGGTGGGCTATATTCTTGGAGTTATTTAATGAAGTTTATTACCGCCACTTTGGGCGCGCTTGTTTTAGCTGCAGCGTCTTTCGTCGG
>JBMZBW010000107.1:0-8325 GCA_049612785.1 Alphaproteobacteria bacterium | reverse complement strand
TTGTAGACGGACCGGAAGAAGGTCCGCAAACCAGCGTCAACCGCGACATCACCGGCGCGGCGGTAACTGATTGGATCATTGTCGAAGTTGTTCGACATCGTGTCCTCCGAAAGAAGTCAGTTGGGGGTATTCGAACCATCAGTGGCCCGAAAATCACGCTCATCCTGCCTCAGGAGACGCAGAATAGCTAGACTTGGGTTGTATATAGGATGTCTGACGCCTCAGCGGTAGAAGCGTGCGACCAATTCGACGTGACCGGTAAACAAAAACTGATCCAGCGGCGCGACCCATTCCAGATGATAGCCGCCATCCCGCAGGATTCGGGCATCGCGCGCGAAGGTCGAGGGGTTGCAACTGACCGCGACAACCGTCGCCGGACCATCGGCGGCCAAGGCTTCGGTCTGTGATTTAGCGCCCGCTCGGGGTGGATCGATCACGACCGCCTGCACTTTTTTCAGTGCCGCGCCGGAGAGGGGCCAAGCTGCGAGATCGCGGACTGCGGCTTCTACGCTCAACCCGCTTTGTTTTGCGGCGGCGCGCAGGGCGGCAATGGCGTCTTCACTGCCTTCATAGGCTTCGACGCTGTGGCCGCGCTGGGCCAGTGGCAGGGCGAAGGTGCCGTGACCGGAATAGAGGTCCATGACGCGCTTGGCTTCATCAGGGACCGCAGCAAGGACCAGGCTCTGCAGGATGGTCTGGCCATCGGTGGAGGGCTGGAGAAAAGCGCGTTGGGGCAGGGCAACCTTGGCACCGCCCAGCTCGATAACCGGTTCCGTGCGGGCGGAGATCGGCAAGTCGTTGTGCGTCAGTCGCGCCCACCCTGCGGCTGAGGCGAGCTGCGCCAAGCGGTCTTGGGTCTCAAACCCCTCGACCATTGTGCCCGTTAGCGCGATGTCGAGACCATTGTCGGCGAGCGTGATATGGACGCGCAGCCCTTCACGGTCCCTGATCAGTCCGTCCAGCCCGTCGCGCAAGAGAGGCAGGGCGTCGACCAGGGCCGGGGAGAGAACCATGCAGCTCTCGATCACTTCGACCCAGTGCGAGGACCGCCGGCGAAAGCCAATCTGAACCGGCTTACCCGCCGGTTGCAGGGCGATGAATTCAGCGCGGCGACGCGTTCCAGCCGCGACACTTTCCAGCGGCAACACAAGGGCGGGGTCATAGCCCGCGCGACTGATGGCGTCTTCAACGCGCGTGAGTTTCCAGTCCTGTTGAGCGCTCAGGCTCCAATGCTGCAACTGACAACCACCGCAGGCACCAAAGTGCGGGCAAGGGGCGTCGACCCGGTCAGCGCCCTCGCTCAAGAGTTCAAGGATTTCGGACTGTGTGCCGGATGCGGACTTGGACGAGGTCTGCACGCGCACTTCGTCCCCCGGAACGGTCAGCGGGACAAAAATCGGGCCCTCTACGCCCGGTGGTGGGGTCAGAATGCCGTCTCCGCGCCCACCGATGCTCTCGATGGTTCCCTGCAGCTGCTTGCCGCCACCCTTGCGTTGTTTCCGTCTCATTGCCGTACCAGATGCATCAGAAATTCGTGGTTACCGTCACCGCCTTCGATCGGGCTGTCCCCTTGCCACAGGATGGACCAGTCCGGGTGCGCTTCAGTCAACCAGCTCCGCACCAGAGATAGCGCGCTCGCCGGGTCTTTGGCCACGCCGTCTTTTTGCAGACCTTCCCGGCCCACCTCAAACTGGGGTTTGACGAGGATCAACGCTTGCGCGCCGGAAGGCAACGCTGTGAGTGCGGGGTCCAGGGCCTTGGTCACGGAGATAAAAGAGACATCAGAGACCAGTCTGGTGATGCCGTGCTCGGCAACCAGTTCTGGTGACAGATCACGCGCATTAAAGCCTTCAAGGTTGCTGATGTGCGCGTTTTTGCGCAATCGCGGGTGGAGCTGGTCGTGTCCGACATCCAGTGCCACCACGTGCGCTGCACCTGCGTCCAGCAGGACTTCGGTAAATCCGCCTGTTGACGCGCCAATGTCGATGCACGCGTGCCCGCTTGGGTCAAAGCCGGGGCACTGGCGCAAGGCTTCAACCAGCTTGAGCGCGGCGCGGGAGACCCACGGGTGGTCATCAACCACCAGACGGTCAAAGTCAGGGGTGGTCAGCTTGTCGCTGGCTTTAAGTTTTCTGCCATCCAGCGTGACCAGACCGCGTTTGATCAGGTCAGCGGCACGGGATCGGCTGGTCACCTTTCCCGCCGCAACCAGCCGCGCATCCAGCCGCATCTCAGGCAGAGAGGGCCGAAATGGTCAACACGGCCTCGGCTTCGTCCCAGCCCATGAGCTGCAGGGCGGTGCAGGCGATGGACGCGCTATCCAGACCAGCCTCGGTCAGCTGATCGGCTGGGCTCATGTGGTCGATGTAGGCGTCGGGCATGGTCAGCGTGCGGATCTTCAAGCCTGTGTCGAGCTGTCCGGACCCTGCCAGATGGCTCAGCACAGCAGCGCCAAAACCACCCGAGGACCCTTCCTCGATGGTGACAACGGCCTCGTGCGTGCGCACGGTCTGATCGATCAGGGCGGTATCGAGCGGCTTGGCAAAACGGGCGTCAATGACGGTCGGGTTGAACCCTTTGGCCGACAGTTTTTCCGCCGCCAGCAGCGTATCTTGCAGCCGAGCGCCATAGGATATCAGGGCGATGCCGGTTCCCTCGCGCACGACCCGACCCTTACCGATTTCCATGGGTACGCCGTCACCGGGCATATCAACGCCGACACCGTCCCCGCGCGGGAAGCGATAAGCAAAAGGCCCGTCATCATAGGCGGCGGCTGTTGCGGTCATGTGGACCAGCTCGGCTTCATCGGCAGGGGCTGCGACGACGATGCCGGGAACCGTCAGCAAATAGGAAATGTCGTATGCGCCGTGGTGAGTCTGCCCATCGGCACCAACGAAACCAGCGCGATCGAGCACAAACCGCACGGGCAGACCCTGCAGCGCGACATCGTGGATCACCTGATCGTAAGCGCGTTGCAGGAAGGTCGAGTAAATCGCCACAAAGGGCTTCATCCCTTCACAGGCCAAACCAGCGGCAAAGGTCACGGCGTGCTGTTCCGCGATACCGACGTCATGGGTGCGCTCGGGGAACCGCTCACCAAAGGTGTCCA
The DNA here is from genome assembly GCA_049612785.1 of Alphaproteobacteria bacterium. Taxonomy (GTDB): domain Bacteria; phylum Pseudomonadota; class Alphaproteobacteria; order UBA7985; family UBA7985; genus UBA7985. The sequence continues at coordinate 5,216 of JBMZBW010000107.1, read as the reverse complement.
GTCCCGTTCCGGACGGCATGGCGGCGGTAATGGCCGTGACGCGTTCGTCTTTTTCCGCTTCTCGGATCAGAGATTGAGCGAAAACCTTGGTGTAACTGGGTGCATTGGACGGGGGCTTGGACTGCTTGCCCGACACCACGTCGAACTTGGCAACGCCGTGGTATTTATCCGCTGCAGCTTCCGCCGGCGCGTAGCCTTTGCCTTTCTGAGTGACCACGTGGACCAGAAACGGCCCCGCACCCTGCTCGCTGGCTTTGCGCACGTTTTCCAGCACCGGTAACAGGTGGTCGAGGTTGTGACCGTCGATTGGGCCAATGTAGTAAAAGCCCAATTCTTCGAACATGGTCCCGCCGGTGGCGTAGGTCCGGGCAAACCCTTCCGCGCGCTTGGCTGCGGTCTGCAGGGGTCGAGGAAAGATTTCGGCGATGCCCTTGGCAATATCGCGCAGGCCCTGGTAGGCGCGGCTGGTCGACAGGCGCGACAGGTAGGACGACATGGCGCCCACAGGCGGCGCGATGCTCATTTCATTGTCGTTCAGGATGACGGTGAGTCGACCCTTGCCCGCGGCTGCGTTGTTCATGGCCTCGTAAGCCATACCAGCAGACATGGCACCGTCACCGATCACGGCGACAACCTGTCCGTTTTCATCCCCGCGCATGTTCATGCCCTCTGCCATGCCCAGGGCGGCTGAAATCGACGTGGAGGAATGCGCCGTGCCAAAGGCGTCGTATTCGCTTTCCGAGCGCCGCACAAAACCAGACAGGCCGTCTTTCTGGCGCAGGGTGCGGATACGCTCCCGACGGCTGGTGAGGATTTTATGCGGATAGGACTGGTGCCCTACGTCCCAGATCAGGCGGTCGTGCGGGGTCTTGAAGACCCGATGCAGCGCGACAGTAAGCTCGACCACGCCCAGTCCTGCGCCCAAGTGCCCACCGGTATGGCTGACAGCATCAATCAACTCGGCACGCAGTTCATTCACCAGAGCAGGCAGCTCATGGTCTTGAAGCGCACGCAGGTCTTCGGGGTTGATGACCTTGTCGAGCGTCGGGGTCACAGGGCGCTGGGTCGGAGTGAGGCTCATAGGACCAGACATTACACTTTCTTGTTCACGGCAACCCAAAGGTGCCGCGCAGAATCGGACTAATTGCGGCGAGTTAGCACAAAATCCGCCAAAAATGACAGGAATGCCAGCGCCGCGCTGTCCTCATTCATATGATGCTTTAGCTGCTCAAGGGCAGTCTTTGCTGCGGAAATTTCCTGTTCGCTGCGTGCACGGGCGGCTTCAAGACCCAGTAATGTCACAAAAGTTGCCTTGCCCGCCTGTGCGTCTGCGCCGGCTGGTTTTCCCAATGTTTCCGCATCAGAGACCGCGTCCAGAATGTCATCCGTGATCTGAAAGGCCAGACCGAGATGGGTGCCAAAGGCGCACAACGCTTCGGCGGCCTTAGCGTCTTCGGCAACCAACGCGGGTGCTTCGCAGGCAAACCGGATCACAGCGCCGGTTTTCTGTGCCTGCAGCCGTTCCAGCGCTTCAAGGTCCAGTTCAACGCCATCCCGCTCGCTGAGCAAATCGAGCATTTGCCCGCGAACCATCATGGCACCAGCCTGCGATAGCGCTGTTAGCGCCGGGGGCAGTGCTGCGAGATGTCCAAGCGCATAGGTCAATAGCTGATCGCCCGCGAGGATGGCGGTAACTTCATCAAACTTGCGATGAACCGCTGGCTGACCGCGCCGGGTATCGGCATCGTCCATGGCCGGCAAGTCATCGTGGACAAGGCTGTAAGCGTGCAGGGTTTCGACCGATACGGCAATCTTGTCTGCCGTCTGCGGTGCCAGCCCGAGCGCTTCACCAGCGGCCAGCGCTAACATGGCGCGCAGTCTCTTGCCGCCGCCCAGCAGCGCATAGGCACTGGCGCTCTCCACCCGGCTTTCAGGCGAAGTGGCCGAAGCGCTCCAGTCCGCAAAAGCGTGGCCAAGCGCCACTTCGATCCGTTCAAGATAGGCGGCGCGCTGGGTATCGAAATCCATACCGATCAGGTGTCAAAGGGTTCGGTATCAGCCGAGCCATCGGATTTGACGCGGATCTGTTCAATCTTCATGTGCGCCTCGCGCAGTTTTGCGTCGCAGTGCATGCGCAACAGGGACCCGCGCTCATAGGCTTTGATGCTTTGATCGAGCGAACCATCGCCCCGTTCCAAACCGTCAACGATCCCGCGCAACTCTTCGAGTGCCTGTTCAAAGCTCATCGCGCGGATGTCTTCTGGCAGTTCTTGTTCAGCCATTTTTCAAACTCCTTGGAACAGGGCGCTGGCGTGCGCCGTTACGCTACGGGACAGGGCAGGCAGGTCGTAACCGCCTTCGAGCACGGAAACAACCCGGCCTTGGCTATGGCTGTCGGCCAACGCCACGATCTGCGCGGTAAGCTCGGCAAAACCATCTTCTTCGACATTGAGCCCGGCCAGCGGGTCGTCAGCGTGGGCGTCAAAGCCTGCGGATATGATGATCAGATCAGGCTGCAGAGCATCCACGCGCTCCAAAGCCGGTTTCCAGGCTTCAAGCAGCTCATCACTGGTTGTTCCGGCGCGCAGGGGGATGTTCAGCACGTTGTCATGCGCGCCGGTTTCGTCTGGATGGCCGCTACCGGGCCAGAGCGGCATTTGCTGACTGCTGACGAACAGGGTGTCGGGGTTGTTCCACAGCAGCGCCTGTGTGCCGTTGCCATGGTGGACGTCGAAATCCAAAACAGCGACCTTGCGCGCTTCCATTTCCAGCGCGCGGTTCGCGGCCAGTGCGACATTGCCAAAGAAGCAGAACCCCATGGCACGGTTGGCTTCGGCGTGATGACCGGGGGGCCGGGTGGCCACAAAAATACGCTTGGCCTTGCCCGCCATCGCTCGTTCCGCAGCTTCGATTGCCGCGCCCGCTGCATAAAGCGCTGCATCCGGGGTGCCTGCTGTCCGACCTGTATCCGCGTCGTACCAGTCGACCATGCCCGCCTTAACCGGTTGCAGCATCGCATCGACATAGGCGCTGCCGTGCAGTGTTTTCAGGCGGTCGGGGTTGGCTCTACCCGGTTCCAGTCGTTCTATGGCGCTGAGAGCTGGGGTGGCCGAAAGCCCCTTTAGCACGGCTTCCAGCCGCAACGGTTGTTCGGGATGCCCCCAACCGCGCGGCACCGCTTCGCCATCCGAAGCGCGCACGTCCCCGTGCAGGGCGCAGGCTTGATGCGTGAAGATCAGGTTTGCCATGCCGTCTGTCCTATCTCTGCGGTCCATCCTTTGTTTTGCACGCTGGCGATCACAGGGCTATGGGTGGGCCGCAAGGTTTCTGTTGGTAAATTCACGAGAGGTACTGGGGGTCATGCAAAAGAAGACCAGAATGAAGATTTTGGCGGTTCTGTCGTCCCTGCTGTTTTTTGCCGGGCTGGGTGCGTGGTTCTTCGCTGATCAGCTGGCTGCATATTTTGCAGGATAGCCCCGGCAGCACTGGTCAGGGTTTGTGAACCCGCAAAGTCAGGATTTTACCATCGCCATCCCGTTCTTCTGAAACCATGGAATGTCCAACCGTGTCGCATAGCGCCTTGAAATCAGCGGGGGCGCGCGGGTCGGTTACGCGGATGCGAACTTCTGCACCTTCATCGTAGTCGCGCAACGCTTTGCGGGCCTTCAGAACGGGCAAGGGGCATTTCAGCCCCGTCAGATCCAAATCTACCAAACTCAATTATCCTCAGACATCTGTCTCGTGTGAAGCGGCAGGTTAGGTCATGCTTATGACGCATAAAGCTTACCACCTCACCGGTTTCCACTTTATATAGGAAAAGGCGTTGACTTTCCGAGGTTTTGCGAAACATCGCAAATATGACGCTTACGAACGGCCATACCCACACGACCTTGATTTCCGGTTTCGACCTCGAAGCCGCCAGTCGCATGCTGCGTTCCATGTCGAATGATCGACGCTTGGTGATACTGCTGCTGCTGCGGGGAAAGGAGATGTCGGTTAACGATATCGCTGAACGCGTCGGCTTAAGCCAGTCTGCGCTCTCGCAACATCTCGCCATTTTGCGCTCTGACGGTTTGGTGAAGACCCGGCGGCAGGCACAGTCGATCTTCTACTCCCTAGCCTCCGAAACCGCGATCACCCTGCTCGAAAACGTTCAGGGCCTGTTTTCAGGGGCCGGTGGGCATTACTCCGATGGTAATGTCGAGCACGTCGATTTCCGTCAGCAATCGAACCAGTCGCGCTAAGCCCTGCTGCTTGCTACAAGGCGGGCATGTTTGATCTTCATATTCACAATAATGGTGTTGCGCACCTGACGCTCAATGCGCCTGAGCGCCTGAATGCTCTGCGGCAGGAACACTGGGTGCAGCTTGCTTCACTGGCCACCAATCTGGCCAAAGAACCCGACCTTCGCGCCGTTGTCCTTGCTGGCAAAGGCGACCGAGCCTTTTGCGCGGGTGGGGATATCAAGGAATTTTCTGAGAAACGCATGGGTGCCGAGGCGGCTCAGGCCTATAACGCCGAGGTTGATCGCGCTTTGATGGCGCTGGCGGCAATTCCCGTCCCAACCCTTGCGCGGATCCATGCGGCCTGTTTTGGCGGTGGGATGATGATCTCGCTGGCTTGCGACCTGCGCTTTGCTGGGGAAGAGGCGAAATTCTGCATTCCACCGGCAAAGATGGGTTTTGCCTATAACGCCTGGCCTTTGGCGCGGTTGCAGCACCTTGTAGGGCCGGGACATGCCTTCGACCTTGTTTACACCGCCCGCACTTTGGATGCGAAAGAGGCTGCGGGGATCGGGTTGGTCAACGCGGTGACCGATGACCTCGATGCGCTGATCGAAAACAGGCTGACTTCCATTCTCGCGCTCGCGCCTTTGTCGCATCGCGCCCACAAACGTCTGCTAAACGAAGCGCCGGAGCCAAGCAGTCTGGCGGAGCGGGCCATGACTGACCATCTGTACGACAGCAAAGATTACCAAGAGGCCGTCGCCGCCTTCACCGAGCGCCGACGTCCAAGCTTTAAGGGCCAATAAAACATGCTTAAGCGAATTCCTCTCCTCAACCGACTGGTCGGCGGCTCAAGTGGCGGCCCGGGGCGGGTCAACGTCCTGCGGCTGCATGGGGTCATCAGTCCGTCGAAGAGTAACAGTCCGCTGGGCGGCGGCGGTCCGGTCCTCAACCTCGAATCTCTGGCGGGAGATATTGAAAAAGCGTTCA
>JBMZBW010000106.1:0-8422 GCA_049612785.1 Alphaproteobacteria bacterium | reverse complement strand
GATGAACAGCGAAGAGAGAACGACGGTCGCCATAGCAGCGATCCACGTGTAGCCCAGTGTTCGATGAACGAGGGTGCCTTTGGGCCGTACAAACATGTACACGCCGAGGATAAGCGAAAGCAGAGCCGTGCTGGCGTGAAGCGTGATCAGCCAGCCAGACTCAAGCAAAGGGTCCAGTGTCATTTTTTGAAATAAGTGCCTTGAGGGAGGAAGGGTCTTACCGCGGTTTAGGAAACAGCGTAACGCGCGCGAGCGCCACGCTCGATACCGGCAGCGATCAGGCGATCGATGTTCAGGCGGTGGCGGACGAGCTCAAGTACCTGCATTTCCTCATCCGTGAGAACGCCATCAGCGGCAGCCATTTCACAGGCCAGCGCGTAGCCGGTTTCGCAAAGCTGGGCCGAGAGCGCGCTTTGCATGTCACCGAACAGCAGTTCAAGACCGTCCTCTGCCTCCAGCGCTGTCGCGATGCGTCGAGCGGTTTCGGGCAGGGTTTCAATGTCAAAGGTGCCGAAAACGGGCCAGCTGCGCACGACGTCCGCCATCTTCTTCAGTTCCTGATCAGCGATGTCGTTATCGGCTGCTGAGACCAGAACCATAATGGCTATGAGTGAGTCGTGATGCGTCGCCATGGTGGATTCCCCTAATTTGGACGGTACAGATAGACTTTAGCTCCAATCCTATACATGGCGACGCTTGATCTCGGGTCAACAGGGCATGTTTAGGAAAATCTGTCGTTTAGTCGAGAAAGTCTCGAATTCTTTGGCACGCTTCGTCAAGACCGACGCGATGAATGGGCACGCCGGTTGGAAAGGCGCTTTCCAGACGGCTGGGCATCATGGGGTCAAGCAGCACAAAAACACCCTTGTCCGTCTGGCGTCGGATCAGGCGGCCAAAGGCCTGACGCAGCTTGGCACGGGCGAGCATGTCGTCTAGCCCGCGTCCGCCAAAGGCATCCCGCCGGGCACGGTGCAGGATGTCGGGCCGCGGCCACGGCACACGCTCAAAGGCGAGCAGGCGCAGACTGTTGCCCGGCACATCAACCCCGTCGCGAACCGCGTCAGTCCCGAGCAGGCAGGCGTTGGTATCGTCACGGAAGATGTCGACCAGCGTGCCGGTATCCATGGCATCCACGTGCTGCGCAAACAGCGGCAATCCGTTTTCTTCCAGTGGGGTCCGGATGCGATCATAGACCGCGCGCAGTCGGCGAATGGCGGTGAACAGACCAATTCCGCCGCCACCCGATGCCATGAACAGACTCTCAAAAGCCGCGGCCAGCGCGCCGGGCTGGTTCTTGGGTACATCCCCGACGATCAGGACCTCTGCTTGATTGGCGTAGTCGTAGGGGCTTTCGACCCGCGCGCGGAAAGCTCCGCCTCTAAGGTGCTGGGCACCGGTTCTTTCTTCGGCAACGCGCCAGGCGGTTTCGGTGTCCGCGACGGGATCGGTCAGCGTCGCTGAGGTCACCACAAAGCCCTGAACCTGACTGGCCATAAGCTGACTGAAGGGCTTGGTTGGGTCGATGAAATGGCGGTAGTAACCCAAATCGCGATCACGGCCATCGACGCGTTCGACGCTGAACCAGTCAACAAAATCAGCCGGGGGGTCTGTTTCCAAGTCGCGCAGCATGGCCGACCACGCGCTGAGAGGATCAATCGCGCGGCGTTCAAGCGAACGCACCATGGCTTCTGCGCGGCGGCGGGCGTCGGCTTGGGACTTCCACTTCACCGGCGCATCTTCAGCGGTTTCGTCCTCGTTGCTGTCGTCGTCGTCTTCCTGATTGCTGGGCTGTTCAAGGACGTCGATCAGGCAAGCGCGGAGGTCCTGAACCGGCTTGAGCAACCGCCCCAGCGCCTCCTGAAACTCTCGGGCCGCAGCCAAGAGGCCTGTGATGGGCGGACGGGGGGTGCATTCGATAGAGAAGGGGTCGCCGGGTTTGTCGGCGCGGGCATAGACCTGCTCCCCCACAAAGCTCAGGAAGTACTCCCCGGCCCCATCGGGGGTGCCGTCGCGAAGGCGTTGGTACCAGCCCGGACCGGGCAAGGTGTAGGCGCCCTGTTCCACCTCTTTGAGCATATCCGGCAACCGGGGATCGAGGGTGACGACTTCTTCCATACGCACCCGCAAGCCGCGCCCGCGACCACGGCGGTCGCTTTCTGGCCCGAGCAGCCAGCGGCGCAGCTCGGCTGTTTCCATGCCGGAGAGCGAGGCGCTGAAGAAGGAATCTGACGCATCAAACAGGTGGTGGCCCTCGTCGAAGACAACGTGTTCGGACAGGTCGCTTTCCGGACCCTGACCGGCCTGATTAAGCACCAGCGCGTGGTTGGCGATCACCAGGCGGGCGTTGCGCGCATTGCGGATGTTTTTCTCGATTCCGCATTTGCCGTAGTGCGGACAGCCCGAATAGAGGCATTCGCCGCGCTGGTCCGTCAGATCGGTCGTAACCTTGGTGCCGAACAGGTCGATCAGCCACGCAGGGAAGTCGCCGCCAACCATGTCACCGCTGCGGCTGCGTTCAGCCCAACGCGCTGTGATGACCAGCCCGATGCGATCCCGGTCCGACAGACCGCCCGCCTGCCCGGTTTCCTGCAGATTGAGCAGGCACAGATAGTTCTCTCGCCCTTTGCGGACGACGACCGAGCGGTTTTTGCTGCCCGGTTCTTCGAACAAGCGGTCCATTTCCTGATCGATCTGACGCTGCAGGGCGCGGGTGTAGGTTGAGACCCAGACCGAGCCCTTGTTTTTCCCTGCCCAAACCGTTGCGGGCGCGAGGTAGCCCAGCGTCTTGCCAACCCCGGTCCCGGCTTCTGCGAGAACCATGTGGGGGGAGGCGCGCTCTTCGCGGGGGTGAAAGGCCTGACTGACAGCAGAGGCGTAGTCAGATTGCGAAGGGCGTTCTTCCACGTCGCCTCGACCCAGACCCAGCAGGGTCGAAAGTTGTTTGCGCGCTTCGGCTTCGGTGACGGGTTCGGTACCCGGACGGCCCTGTGCAGCCTCGTCTTCCCAGGTGTCCATGCGCTCCCACACGCGCAGGGCGCGGGATTGATCCGCGCCAGGGTCCAGCGCGGCATCCCCTGCGGTTGCTGCCAGGCCCCGTACGATGGGTTGCGCCCACGGCCAGTGTGCGCGGGCGGCGATCCAGACACCGGACAGCATGACCCGATCAGTCGCACCGAACGCGCCCAGCTCGGCCAGCAGCGTGCGCGCTAAAGCCCGCAGCGAGGCCGCAAGATCCGCTGGCCCGGCGCTGTCTTCGGGTTCTTCCAGACCGGCGGCTTTGGAGAGTGACTTGATCGTCGGCGTCACGGTGCGCGAGGGCCTGACAAAGGCAAACAGCTCCAGCACATCCAGCGCGCGAAACCGGGCCATGCCGCCGCGCCGCGCCAACGCGGGCATGTGACAGACCAAGGGCGCGTCTTTGGTCAGTGCCGCGCTCAGCGCTTGCGCCGAAAGCTGCTTGGGCTTTTGCCCGGGTGCACACCACCACAGACCGCCGCCATGCCAGACCAGCACAGGCGCGGTGTCGATGGAGAGACCTTCTGATCTGTCGAACAAATCAAGCATAGGGGTGGTTTTATGCGCAGATTTCTCCCTTGAATAGGCGTAGTTTGAGCCGCCATGCAGGTTTGTGGCGTTTTGTCCAAGCCGCAAATGGCTTAGGTCCTATACTCAACATCAACCCCACAGGATAAGTGATCCCATGACCGAGTTATCTGCTCTTGCTGACGCCGCCCGCGCCTGGCCGTTTGAAGAAGCGAAGAAACTCAAAAAACGGCTGGGCGGCAAAGCGCCGGCCAAGGGCTACGTGCTGTTCGAAACCGGCTATGGTCCTTCCGGTCTGCCGCATCTGGGTACGTTTGGCGAAGTCGCGCGAACGACCATGGTCAAGCGCGCGTTTGAGGCACTGTGTCCCGATATTCCCACCAAGCTGGTTGCCTTCTCCGACGACATGGACGGCTTCCGCAAGGTGCCGACCAATGTCCCGAATCAGGAGTTGCTGGCGACGGCCCTGCACAAGCCACTGACACAGGTTCCCGATCCTTTTGGCGAGGAAAGCTCGTTCGCCGCACAGAACAACAAGCGACTGTGTGCTTTCCTTGATGGTTTTGGCTTTGACTATGAATTCAAGTCGTCCACCGAGACCTACCAGTCAGGTGAGTTCGACGAAGCGCTGATCCGCATGGCGGAGGCCTATGAAGATGTCATGGGTATCATGCTGCCAACCTTGGGTGCCGAGCGAAAGGCGACCTACTCGCCTTTCCTGCCCATCTCACCGGTTAGCGGTAAGGTGCTGCAGGTTCCTATGGTCAACGTCGATGCCAAGGCGGGCACCGTGACCTACGTCGAACCCGACACGGGCGAAGAAATCACCCAGCCGGTTACCGGTGGGTCGTGCAAGGTCCAGTGGAAGCCGGATTGGGCGCTGCGGTGGTACGCTTTGCAGGTCGATTACGAGATGTACGGCAAAGACCTGATCGACAGCGCCAAGATCGCGGCGCGCATCACCAAGGCGCTGGGTGGACCAGCACCGGAAGGGTTTTCTTACGAGTTGTTCCTCGATGAGCAGGGGCAGAAAATCTCGAAGTCCAAGGGCAACGGCCTGTCTATCGAAGAGTGGCTGGAGTACGGCCCGGCAGAATCGCTGTCGCTGTATATGTTCCAGCGGCCTCGAGCTGCGAAAAAACTCCACTTCGATGTCATCCCCAAAGCGGTCGATGACTACGTGACTTTTGTTGAAAAATTCCCCGGTGAAGCGGGTGAAAAGCAGTTGGAGAACCCCGCCTGGCACATCCACGGCAACGCGCGCGTTCCGGAAAGTGAGGACGGTGTTTCCTTTGGCATGCTGCTGAACCTTGCTTCGGTGGTGAATGCGTCTGAGGCGAGCGTGCTCTGGGCCTTTATCCAGCGCTATCGCCCCGCCGCCAGTCCAGAGACCACACCCTTTCTCGCAAAACTGGTCGATCACGCCGTGCGCTACTACCGCGACCGGGTTGCGCCGACCAAGTCCTACCGCGCGCCGACCGACGCCGAAGTTGCCGCCTTTACCGCGCTGCATGAGGCGTTGGGGGCCTTTGAAGGGCAGGATGCAACCGCAGAGGACCTGCAAACGGCTGTCTTCACCGTGGGCAAGGGCGCGAACTACGAGAACCTGCGCGAGTGGTTCCAGGCGTTGTATCAGGTGTTGCTGGGTCAGGATCAGGGACCGCGCTTTGGCTCCTTCATCGCGCTGTACGGTGTTGCGGAAACCCGTGCTTTGCTGATGCAGGGCATCAAAGGTGAGTTAGCGGCGTGAGCCTGATCTACCACATGGCGCACCAGTCCGACTGGGACGCGGCCCAAGCCTCTGGTGACTATCGCGGGTCAGCGGATGATCTGCGCGATGGCTTCATCCACTTTTCAGCCGGGTCGCTGATTGCTGAGTCTGCGGCCAAGCATCGGGCGGGGCAGTCGGACTTGCTGCTGATATGCTGTGAGGCCGATGCACTGGGCGCAGCGCTCAAGTGGGAGACCTCGCGCAATGGCATCGACTTCCCGCATCTTTACCGTGCTCTCAACCCCGCCGAAGCGCTTTGGACAGTGCCTCTGCCGTTGGATGAGGCGGGTGTTCACATCTTTCCCGAGGATTTGGCCTGATCCATGTGGTCCCTAGCCCCTGCGCTGCTGCGCGCTCTTGATCCAGAAACGGCGCATCGCCTGACCATTGGCGGGCTGTCACTGGGCCTGCATCCACGCTACCGCCAGCGCCGCGCAGAACCGGCGGCGCGGCTGTTTGGCAAGGATATTCCCAACCGCTTGGGGCTGGCTGCGGGGTTTGACAAGGATGCCGAAGCGGTTGCGGCGCTTGCGGCGCTGGGGTTTGGCGCGGTCGAAATCGGCTCGGTCACGCCCAAGCCGCAACCGGGCAATCCGCGCCCGCGCGTGTTTCGTCTTCCCGCTGACCGCGCTGTGATCAACCGCTACGGCTTCAACTCCGGTGGCCATGACAAGGTACGCCGGAACCTCGACCGCCTGAACCCGAACCAGCGTCCACCGCTGCTGGGTGTCAATCTGGGTGCGAACAAGACTTCCGAGAACGTGCCAGCAGACTTTGCTTTGGGCGTTCGGCGGTTTGCGGATATTGCGGATTATCTGGTGATCAACGTTTCCAGCCCAAACACACCCGGCTTGCGCGACCACCAGACCATCGACGCTCTGGCGCGCATTCTTGACCTTGCGCTCGACGCCCGTGCGCAGACCGCGCCGACGCCGATCATGCTCAAGATCGCGCCTGATCTGGCGGATGGCGATGTTTCGGAAATCGTCGATTTGGCGATTGATCGCGGCATCGAAGGCTTGATCGCCACCAACACCACCATCGGTCGGCCCGACGACTTGCAAAGCACGGGTCCAGCGCTTGCGGAAAGTGGTGGGCTTTCGGGCCAACCGCTGTTCGAGCGGGCGACGGATGTTCTGACGAATATTCGGGAACAGGCCGATGATCGCCTTGTCGTCTTTGGCACCGGCGGGGTTTCCACCCCGGCGCAGGCCCAGGAAAAGGTGCGGCGTGGCGCGGATCTGGTGCAGCTCTATACCGGTTTGATTTACGGCGGCCCGGCACTGGTAAAGCCCTTGATCAGCGCCGTCGCCAAGCCTGCGAAAACGGAGAAAGTTACCGGTCTGAACCAGCTTCTCGACGAGCACCGCTATCGTGGCTTGATCGTTGATCTGTGGGGCGTCATGCACAACGGTAAAGCCTTTTTCCCAGAGGCGCTCGAAGCGCTCCGCCGCGCGCGTCAACGGGGGGTAAAGGTGCAATTCCTCTCCAACGCGCCGCGCCGTGCCGCGTCGATTGCGTCCATGCTGGCGGATATGGGTCTGCGGGCCGAGTCCTATGAGGGCATCGTTTCCAGTGGCGAAGAAAGCTGGCAGTCGATGAAGGACCGCAGCGACCCCTTTTATGCGGATCTGGGGCAGCGCTGTTTCCATCTGGGCGCAGGGGCAAAAGACGCCAATATGCGCGAAGGGCTCGACTACGCCTTTCAGGACGAAATCGCCGGGGCGGACTGGATTCTCAATACCGGACCGGCGGCGAGTGTCGATCTGGGCGAGTGGCTGCCGCTGCTGAAAACCGCATTGAGCGCTGGCCTGCCTATGGTCTGTGCCAACCCTGACCGGGTGGTCATGCGCGGGAACAGCAAGGAGCTGTGCGCCGGATCGCTGGCCGAATGGTACGAGGCTCAGGGCGGCCCGGTCCGCTGGCACGGCAAGCCCTATGCCTCCGTCTATCGGACCGCGCGAGAGGCCATGGGCCTGCGCCGCCATGAAGTTCTGGCCATCGGCGACAGCTTCACCACCGATGTCGCAGGCGCGCGCGGGGCGGGGATCGATGTGCTGCTGGTCAACACAGGCATTCACCAGAATGACCTGGATGCGGATCTGATGGCGGGGGTGGATCGTCTGTCGGCGGAAAAGGGCGTCCGGCCAACTTTTGCAGCAGACCGGTTGCAGTTCTGAGCGCTAACGGTACGCCTTCATGCGTAACATTACGCGAAAAAATTGATTGAACCCTTTGTAAAAAAGATATATTTCTCTGAACATTATGCGGTACTGCCGATTCATTTTCACGGCAGAACCACGATTTTCAGCCCCCGTTTTCTCTGTGGGGCGCGCATTTGATGTTCAGGAGCAGTGCCCATGACGGCGCAGTTTAAGGCGAGTTCACGCCCTTCTTCCCGGTTTGAATCCTACACGCCCACCTTCGTTTTTGCGCTGATCATGACGGGCGCTTGGCTGGTTGCTGGCTGGTCCCTGTTTGGCTACTACGGCGGCCCGACGGCGTTTGCGAGTCTCAGCCCGGCAGAAGTGGGTTTGGTGATCTGCGGCGGTCTGCTACCGCTCATGGCGATCTGGATTCTGTGCGGCATGCTGGTCGTCGGAACGCGCTTGCGCAATTCCATGATGACGGAACTCAGCACGCTGCGAACCGTGAACATCATGCCCGAGGAAACTCAAGCCCACATCAAGTCGATCACGCGCGCTTTTGAAGACCGGGTCGAACACCTGCAGGGTGTGACCAGCGGTATTCTCAGCTCTCTTGAAACCGCCACACACCACTTCGAACACCAGACCGATATGCTGGACGCGCTGTCCCTGCGCGTGGATGAGCAGTCGACAACCATCGCGACGGCCTTGAGCATTCAGGGCAATCAGTTGACCGGCGCAGAAGGCCGGATTGATCGCATGGTCAACCGCATGAATCACGCCATGAATGACGTGCGCGAGGCCGGTGAAGGCTTCCGTGAGAACCTGACCAAGCCGATTTCGGAAGTGCAGGACAAGCTCGCCGAGGCAACACAGTCCATCCATACTCAAATTGATGAAATCTGGTCGCGGTTGGAGCTCCTCGACGCCGCGCAAGCCGAAACCGAAGAGGCCACGGCGC
>JBMZBW010000105.1:0-8430 GCA_049612785.1 Alphaproteobacteria bacterium | reverse complement strand
AGAAGTCGAGGGCTTCACAGCCACTCAACGTGGCCGCGATAGCACTGGTCGCCATCAAAAGGGCGATACGCTTTGCTATAATCATGGCTCAAATCCATTCGCCACGCCCAACGTTTCCCCGAAAGAAAAAATCGGACAGATAAAAAACTTCTCCGGCGCGTCTTGAAATAAAGTCGACGCTGCCTGCGTTAGACGTGATAATGTCCAGAGGCGGAATAAAACGCAAGTGTTAATTTAACAAAATGTTATATCACGTTGTTTTAAAACATTTTTTTTTGCTTTTTCTGCTGGATTCATAGCTCTTTGCGGTGCTGAAGTTGTGGAAATGCAACCGGATCAGCCAAAGACAAAGTGCGTTCTTTCGCCCAATGCCTGCACGCTGCACTTGCAGTTGTCACATGAGAGGCGTAAATGCCCCATGCCTTAACAAAAATGAATATTCGGTAACTGGCATAGCCGCACAGGGGGAGTTTGTATGGATTTGCCAATTTTGCCACCTGATTACCGGCCTTCTGACAAAGAGCCGTACATGAGCCCACTGCAGCTCGCCTATTTCAGGCAGAAGCTTGTGCAGTGGAAAGCCGACCTGCTGAACGAGAGCGAAGACACGCTCGCAGCACTTCAGGAGCAGTCGCTTTCCACGCCAGAAGCTGTGGAAAGGGCATCGATGGAAACCGACCACGCGTTCGAATTGCGGGCACGGGACCGGGCGCGCAAACTGATCAACAAAATTGATCAGGCCATTGTCCGTATTGAAGCGGACGAGTACGGCTACTGTGAAGAAACCGGTGAGCCGATCGGCCTGCGCCGGTTGGAAGCCCGTCCGATTGCCACCATGACCATCGACGCCCAGGAACGCCACGAACGCGCTGAAAAGCTGCATCGTGACGAGCGCCGCATGACATAGAGCGTCGCATAGGAACCACAGGATAAAAACGAACAGGGGAGCCAGCGGCTCCCCTTTTTTTGTTCAGCTGTAAGATTTCTTTTTGTTCACTCTTGTTCTTTTCTTGTTCTTGTGTCATGAAAAGGAACAAACCAAGATCAAACGCATAATTATTGCATTTACCTCACCCATTCCGCATAGGGAGTACAGCCAATGGCTTCGAACAAACTCCAACTCGTGAGTGACACGTCCTTGAAAAACAGCGATAAAGATAAGGCCCTCGACGCAGCGATTTCGCAGATCGAACGCTCCTTCGGCAAAGGCGCCATCATGAAACTCGGATCCCGTGAGAAGGTGGACATTGAAACCATCTCCACCGGCTCACTGTCTCTAGACATTGCCTTGGGCATCGGCGGCTTCCCACGGGGCCGCGTGATTGAGATTTATGGTCCTGAATCCTCTGGTAAAACCACGCTGTCGCTGCACTGTATTGCGGAAGCTCAAAAGGTCGGTGGCGTCTGTGCCTTTGTTGACGCCGAACACGCACTGGACCCGATTTACGCCCGTAAACTGGGCGTTGATATCGATAACTTGCTGATCTCGCAGCCCGATACGGGCGAACAGTCGCTGGAAATTACAGACACACTTGTGCGCTCGGGCGCTGTTGACGTGCTGGTCGTGGATTCTGTCGCGGCACTGGTGCCTCGCGCCGAATTGGAAGGTGACATGGGAGACAGCCAGCCGGGTCTGCAAGCGCGACTGATGAGCCAGGCGCTGCGCAAACTGACGGGTTCGATTTCCAAGTCCAATACCATGGTCATCTTCATCAACCAGCTGCGGATGAAGATCGGGGTCATGTTTGGCTCACCGGAAACAACAACCGGCGGTAACGCTTTGAAGTTCTATGCTTCTCAGCGTCTGGACATCCGCCGCATCGGTGCCGTGAAGGATCGTGACGAGGTCGTGGGTAACCAAACCCGGATCAAAGTCGTGAAGAACAAGCTGGCACCCCCTTTCCGTCAGATTGAAGTCGACATCATGTACGGCGAAGGCATTTCCAAATCGGGTGAATTGCTCGATCTGGGCGTTGCAGGCGGCGTTATCGACAAGTCCGGATCGTGGTTCTCCTACGGGGATCAGCGTATCGGTCAGGGCCGCGAGAACGCCAAGACGTTCCTGACGGAAAATCAGGATATTGCCGGTGAAATCAAAACCAAGATTTTGGCCAACCATGGCTTGATTGCCGACGCCATGCTCGATGGCCCTGGCGATCAGGATGGCGAAGAGAGCTAAATCACAGCCTCCACGCGGTCTCATAACCCGCTTTTAAGGTGCGCTCAGTGCATGAGCGCACCGACTTTGGCGGCGTGGACTTAAGCGCCGCGCCTGCGTAATGCTGATCCTCGAATTTCCTGAGCGGCCAAGCCGCGCGCAAGAAGACTGAGGGAGCCTTCAATGGCATCGGCAAACGAGATCCGTTCGACCTTCCTGAACTACTTCAAGGACAACGGTCACGAGATCGTAGACAGCTCACCGCTGGTCCCCCGCAATGACCCCACCTTGATGTTCACCAACGCTGGCATGGTGCAGTTCAAGAACGTCTTTCTGGGACAAGAGCACCGGCCCTATAACCGGGCTGTAACCTCTCAGAAGTGTGTCCGCGCCGGCGGCAAGCACAACGATCTGGAAAACGTCGGTTACACGGCGCGTCACCACACGTTTTTTGAGATGTTGGGTAACTTCTCCTTTGGTGATTACTTCAAAGAAAACGCCATCGAATATGCGTGGAACCTGATCACCAAGGAATACGGCCTGCCGCAGGAAAAACTGCTCGTTACCGTCTACCACACCGACGACGAAGCCGTTGATCTGTGGAAGAAGATTGCCGGACTGGGCGAAGATCGGATCATTCGCATTCCAACCTCGGACAACTTCTGGTCCATGGGCGATACCGGCCCGTGCGGGCCTTGTTCCGAAATCTTCTACGATCATGGCGATCACATCTGGGGTGGCCCTCCGGGTTCTCCAGAAGAAGACGGAGACCGGTTCATCGAGATCTGGAACCTCGTCTTCATGCAGTTCGACAAGCCAGAAAAAGACGCCGAAATGATCCCGCTGCCGCGTCCGTCGATTGACACGGGCATGGGTCTGGAGCGGGTTTCCGCCATTCTGCAGGGCAAGCACGATAACTACGACGTCGACCTGCTGCGCAAGCTGATCGAAGCCTCCGCGCACGCCTCCAATGACGACCCCGACGGCAACAACAATGTTTCCCACCGAGTTATCGCCGACCACCTGCGGTCAGCGGCGTTTCTGGTGGCTGATGGCGTGCAGCCTTCGAACGAGGGACGCGGTTACGTTCTGCGTCGGATCATGCGGCGCGGCATGCGTCATGCCCACAAGATCGGCAACAAAGATCCGCTGATGCACCGCCTGGTGCCAACGCTGGTCGATGCCATGGGCGAACACTTCACAGAGCTCAAGCGGGCAGAAGCGTCGATCACCGAAATTCTGCGTCTGGAGGAAACACGGTTCAAGGAAACTCTGGACCGTGGACTCAAGCTGCTGGGTGACGAAACCGACCGTCTGGGCGACGGCGAAGCCCTGCCTGGTGACGTGGCGTTCCGCCTTTACGACACCTTCGGCTTCCCGCTAGACCTGACGGCGGACATCCTGCGCGGTCAAGGCCGTGAGGTAGACCAAGCCGGTTATGACGCTGCACTAGAAGTCCAGCGCGCAGCCGCTCGCGCCTCATGGAAGGGCTCGGGTGATGCTTCGACAGACAAGCTCTGGTTCAGCATCCGCGAAGCCGTCCCTGCCTCCGAATTCCTCGGATACGACACGCTCACCGCTGAAGGTGTCGTGCTGGCACTGGCCAGCGGCGAGACACAGTCCGATGCGCTCAACAAAGGCGATACGGGCTTCCTGATTGCCAACCAGACGCCCTTCTACGCTGAAAGCGGGGGTCAGCAGGGTGACCGAGGCACCATCACCACGGAAAACGGTGCCAGCGCGACCGTTCTGGATACGCAAAAGCGTGTCAGCGACATGTGGGTCCACGAGATCCGCGTTGACGAAGGCAGCCTGAAGGTCGGCGATGCCGTTGCTTTTGCCGTCGACGGCACGCGCCGGGCCGCGCTGCAGGGCCATCATTCAGCCACCCACCTGTTGCACGAAGCTTTACGCCAGCGTCTTGGCGGCCACGTGGCGCAGAAGGGATCGCTGGTCGCCTCTGACCGCCTGCGCTTTGACTTCTCTCACACGGCGCAAGTTGGCGCGGATGAGTTGGCCGACATCGAAGTGGCTGTGAACGAGGAAATCCTCGCCAACACCCCGGTTCAAACCAAAGTCATGTCCCCTGACGAAGCCATTGAAGCCGGCGCGACCGCTCTGTTCGGCGAAAAGTACGGGGATGAAGTGCGCGTTGTGACCATGGGCACGACTGATCCGGCCTCAAACGAAATCTACTCCATGGAACTGTGCGGCGGCACGCACGTTGCCAACACCGGCGATATCGGCCTCATGCGGATCGTTCGCGAGGAAGGCCCGTCTTCGGGCGTGCGCCGGATTGAGGCGGTAACCGGACTGGCGGCGCTGGAATACGTTCGCGCGCGGGATGCGCAACTCGAAGCCGCTGCCGCTGTCCTCAAGACCGCACCGGCTACTCTCGCCGAGCGCGTCGAGGCGCTGAGCACGGAACGCCGTCAGCTCGAAAAAGAGCTGGCTGAAGTCCGTAAAAAGCTCGCCGCAGCCGGTTCCGGTGGCGGCGGCACTGTGGGTCCCGAAGACATTGCTGGCACGCCCGTTATCGCGCGCATTATCGAAGATGTACCGGCCAAGGACCTCAAAGGCCTCGCTGACGAGTTCATGGGGCAAATGGGGTCAGGCGTCGTTGCGCTGATCGGTACCGAGGGCGGCAAAGCGTCCATCGTCGCTGCCGTTGGTGCTGAACACAAGGATCGGTTCGATGCGGTCGCTTTGGTCCGTGCAGCCTCTGCTGCCGTCGGCGGCAAAGGCGGCGGAGGCCGTCCTGATATGGCTCAGGCTGGCGGCCCGGATGTCAGCAAAGCAGAAGAGGGTCTCACCGCCATGCGCGACCTGATTGCGAGCGCAGGCTAAACCGCATGACACTCCTCAGCGATAGCCAGCGCGATGCGGTTTACGACACCATCATCGCCGCTGCCGAAAGCGCGGTTTTGCCGCGCTTTCAAAACCTCGCTGAAGGCGAAATCAGCGCGAAGTCCAGCCCAAGCGATTTGGTCACAATCGCCGACCGCGAAGCTGAAGCACTCCTGACTGACTCCCTGACAAAAATACTACCCGGTTCGGTGGTGGTGGGGGAGGAATCCGTCTCGGCAAACCCAGACGTGCTCCGCGCCATTGATGGTGATGCGCCCGTTTGGATCGTTGATCCGGTGGACGGCACGCGGAACTTTGCGAACGGTCAAACCCCGTTCTGCGTCATGGTCGCACTGGCCGTGCGCGGCATTACGGTTGGTGCTTGGATCTGGCGTCCCATCGATAGCGAAATGGTTGTGGCCTTCCGCGACGAAGGCGTGCGACTGTTTGAAACCAACACAGGAAACAGTCGGTCTTTGCAGGTGGCGCGTCCCCTTGCCGTGACCGAGATGAACGGCTTTGTGTCCTTCAGGTACTTGAGTGAAGAACACCGTACCTTAGCCCGCAAGAACGCCAAGAAGATGCGCCGGATCCAAGCGATTGGCTGCGCTGGTGAGGAATACTTGCGCATCGCTGAAGGCCGGGATCACTTTGCCGTTTTTGGCAGCTTGCATCCCTGGGACCATGCACCCGGGTCGCTGATTGTTGAAGAGGCCGGTGGCCTCGCGGTGATCGGCGGAGAAGCCTATCGCCCCACCAACCGGGTCGGACCGCTCTGGATCGCGTCCTCGGGCCATGTCTTTGAGACAGCACGCACCCGGTTGTTTGAAGCCTAGAGATCGAAACTCAACACCTCGCCGTTCTCTTTTCGCACCACGGCGCGAGCTGGCAAAAGCAGTCCACCCCGCAGAGACCATTTTTGCACCGGTTCAAGCGGAGCGCTGGTGGAGCCATTCCAAAACGCTGTTTTGCGTGTGATGGCAAAGGGACGCTCGTATTTGAGCCGCGCTTCAAGATCCACAAGGGCCTGACGGTTGCTCAGCGGGGCAATCAACACCTCATCCCGAGCCGGAATGGCAATCAAGCATGGCTCACTAACCTGGGTCGCCAGCCAAGCCGTGAACTCTGCGTCAAGCACCAGAGATGACTCGTAGAATTGATCGACGGTCACGCGGCAATACTGCGGCTCAGACGAACTCCCACACGCCAAACCGACCAGTCCTTGCCGGATCCAAGGGGCGTTAGACAGGGCACGGGTGATGATCTGGGAAAAATCAGCGTACCCCAGCGACGGGTCATCCGCGCTGCGAATCAGATGAACTGTTTTGTCATCATCGCGCACCGCAAAAGCCACAGCTTCGGGGAAACCGGGAACGCTGAACAGGGCATCGGCGGGCAACCGTTCTTCTTCGCTGGCCCGTTCAACATCGCTGCGGGCGCGCACGATTGGGCGAAGCCGGGCGCGCTCTGGAAAGATCCGGTCCGGATCACCTTGAATGAGGACATCATTGGCAAAGGTCAGGATCTCCACACGCGGATCGACCTGCAATCCCTGCAATCGGGCCAGCAAACCGTTCATTCGAACGTCAACGGTCTGACCGGTTTCTTCAAACAGGCAAAACATACGGAGCGGATCGCCGGGATCGGGCTCACAGCGCTCAACCAGCGTCGAACTCTCCAGGACATCCTGCACCAATGGTCGCAGCATCCGACCATCCTCAAACAAAGGGGCGCCCGTATCTTGCGCCCCTGTTGCTCTTACCCCGACACTGAGGAGCAGCCCAAGGCCAACCCCCGCACGGGTGAAAATGCTAGATTTCATCCGACAGCATGAAAACGCGCTGCATGCGATCGGGGTTGGTCACCGTACCGGAGCCCGGTGCGCCGCGCTTGATCTGATCCACGGCATCCATGCCGACCAGCACTTCCCCGATGATCGTGTACTGACCGTCGAGGAAGGAGCCGTCATCGAACATGATAAAGAACTGCGAGTTGGCAGAGGCCGGATCCTGCGACCGGGCCATACCGACCATGCCGCGGGTAAAGCTGGCCACGGATGGATCAGAGAACTCAGGCTTCAAATCCGGCTTTTCCGAGCCGCCGCGACCGGTTCCCGTCGGGTCACCTGTTTGCGCCATGAACCCATCGATCACGCGGTGAAAGACCACACCGTCGTAGAAACCTTCGCGGGTAAGCTCCATCATCCGCTGCGCATGCATGGGCGCGAGATCATCACGCAGCGAGACCGCGATGTAACCGTACTTGGTGTCGATTACCATGGTCTTGTCCGCGTCACCGCCGGCGACCTCGACCTGCTGCGCCACTTGCCCAACAGAAGGCTTGGCGATGCTTTCAAAGCCCGACAGCATGGCAACAGCAATCGAACCCGCCATGGTTTCGGGATAGAGGATGACAGCCGCTTGCAGGGCGATGGGTTGACCCAGTTCCAGCGCGCGCGCCAGAACCGCTTCACCGCCTTCATTCTGGAAAGCCGCATCACAGGCGATATTCCCGTAAGCCGCAACGTTGATCTCGCTGTAGGTGGCTGGGGAGAAATTCAGGGAAATCAACGCGTTGACGTCTTCACCGACCGCGTCTACCGCGGCCTTCAGCGCTGAATTGACTTCCAATCCTTCCGGAGCCGGAGAAATGGTCGCCGTCTTGGTCTCATAACCAACTGTCTGCAGAGTCTGGTTTACCAGGTCAGAGCAAGACTCATCGACACCCTCACCCACAACGACCAGTGCGGTTTGCGCCAGTGCTGTTGTCGTTAAAGCGAGAGAAGCGGCGCTGGCCGCGAGAAGCCGGAGAATCATGTAGCGAACCTTCCTGTTCATGATCAAAAACGAATTGCTGTACCTTAAGAGAACTACGCTTCTACACCCAATAAAGAAGCCGCGAGAATCGAAAAGACTCTCGCGGCTTGCGATTTTGTACTGAACCTGAGGGCCAGTTTTAGCTGTCAGCAGCCACTTTCATCGAAATCATAACATCCGGCTCACCGGAGAAGGACGTACCATTTTGGCCCGCGCCCTTTTTGATGTTATCGACGAATTCCATGCCCGAACGCACCTGACCGAAGACGGTGTACTGACCGTTCAGGAACGAGCCCTCAGCGAACATGATGAAGAACTGGGAGTTAGCCGAGTTCGGGTTCGCAGACCGCGCCATGCCAACCGTGCCACGCTCGAAAGGCACCGAAGAAAACTCAGCTGGCAGATCTGGCAGGTCAGAGCCGCCCGTTCCGTTGCCCAGCGGGTCACCGGTCTGCGCCATGAAGCCGTCGATCACGCGGTGGAACTTGATGCCGTCGTAGAAACCCTGACGGGCCAGCTCTTTGAGGCGGGCAACGTGCAGCGGTGCAACGTCGGGCAGAAGCTCGATGACAACCGTGCCGTCTTTGAGCTGAATTTCGAGTGTGTTTT
>JBMZBW010000104.1:0-8545 GCA_049612785.1 Alphaproteobacteria bacterium | reverse complement strand
GACTGTTGACATAAATCCAGCCCCCCTATACCTGCCAAAGGGTGGAATTGTCCAAATATTGCGCGTTGTGGAGTCTTCGAGATGGCAACTGTTCCGTTTGATAAGCTGGGTGGAAAACTTTGGTACAACGGGGAACTGGTCGAGTGGGATGCAGGTCGTCTGCATATCCTGTCTCACGGTTTGCATTATGGTTCTTGTGTGTTCGAAGGTGAGCGCGCCTATGGCGGTCAGATCTTTAAGCACCAGGAGCACACCGATCGACTTTTTAAGTCTGCTGAAATCCTTGGCATGAATATTCCCTATTCTAACAAGGAAATCTTTGACGCTGGTTATGACTCCCTGCGAGCTCAGGGCTTTGAAGACGCCTATGTGCGCGCCGTTGCGTGGCGGGGTTCTGAGATGATGGCAATTTCGGCTCAGCAGACGACCACGCATGTTGCCGTCGTGTGCTGGGACATGGGGTCCTATTTCGACCCCGAAGCTCGTATGGCCGGGATCAAACTGCAGTGGGCCAAGTACAAGCGTCCTTCGCCTGAATGCGCTCCAGTTCATGCCAAAGCCGCGGGTTTGTACATGATCTGTACGGTTTCCAAGCACGAAGCCGAAGCGGCCGGGTTCAACGATGCTCTAATGGTGGATTGGCGCGGCTATGTTGCCGAGTGCACCGGTGCCAACATCTTCTTCGTCAAAGACGGCGCTCTGCACACGCCAACTCCGGATTGCTTCCTCGATGGTATCACTCGACAAACCGTGATTGCTTTGGCGAAAGACCGGGGAATCGAGGTCGTCGAACGTCATATCATGCCCGAAGAAGTGGCTGAAATGCAGGAAGTGTTCATTGTCGGGACGGCGGCTGAAGTCACGCCAATCAATCAGATTGGTGAGGTCCACTATCAAGTGGGCGAAGTTACGCGGGACCTCCTGACCGTTTACCACAACCACGTCCGCGGGCAGTAAGACGGTCTCTGCCTTTCGCGCCAAGGTTTGAGCGTGAAGGCAACCGACCAAAATGACGGAGCGCTGCGCGCTCCGGCTTCTCGCTGGCCTCGGTTGGCCAAGGCCAAACGCTCGGCCTTCGTTGCGTTTTTCTCACGGGCTGTCGCACTGACATAATGCCCGCTCAAAACGCTGCGCTTTGAGCGGATTTTACGGCTTTCTGAGAAACACTCGGATGTAATCCAGACCGCTGAACCAGCTGGTTGCCGCAGCAAGCCACAGTGGGACAATGACCCAAAGGCTCGCCAGTGTATCCGGTGCGGCCCGCAGGCCCAAAGCCGTGTAGCTGATATCGGTAAGGGCGATGGCCAGAGCCAGACACTGTGTCACGGTCTTGAACTTGCCCAGCCCGCGCACGTCCAGCCGCCATTTTTGCGCCAGCGCAGCCTCTCGCAGGCCCCCCACCAGAAGATCACGGGCGATCATCAGCGTGATCGGAAAGATCACCCACAAGCTGGGTACCAGAACAATCAGGCCAATCCCGCAAAAGAGCATCAGCAGCTTGTCAGCCACTGGGTCAAGAACAGCGCCGAGAACCGTTTCCTGATCCAGTCGTCGCGCGAGCAGGCCGTCGAAGACATCGCTCAGGCATGCCATGGCAAACAGGGCCAGTGCCACCGGTAGCCCCATTTCTGCGGAGACCACGCCCCGCGCTGACAGCAGCAGCACTAGGCCAACAACGGGCGCCGCCACCAGGCGGAAAATCGTCAAGACATTGGGCAGGTGCTTGGTCAATGCAATCATTCCTGATGGAAGTGGTCGTAGATTTTCTGAGCGACCGTTTCGGATATGCCCTCAACGCCAAGCAGGTCGGTCACGCTGGCTCGGGAGACAGAGCGCGCGGAACCAAAATGCAGAAGCAGAGCTTTCTTGCGCCGCGGGCCAATCCCCGGCACGTCGTCGAGTGGATTTTTCTTGATGGCCGCCGAGCGCTTGGCGCGGTGTGTGCCGATGGCGAAGCGGTGCACCTCGTCACGCAGGCGTTGCAGATAGTAGAGCACGGGATCCCGCTCCGGCATCTGAAACGGTGCTGTTTCGGGCATGAAGAACTGTTCACGCCCTGCGTTGCGGTCAGGTCCCTTTGCGATGGCGACTAGCGGTACATCCTCGATCCCGAGGTCGTTCAGTGTTTCCACAACCGCTGAAAGTTGGCCTTTACCGCCATCGATGAGAACCAAATCAGGCCATTGGCCATTCTCGCGGTCCGGGTCTTCCTTGAGGGCGCGCGAAAACCGGCGGTGAAAGACCTCGCGCATCATGGCGTAATCGTCGCCCGGCGCGCTGTCAGACTTGATGTTGAATTTGCGATAGCTGTTCTTGATGAAGCCTTCAGGCCCTGCGACCACCATGGCGCCGACAGCGTTGGTCCCCTGAATGTGAGAGTTATCGTAAACTTCGATCCGCTCGGGCGGACCGGCCAGGCCAAAGGCCTCAGCAACGCCATCGAGCAACTTGCGTTGGGTTGAGGATTCCGCTTGGCGTCGTTCCAGGGCTTCTCGGGCGTTGCGGGTTGCGTTGGCCATGACATCGCGCTTGACCCCGCGTTGGGGGCGGAGAAGTTGCACTTTGCGTTCAGCCTTGGTGGTTAGCGCTTCGGTCAACAACGCTTGCTCAACCGGTTCGTGGCTGACCAGCACCAGACGGGGCACCGGCTTATCAGCGTAGAACTGCCCGATGAAGCTTCCCAGAACCTCTTCGATTTCATCACTGCGGTCGTGACGAGGGAAATAGGCGCGGTTGCCGTAGTTACGGCCAGCGCGGTAGAAAAACACTTGCACGCAGATTTGTCCGCCACTGCGAAAGGCGGCGATGACATCAGCGTCCTCAATCTCACCCTGCAGATTGACATCCTGGTGCGCCTGAACAGCACTCAGGGCGCGCAGACGGTCGCGCAGCATGGCGGCACGCTCGAACTGCAGGTTCTCGGCTGCCTCTTGCATCGATAGGGCTAGTTCATCCTGAATGCGACGGCTCTCCCCGAAGAGGAAGGCTTTGGCTTCGGTGACCAGCGCGTCGTAGCCCGCCTGATCGATCTTTCCAACACAGGGCGCGGAACAGCGTTTGATTTGATAAAGCAGGCAAGGCCGGGTTCGGTTTTCGAAGACATTGTCTGAGCACGACCGCAGCAGAAATGCTTTCTCCAGCGCCGTGACGGTACGGTTGACGGATTTTGCACTCGCGAAGGGTCCGAAGTAGTCCCCTTTCCGGCGGTGCGCGCCCCGGTGTTTGGTCACCTGAGCAAAGTCATGATCGGCGGTCAGCAGGATGTAAGGAAAGGACTTGTCATCGCGCAAAAGCACGTTGTAGCGCGGCTGGAATCTCTTAATCAGATTGGATTCCAGCAAAAGGGCTTCGACCTCGCTGTTGGTTACAACAATCTCAAGCCCCTTTGTTTCCGCAACCATTCGGCGCAAACGGTTGGGCAGGCGTTCGAGCTGGGTGTAATTGGTCACGCGGCGACGCAGATTGCGGGCCTTGCCGACGTAAATCGGGTCACCTTTGCGATCCAGCATGCGATAGACGCCCGGAGAGCTGCTCAGGGTCTTTACACCATCCTTCAGGGTTTTCAGGCCAAAGGCGAGGTCACTTCCGAGCAGATCTGGTGAGGTCGGTTGCGCTCCGGGCGAGGCCGCTGAGCCATCGTCGTAATCGGCTGCATCATCTTTGAGTGTCAAAGCCACGGACTCGTGCGCCGGCATGGCTGCACGTTTGCCGCCTGCACTGCTGTCCCGTTCCTGATGAGTCTTTCCGCGTCGCATAATATTAATTCTTAGCTTGCTTTTTTTTGTTTCCAAAGGAACGAATGCTGTACCGGCAAGTTCTGTGGATAACCCTGTCAGTAAAGATACGGTGGATTCCGAGTCTCCTATGATTTCAGTGATTTGACCTCAACCGCGGCCTTTTGTAACGCTTGTTACTAACCGATATTAAAGCACTGTAATCAAATACTTTTTTAAGGAACGAGGTAATTCAGGTACTGAAATTACTCGTTTTTTTTGGCGTTTGGCGAGTCGCAAAATGTCCTGACGCGACTTGTAGACAATCGATACCTGACGAGCGCGTTTTGGCGAGTTATCCCCGATTTGGAGGGGTTTGGCGAAAACGAATCAGCCGCGGCGAAGCTTGACGGTCACGGACGCACATTCGGCATCGTCGAAGACATCCAGTTTTTCCCCCCGGACTTCCAGATTGAGCATTCTCGTATCTGCAAACAAGCGGTTGGCGAGCTCATCCACCAGGGTTTCCAACAGGTTAAAGTGTCCTTCAGTCACCATGCTTCGCGCAGTTTCCACGAAAATTTCGTAGCTGAGAACCTTGCTGAAATCATCGGATAGCCGCTCGGGCAAATCGACGTCGGCACGAAACGACAGCCGTACCCGTTGGGGCGCTTCGTGCTCATGCGGATAAATGCCAATGTTTGCCGAGACCAACAGGTTATCGACGGAAATACTGCGTTCACGAATAATCATTCGGACAGCCTATTCGATGGGGGCAGGGCGGTCTGGTGCAGGTGCGGCCCAGTTTAGGTGTTGACCGCCATCAAGAGCGATCATTTGCCCCGTCATAGACTGTGCTGAGAGCAGGAAGTCAACGGCATTACAGATGTCAGATAGCGGCGTCGCAATTTTGAGGGGCGTATCCTGAACCTGTTCCTGGAAATGTTCTTCACTCTGGCGAGGAGACGGCAAGGTCGGCCCGGGTCCGATGCCATTCACTCGGATGCCTTTTGGTGCAAAAGCCAGTGCCAATTGGCGGGTCATGCCCCAAAGCGCGTATTTCGAGGTCGTGTAAGAGATAAAATGCTCGGTCAGGTTCCAGACGCGCTGGTCAATCATGTTGATGATGGCACCTTGGCGGGCGTCATCCGGCATTTGTGCTGCAAGCTCTTGGGACAGCACCAGAGGCGCGCGCAAATTCGGCTCCATATGCGCATCCCAACTTGAGCGGGTCGCAGAGCTTGCTGAGTCGTATTGGAAGGCAGAGGCGTTGTTTATCAAGGCAGTGAGTGGCAGGCCCAAAGCCTGACTGGACTTGGCCACCAATCCTCGGACGTCGTCTTCCTTGGCCAGATCCGCTTGAACAAGCGCTGCTTTCCCGCCTGCTGCGTTGATGACTGACGCTGTTTGTTCGGCAGCGCCGCGACTTTCGCGATAATGCAGGGCTATGGCCCAACCGCGCGCTGCAAGATGTTCAGCCATGGCTGCGCCGATGCGTTGGGCCGCGCCAGTGATCAGGATTGCCTTGGTCGCCTCAGTCAAAACGTGGTCCTCAGGTCAGTAAGCTGAAATAGAGATAGGCAGCAAACACACATAGGAAACCAATGCCGACCCAACGCCCCAGATTTCGGCCCGCAACCAGAATTCCGACGAACAGGATCGAGGTCGCGCCGAACAGGAGAAGACTGGAGTGGTAGAGTTCCTGCGCCACAGGCAGCGGCGAAATGAAGGCGACAAGCCCCAGAACCAGCATGATGTTGGTGAGGTTCGAACCGACGATGTTCCCGATCACGACGTCTCGGTGACCCTGCCGCGCAGCAGCCAGAGACGCGAACAGTTCAGGTAAGCTGGTTCCGATTGCGACCACGGTCGCGCCAATGACGGCCTCCGGAACCCGTATGGCTTCGGCCAGTTCAACAGCACCGTAAATGAAGGCTTGTCCGCCGATCACGAGCACCAGCAGTCCGCCAAACAGTGACAGACTGGCCAGACCCCAACCCCACGATACATCGGGCGCGTCTTCGACTGTATCTTCGTTGCCAAAGCGGAAGATGACGATGGTATGGATGACCATGGCCATCAGCAACAAGGCACCCGACCAGCGCGGCAAGAATTCGTATACGTAAGCCAGCACCAACACGAACAGCGTCGCGACAACCAGAATGGCCCCATCCCGGCGCACGGTATTGGGCGCGCAGCATAGGGGCAGGACCAAAGCCGTCAGGCCGCCAATCAACAAAACATTGGTGATGTTGGAGCCGATCACGTTACCCACGGCCACATCCGGAACCCCGCCCAGGGCAGCACCGACTGTCACCACCACTTCAGGTGCACTGGTTCCCCATGCAACCACCGTCAAACCGATGATAAAGGGGGAGATGCCTATCAACCTAGAGGCCGAAACCGCACCCCGGATCAGGAAGTCTGCCCCATAGCTCAAACCGGCAAGTCCGATGATGAGCAGGAGTGATGGGATCAGCAGGTCCAAACGAAACTATTCCTTGGTTTTTATTTTACGCCTTGGGTTTGGCGTGCGGGGTAACGGATTTCAGAATGCTCTTATACTGATGAAATCTTGGCTTGCACGGCTTTGGTTCAAGTGGTCCTACCAAAAATTCACATAGGGAACCTGCGTTGCGTCCGGGCTAAGAAGCCCTAAGTTACCTATCATCGTTTTTCAGCACCCAGAGGCGAACCTGTGACAGCACAAATCGATCCGGAGACTTTGTTGCAAGCCGCGCGGGATGCCGTTCGCCTGCATCCTGTGGATGGGACTCCGCTGAGCGATGAAATACCGCTGGAGATTGTTTCAGAGTACGAGCCCGCGGGTGACCAGCCACAGGCGATCAAGGATCTGCTCGAAGGCATGCAAGCCGGGGAGCGCGATAGCGTTTTGTTGGGTGTCACGGGGTCGGGGAAGACCTTCACCATGGCGCATGTCATCCAGTCGCTGCAGCGCCCGACGCTTATCATGGCACACAACAAGACCCTTGCTGCTCAGCTTTATGGAGAAATGAAGGAGTTCTTCCCGAACAATGCCGTCGAGTACTTCGTTTCTTACTATGACTACTACCAGCCAGAGGCCTATGTGCCGCGCTCGGACACGTATGTGGACAAGGAAGCAACGATCAATGAACAGATCGATCGCATGCGCCACTCGGCGACACGCGCCCTGTTTGAGCGCCGTGATGTGATCATTGTCGCTTCGGTTTCCTGCATCTACGGCATGGGTGCGCCAGAAACCTATGCTTCCATGACCATGTTGCTCGAAGTGGGTGCGGAGATTCCGCAGAAGGAGATGCTGCGCCGCTTCGTCGAGCTGCAGTACAAGCGCAATGACGTGGCCTTTCAGCGTGGCATGTTCCGGGTACGGGGCGACTCAATCGAAATTTTTCCCGCTCACCTAGAAGACCGAGCCTGGCGTCTTTCGCTGTTTGGCGATGAGATTGAGGGGATCTGGGAATTTGATCCGCTGACCGGAGAAAAGACGGCTGAGCTGCAAAAAGTCCGGCTTTATGCCAACTCTCACCACGTCACACCCAAGCCCACCATCATGCAGGCGATCCAGAAGATCAAGAAAGAGCTCGGTTTGCGGCTGGAGGAGCTGGAAGGCGAAGGCAAGCTGCTCGAAGCACAGCGCCTGCAGCAGCGCTGTACTTTTGATCTGGAAATGATGGAGGCTACAGGGGTCTGCGCCGGTATTGAAAACTATAGTCGTTACCTCACCGGGCGCGCACCGGGTGAACCGCCGCCAACGCTGTTCGAATATCTACCCGAAGACGCTCTGCTGATGGTCGACGAAAGTCATGTATCTGTTCCGCAGATCGGGGCGATGTTCAAAGGTGACCGGGCCCGCAAGGTGACGCTGAGCGACTACGGCTTCCGCTTGCCGTCCTGTCAGGACAACCGACCGCTCAAGTTTGAAGAGTGGGATGCCATGCGGCCACAGACGGTTTATGTCTCCGCGACCCCCAACGCGTGGGAGCTCGAACGCACAGGCGGCGTGTTTGCGGAGCAGGTGATTCGTCCCACTGGCCTTTTGGATCCGCCGTGCATCATTCGCCCGACAGAAAACCAGGTCGATGACTTGATCGCCGAGTGTCAGGAAACGGTGAAATCAGGCTACCGCGTGCTGGTGACAACCCTCACCAAACGTATGGCGGAAGACCTGACCGACTACCTCAACGAAGCCGGTCTCAAGGTTCGCTATATCCACGCGGACGTGGACACGCTGGAGCGGATTGAGATCATCCGTGACCTGCGCTTGGGTGTTTATGACGTGCTGGTGGGGATCAACTTGCTGCGCGAGGGTCTGGATATTCCAGAGTGTGCGCTGGTTGGCATTCTCGACGCGGATAAGGAAGGGTATTTGCGGTCCACAACGTCGCTGATCCAGACCATTGGTCGAGCGGCTCGAAACGTTGATGGTCGCGTGATCCTGTACGCGGATAAAATTACCAATTCCATGCAAGCTGCCTTGGACGAGACAGAGCGGCGACGCGCGAAGCAGACCGCTTACAATGAAGAGCATGGCATCACGCCGGCAACGATCAAAAAACAGATCGGCGACATCATTGACTCGGTCTACGAGAAGGATCGCGTGACCATTGGGACGGGGGATGAAGACCTCATCACCACAGGGGGCAAGGATCTCAAAGAGGTGATGGCCGATATCGAAACCCGCATGAAAGATGCGGCGGCCAATCTGGAGTTTGAGGAAGCGGCCCGTTTGCGGGATGAACTCAAACGGCTGGAAGCGGCTGATCTCGGGTTAGGTGGGGCTGTGTCCACCAAAGCCGCAGCGACAGACCGCGCAGGCAAGACGGAAGGTA
>JBMZBW010000103.1:0-8763 GCA_049612785.1 Alphaproteobacteria bacterium | reverse complement strand
CCGTGCAAAAGAAAACGGGCTACCGCAACCGCGATAGCCCGCTCTCTGGATGAACAAGGATTAAACTGGAGAAGTTTTACTCCATCCAGCTCCGCCAGGTATCCTCATTGTTATCAAGCCACGCGTCGACCACGTCCTGAACTTCTTCGCCCTGAACATCGACAGCGTAAATCATCTTCGCCTGCTCAGCATTGCTGATTTTGGAGTTCGCGATCATGGCCAAAGCAGCGTCGTGCTTACCGTAAAGGCGCTCAGACGCGTAGTTGATCGTAACGTCTTCAGCCCAGCCAGACTTAGGCCAAGCAGAACCGTCACCGTAAGGGTCAAGCTCCAGCGCAACCAGATCAAGCTCAGCGTGGATCCAGTGTGGCTCCCAAGCGTAGGCGACAAACGGCTCCTGGCGCTTGTAGGCACCCTGCATTTCGGCCCACAGTGCCGTCTCAGAACCCAGAACAACGGCTTCAAAGTCAACGCCGTAAGCATCAGCACGGGCCTGGTCATCACATTCCCAGTTCAGTGCAGGACAGCCGATCAAACGACCCTTGCCACCGGTTTCAACCGTCGCGAACAGATCAACGTGGTTGGCCAGATCAGCGAAGGTCTTCAGGTCCTTTGCAGGAGCATTATCGCCTTCAACCAAGTAGCGTGGCACGTAGTAGCTCGACTTACCGATTACGCCAGTCTCGCCAACAATCTTGACGGTACCGGGGCCACCCCACTCAGCGAACCAAGTGCCCTTGGCCGGGTTGTAAGAAGGCCAGTACTCGAAGCCCATATCGATATCGCCGCCAGCAATCGCTTCAAGCGTCGCGTTGCCCGATGGCAGTTCGATGTAGTTGATTTTGTAGTCGTATTCCCGCTCAAGAATGGTCATGAGCAGGCGGCCTGTTACAACAGCACCGGTCCAATCGGCAACAGCAGCATTGAGCCGGCCTTGCGCCTGAGCCACCGTGTTGAACGAAAGCGTTGAAGCCAACAGCGTCGCGCCGAGGGCCGCAATTTTCATAAGTTTCATGGTCTCTCTCCTCCATAAGCCCGACTGCCCTCCGCAGCCGGGAAACTATGCATTGATACTAAAGCTTCTTTCATGCCAAATGCCTAGAAGTAAGTGACGCGTAATTGCAAAAAAGTTGATGAATCGGCAGCACGGGCCATGCAACCGTGGTAGACAGACAGAACGAGCGTGTCTGTGAATGAGGAGGACTAGGTTTGAATGCAATGATCGCCGCGACGGGCGTCTGGAAGATCTTTGGCGCTAACGCAAAGCAAGTCCTTGAAACCCACGACCGCAGTAAATCCCGCGACGAAATCCAGGAAGAGACTGGTCATGTTGTTGCGGTAAAAGATGTCGATTTCGAGGTTCGTCGAGGCGAATGCTTTGTTGTCATGGGATTATCAGGCTCGGGCAAATCAACACTTCTGCGCACATTGACCCGCCTGATTGAGCCCACTGGCGGCACCATCATGATTGACGGAAATGACGTGCGTGACTTGAACAAGCGCGAGTTGCTTGAACTCCGTCGCTCCAAGGTCGCCATGGTGTTCCAGCACTTCGGCCTGTTTCCCCATCGCACTGTGATCGATAACGTCGCCTATGGCCTTGAAGTCAGAGGCATGGGCAAGTTAAAGCGGACCGAAAAGGCAGAAGAGATTCTGGAACTGGTCGGCCTCTCTGGTTGGGGTGAGCGTTTCCCGCGCGAGCTGTCTGGCGGCATGCAACAGCGCGTCGGACTGGCGCGAGCGATGGCGATGGACCCGGAAATCCTGTTCTTTGACGAACCCTTCTCAGCGCTGGACCCGCTTATCCGCCGAGAAATGCAGGATGAACTTCTGGGACTGCAGGACAAGCTGCAAAAGACCATGGTCTTCATCACCCATGACTTCCTCGAAGCCATCAAGATGGGCGACCACATCGCCATCATGAAAGATGGAGAAATCGTTCAGGTTGGGACGCCAGAAGAAATCGTCGCCAACCCCGTGGACGATTATGTTCGCGACTTCACCGAAGACGTGCCGCGGTACAAGGTTCTTTCGGTCGGGAAAGTGATGCGCGAACCCAGTGCGGGACTGGATACCTCAAACACCGTCAAAGCTTCGGCAAAGATTGACTCAATCATCGCCAGAGCTGCGGAAGTAGACACACCCTTTGCCGTGGTCGACGAGGCCGGCACGATTGTTGGTGAAATTGATCGCAGCACCATCATGAAGGCCATGAATGTCCACGGCTGAGCCGCATTCCGGCGGCACAGTCGAGCCAACAGACCGCCAGCGGCTTATCATCATCGCGTCACTTTGCGTCAGCGTATTCATGGTGGGCGTGTCGCTGGGCGGGATTATCCCGTGGATCTCGCTAAAACAGGATGCCATGGGCACCGACGCTGTGATGATCGGCATCATTGTCGGCGCCCAGCCTCTCGGGATCATGCTGGTAGCACCGCTGGTTTCGCGGATCGCGGGGGTCATGAAACTGGGAATGGCCATGGTGGTGTTCAGCATCGCCACCCTGCCCGGTTTGGCGCTTTTGCCCTTTACCGACAATAACTTGATTTGGGTCCTTCTCCGACTTTTCAGCGGACTGGCAACCGCAGTGCCTTGGGTGCTGGGCGAGACGTGGATCAACCTATCGACGAAATCCAGCTGGCGCGCTCGGACAACGGCAATCTATGGTGCTGCCATCGCCGGGGGCTTTGCGCTGGGGCCGCTATCGCTGACGTTCTTTGAAAATCAGCTGGATTTGGCGATTGCGGCTTTCACCGTTCTTTCGTTTCTGTCGATCTTTCCCCTGATCCCCATTTTGCGCTTTGCGCCGCGTTTTCCCAACGAGAAAGGCGCGGGGTTCTTTTCCTACATCTACACCATGCCCGTTGTGTTCTGCGCTGTGGTGCTCGCCGCCGTCGCGGATATGGCTTTTGCTACTTTTCTGCCGCTTTGGAGTACGGATCAGGGCCTGTCGATGGTCGTCGCCATGGCGCTTGTTTCGACCATGATGATCGGAAACGTCGTGCTGCAATTCCCTATAGGCATGATGGCGGATCGCATTGGTCTGCGCCAAACCATGCGGTTTTGCGGGGTTGTGTCATTGATCGCGCCGATCCTGATCGTCGTCGTGGGTGTTGAGCTGGTCCTGCTAATCCCCATTCTGTTCATCTATGGCGGGGCTGTTTGGGCTTTGTATTCGCTGGCCTTGGCGGACTTGGGCCATCGCCTGACAGGAGCAGCACTTGCCTCAGCGAACGGCGCGGTCGTGTTCGTTTACACCGCCTCCAATGTCGTTGGGCCGCCGATTTCCGGGGCTGGTTTGAACATCTGGTTTCCGCACGGATTTATGATTGTCGCCTTTGCTGCGGCTGTGGTGTTCGTCGTTCTGGCCTTCACCCGCCCTGACCCGGCAAAGGCCGCTCCTCAACAGACAATAAAAACAACCGAACCATAGGCATTCGGGCGAGCCTAACCCGGCGCGCTAGTGCGTTTGGCTTGCCGATGAATGGTGATGATCCCAACGCCAATCAGGATGACAGCACCCCCGAGCAGGCTGTTCACCGTTGGACGCTCGCCCAAAAAGAGAACACCGCCCAATAAGGCGTAAAGCGGCAGCAGCAGCAGAAACGGCGCAACCTGGCCAACATCGTGTCGGCGGATGAGCGTGTTCCAGAGGAAATAGCCAAACGCGGTCATGACAATCCCCAGATAAGCGACGGCGACCCAGACGATAGGCTTGGCTTGCTGGATGGCCTCAACCTGCCCGCTTTCGAACAGCGCCGACATGACGAACAACTGCGGCGCGGCAAAAACGGCGGTCCAGGCCGTTACCGTCAAACCAGCAATATCCTTCATGCGCCGGATCATGATTTGCCCGAGCGCCCAGCTGAGCGCACCACCGATCACAAGGCCCACGGCAATGAAGCTGCCGTTAAAGTTATTGGGGTTGGCGATTAACGCGACGCCGACAAAGGCAATGACGATGCCAACCCACTTCCGCGCTTCCGGCTTTTCGCCCAACAGCACAGCTCCCAAAATCACAAGAAACGGCACTTCTAACTGAACGATTAACGCAGCGACACCCGTGTCCAGTCCCTTGAGGCCAGTGAATGTCAGGCTGTATTGAATGGCGCTGGCAACAATGGCCGTGAAGAACAACCAAACGAGGTTTTTGCGCGGAATGGGGACAAACCAAACCAGAAGCAAAGCCGTAAGCGTGAACCGAAACCCCATGAGCAGAATGGGCGGGAACTGATCAATTGCACCCTTGGCCAAGACCAATCCCATCCCCCATACCAAAGGAACAGTGAGCGCCATCAGAACCTCAACCGTACTCATCTTTCCCATGTTCAGAGGCTCCTGCAAGGACGGTCTAGGCGTTCAGACGCGAGATGATTTCCTGTTGCTTAGAGAACCACGGAGCCGCCTGTTCGATCTGTGCGCAAAGGGTCATTAGGCGTTCGTCTGCGCCAAAGGGCATGGCCAGTTGCACGCCAACCGGTAAATCGTTTGCCGACCAATGCAGCGGCAATGACACAGCGGGCTGACCGCTGGCGTTAAACACGGCGGTAAACGGCGAATACTCAAACACACCACCCGCGCCGTTGCGGTAATCCCAGAAATCTTCATTGTCCGGTTTGAGCTGACCAATGGTGGCTGGCGGCTGTCCCAGCGTGGCCGTGATCAGCACATCGAAATCAGACATCAGCGCTTCCATCCGACGGCCAAAAGCGTGGACTTCGTTGACAGCATCGAGGTAATCAGCGCCCGAAACGCCCTTGGCGTATTCAACAGCACCCCATGTCACGCCTTCGACCATTTCCCGTTGCAGAGGCTTACCGCCCAAGCTCTTTGTCACGGAAAGCGCGGTGCCACAGGCGACAATCTTGGTCCACGCATGCATCATGTCCAGCACGGCCAGCGTTGGCGGTAACTGGAGCTCTTCGACATCATGGCCAAGGTCTGCGAGCAGCTTTGCCGCCTTGCGAACGGCCTGTTGACATTCATTATGGATGGGGTCACCCGAGAGTGTTTCGGTCGTGAAGCGGACCTTGAGCGGCTTTTGTTCAGCGCTGAGCGCTTCAACGAAACTGCCCTGCATCGCTGGTGCGGTATAGGGCGCACCGAGGTCCATGCCTTCGCAGGCGTCAAGGAAGGCTGCGGTGTCGCGCACTGTGCGGGTGAGAAAACCATCAATGGCCATACCACCCCACCCTTCACCGCTTAACGGACCACTGGGCAAGCGCGCGCGGGTGGGCTTGAAGCCAACCAGACCGCAGGACGAAGCCGGAATACGCACCGAACCACCCCCATCGGAACCATGGGCTGCAGGAACAATCCCAGCAGCCACACAAGCACCAGTCCCACCAGAGGAGCCGCCAGGCGTGTGATTGAGGTTCCACGGGTTCCGGGTCGGCGCGCCGTAGACCTGAGCTTCGGTCGCAGGACCAACCCCAAATTCCGGCGAGGCCGTGCGCCCAAAGGTAACCACTCCCGTATCGCGCACACGTTCATACATGGCGGAGTTCACGGGCCATTGCATATTTTCGGTGAGCTTGGAGCCATTGTTGGTCGGGAAATCGACAGAGGCAATCCCCAGATCCTTGATCAGGAAAGGCACACCCTGAAAAGGTCCCGAGGGCAACCCCTGATCGATGCTTCGCCGGGCGGTGTCTCGACCATCAACCACGATGGCATTGAGCGCCGGGTTATGCTTGTCTGCAAGCTCCAGCGCTACATCCAAGAGCTCAGAAGCCGATGCCTGCTTACTGGCTACCATTTCAGCCAAGCCGGTTGCGTCGTGCTTCAAGTAATCTTGCTTCATGGTCTGGTTCCCCCCTCGGATGGTCTGCTGCTTCCCACCTGCCTCCCCGCAGGACACACGCATGATGAAGCGTTTTTCACAGCGTTGGAAAGCCCCCTTTTGCCCTTGACGTAAACCTTTTGCCCCGCAGAGTGTCAGAAAGACGAGTTAGGGAGACGACAAACCATGTCTCAGAGCGCTGATATTCTCATCACCAATGCCCGAGCCTTGACCATGGATCGGCAAAACCCTCGCGCTTCGGTCATTGCGGTGAAGGGAAACCGGATACTCGCTGTTGGTGGTGACGAGCTGCTGTCGATGGCGGGATCAAGCACCCAACGCATCGATGCGGGCGGTCATACGGTCATTCCGGGTTTTATTGATAGCCACGTGCACCTGTTCGGCGGTTCAGGCGAGTTGGACTGCTTGAACCTTGCGCACACATCTGGCGAGGCGGCCCTGACCGATGCCGTTCGCGCGGAAAGCAAGCGCAAGCCGGATGACCCGCTGCTTTATGCCGTCTGTGCGAGCTACAATCTGCTAGGTGACGGTATTGCGCTGGACCGACATGCCCTTGACCGCGTGATGCCGGATCGTCCCTTTGCGATCATGGCCGCTGATCATCATACCGTGTGGGCCAACACCCCGGCGTTGGAAATGGCCGGAATCCTCCACGGTGGCCCAACCGGGCCTGATGGGGAAATCGTCATGGGCGCTGATGGAACCGCCACGGGTGCTTTATTGGAGACCAGTGCCTTTGCGCACGTCCTCCGGTTTACAGAACTGGGCGGAAGAGATTTTCTGGGCTACGTCACCGGGGATGATCCGGATCCACCTGCGACACCGGAAGAACGCGAACGGGATAAGGCTGCGCTGCGGCTGGGTCTGCAACACTGCGCGAAACTGGGCGTGACCAGTGTGCACAATATGGACGGCAACCTCTATCAGATGGAGCTGCTTTCTGAACTCGAGCAAGAAGGCGACTTGCTGTGTCGCGTTCAAATTCCCTGCCACCTGCGCAACACCCATCCGCTCTCCAAGCTCGAAGAAGCGCTGTATATGCAGGAGCGGTATCGCTCCCAGATGCTGTATTCAGGCCGGGTCAAAATGTTCATGGATGGCGTGATGGACAGCTACACCGCGCTGATGGTCGAACCCTATCCAGATCGGCCAGATACCTGCGGGGTCGAGGTCTTCAGTGTTGAAGCGTTCACTGAGGCGGTCATCAAGGCCGATGGCATGGGACTGCAGATCAGTGTTCACTGCTGCGGCGACGGCGCAGTTCGGCGGGTGTTGGACGGCTATGAGGCGGCTATCAACGCCAACGGACGCCGCGACAGCCGCCACCGGATCGAGCACGTTGAAACGGTCACTGATGCAGATATCCCCCGGTTCAAGGAACTGGGCGTCATCGCCTCCATGCAGCCGCTTCACTCGGCTGCGGCTGGCCTGTTTCCCAATATCCCGCCGGGCATGATCTACCATGATCGCCAGATCCGGAATGCCTTTGCCTGGCAGACCTTGCGCGATGCCGGGGCGACTTTGGCCTTTGGCACCGATTGGCCGATTGTCCCGTTGGAGCCGCTGGTGTCGGTCGCTGCGGCCATGTTTACGACCAAGCCCGATGAACGCTGGGTCGATCAATCGCAATCGCTCGAAGACACCCTCGCCTCTTACACCATCGATGGGGCCTATACCGAGTTTGCTGAAGATCAGAAAGGCATGCTGAAAGCGGGCATGCTGGCCGATATTGCCGTTCTGTCGAGCGATCTGGAATCCAACGATGCAGCAACGATGAAAGCGACCGAGGCGGTCGTCACGCTGTGCGATGGGCGCATCGTCCACGACGGGCGCTGAGAGGGAGTAACGAGACTATGGCAGTCGTCTTTGGTCACTTGGTCCGGATGAAGAACCTGCAATACCTGATGCCGTTTTACGCTCTGGGGTGGGTGCTGCTGGTGCTGAATTTCAGCCCTTGGCTGCTGCTGGCGATTGCGTGGGGGTGTCTGCTGCAGTTTCTGTTCGAATACATCCTGCATCGCTTCGCTTATCACGGCGAGCCGCCCACCGATCAAAGCGCCTTTTCCAAGCTGTACCGCACCCATATCGCCCATCACGAGTTCCCCACCGACCCGCGATTTTTCGCCGGTGACGCGCCGTGGTACGGAGTGCGCGTGGCCGCTCTGGTGGCCGTGCTGCACGGGTTGGCGTTTTGGCCTCTGCTGGGTCTGATGAATGCGACCGTTATCGCCACCAGCGCAACGTTTGTCGGCGGGATCAGCGCCTATCTGTTCTACGAATACTGTCACACGCTGGCCCATGTTTCGGTGCGGAAGGGTGCGTTTGGACAATGGATCACCCGAACCCATCTGGCGCATCATTATCAGGACCATCACGCGACCTTTCACGTCAGCGCCGGGATGGGATGGATCGATTGGGTATGGGGAACAGCCTTTGACAAAGCCCGCGCTCGCGAGCGGTTTGATGCCGAAACTCATGGCAGTTTGGGTATGAAACGCGATGATCCAAGACTGGTTCTTGCGAGAAAAGAGCTGGGGCTCAGCGATCCGAAGCGTTAGCGGCTTCCCGTATCGCTTCTTGCAGCTGTCTGAGCGCAAGAACCTCGATTGCCCGCGTGCCATCACCGTCCAGAACCTGAGCGCAGGATCCGTGGAAGGAACGGACACCGACAGCCCAAAGCTGGGGCACGACAGGCCCTGAAACCCCGCTTCCGGCCATGATTTCGATCCGGTTTTCACCCGCTTCGATCATCCGACCGATGACCGCTCGCCCATGCACCGCCTTTGGCGCACCACCGGAGGTCAAAATCCGCTCAAAACCAAGTTTTTGGGCCAGAGAAACGGCACCTACCGGGTCGCTGATCGTGTCAACGACGCGATGCAAGGTCTGTCCAAGCCCTTGAGCCGCCTGGCACAGAGCAACCAGAACCGGCGCATCCAGTTGACCTTGACCATCGCTTG
>JBMZBW010000102.1:0-8966 GCA_049612785.1 Alphaproteobacteria bacterium | reverse complement strand
CAAACGCTCATCCTGCCGGACACTTACAGCGCTTTGGACGACGGAACTGTTATCCTGCAGTTGGAGACCGGAGAGCAGCTTACGTTGACAGCGGACCAGTACGTCATGCTCGACGGTGGTTTACTTTTGGTGGTCGACGAGCTTGCACAGAATTCAGTTGCTGAGTTGCCCGTTCTCGGCTCCCTCCGTACCCAGCTGTTCACGGAAGTTCAGCCTGTTCGCTCTCCAGACGGAACTATCGTCGAAGCGACCAACCAGCAACCCCTATGGTCTGGTGAAGGTTCAGCGCCGCGGTTGTTTGAGGAAATCGACATCCAGCGGTTCGAGATTGCTCAGGATCAGCGGGAAGAGGACGAGGATGACGAAGGGGTGTTCCTTGGCGGTGCTGGCGGTGCTCTAGTAGGTATTGGCATCACCACACTCGGTATTATGAACACCGGTGGTGCCGATGATGATGGGGATGAAAGTACCGATGGCGGCGGATCGGGTGGTGGCGATCCTAGCGCCATTAGTTTTGTTTCCGGAACAACAGCAAAAGTTTTCGAGCAATCAACTGGGACCGTATACACCGCTCAAGCGACCTCGACCAATGCAGGCAGTATAAGCTACGCAATTATAGGCGGGGCAGACCAAGGAAAATTTTCAATCAATCCCTCAACCGGTGTTCTGACCTTTGTTGCTGCTCCTAGCTACAGCTCGCCGACAGACAATGGTGGGGACAACGTTTACGACATCCAGATCGAGGCTACAGATAGCGCAGGTGAAATTGCAACTCGGTCATTGGCGGTTCAGGTATTGGAAGTAGCAAAAGTGGCTGGGATCGCTGGCGGAAACATGTCGAACCTAGAGACCGCTTTTGGCAAACTATACTATGGGTATGAAGACAGCGGTGACACAGAGCTTTGGGAGTATGACCCCAACAACGGCGCTAACGGCACTGCGCGGCAGGTTGCAAACATTAATGCCGGCGGATCCAGCAACCCAAATACACTTATCGAGTATCAGGGTGATGGCGGGGCCCTGTATTTCAAGGCCAACAACGGAACTACCGACGTTGTACACAAGTACGACGGGGCTTCTGTTACTTCCATATCCTCCTTAAGTGGCAGTACTTACGCTAACTTTTTGTTCCGTGCCCCCATCGAGTTCAATGATAAGTTGTACTTCATAAATGCTGTAGACAATAGTAGCAGCAACTATAAAAGTGCGCTTACTGAATTTGACGCAAGTACAGGTTCAGTCAGAGTGATTGCAGGGAACCCCAATTGGACTGCTTCACCGGTTGGCCCGTTTGGTTCTTCAGACGGTCAGACACTTTATTCAGGCGCCCAATGGCGCCCAAGTTCCCCTTCTGGTTATGATAAAGGTGTAGAGCTTTATTATTGGGACGTCAGCTCACCCCTCCAAGATTTGACACATGCAGCCTCCTTCAACCTTGGTAGCAACGGTCTTGATGGGGCTGGCACCAATTCTTATCCGCAGTTTATGATCGAGTATGATGGCTCATTGTTTACTAGGGCGTCGTCAAAAATGACTACTGACGGCGAGCTTTGGGAATTTAACAGGAACAATAATAGTAAAACTGAATATGAAATAGGATCGGGGGATCATAACGGTCTAGCATATGCTCCAATGATAGTTTTTAAAGATAAACTTTATATGGTTGGAAACGATAATGACGCTAACACCGGTAAGGAGCTATTCGTATTTGATAGGTCTGGTACTCCAGAGTTGGTCATGGAAATTAATCCAGGATCTGGGGACGGCTTGAAAGCGGGCGCTGACTGGTGGGATCCAACGATATTTAACGACAAATTATACTTTGTTGCGGACGATGGATCAGGCAGTGATCTTTGGGTCTACGATGGGGTGACAGATCCGACAAAAGCCTTTGATTTCAATACCAGCGATACTTCGCATCTAACATCTTTGACTGTGTTGGACGACACTTTATATTTCCTCGGAGATGCCGGAGGGGCCAGTTCAACGACCGGCTCTGTTGATCTCTGGAGCGTCGGCTAGCCGCGAGTTGCAACACGCAACCGTCGGTCGTGTGCAGATCGACGAGTGCAGCAGACTTAACCCGCCATGGGTCGCCGTTCTTGTCGCCTTGCTTTTACGTCGAAGGTTCAGGACCTCTCCTTACCGCGCCAAATACTGAGCGCGAACAGAACCACACCCGCGATCATGAACGGGAGATTGATCACGCTGCCGGGCGCGGTGCCCGTCGTTTCGATGGCCTTGTTCGTGCCAACCCAAAACCGCACCGCGTATTCGAGCGTGAACAGCACGTAGAGCAAGGGGATCAGCGACCGGTAACGGATCGCGGCAAGCAGGTAGATCAGGCCGATGATCAGCTGAGACAGGCCCCACAGCGCGAAGATCCCAACCACCGTACCAGCCGCGTTACTGGAGTAGGTATCGAGCGGAATGGAGGCGATGCTCTGCGCGCCGCCATCATGTTCAAACAGATGGTGCTGACTGCGCCAGAGGGTCAGGGCTGTCAGCGCGTAAAAGGCATAGAGTGCGATCCTGTGACCCGGAAAATGGTTGTCCAGTGCCGCCGGAAAAACACGCTTCAACAAAGGAAAAGTCTCCTGTTCGTAGATTTACCGATGGCAGGACAGCCCTCCCGGGCCGCGCACGACGGTGACATAAGCCCCCTTGGATCGCAGGAACCGCGCAGGCGGTCAGCTGGTCGGGATCGGTGTAGAGCCGGTTTCCGTCCGCCAGAGCAGCCCATCTTTCTTCATGTGCACCATCATTACGGCGTCTTTGGTGCCGTTCGGGAACGTGACGAAAGCGTGGGTGACGAGGATATCGTCATTCTCGTAGAGACAGCGATCCCCCTCGACGATGAAAGTATCCCAGCGGTTGAGTAACGATTCTTCGGTGTCATCCTCACGCCGCATCACGCGTCCGGTTGAGTGGAACAGAAACTCCCAGTCCTCATGATAGCAAGCGTTGAAGGCGGCAACATCGCGTTCTGCCTGAGCCGATTTCATCTTTTCGTAAAGCGACATGACGAGGTCTCCCTGTTTCAGCTCCACATGACCCATAGTTCTGCGATTGCGGTGAGGCCGAAACCCAGGGCAATCAGAACCTTGAACGGCATCCACGCGGTATTGACGAAGCGCTTGTGGCCAACCGTCTTCCGCTCCTCTTCATCAGCGTCTTCAGCGACAGCTGCGATGTCGTCCATCGCGTCAAGACTTCCCATGATCCCGAGGATGGAAAAGAAGACGAGGAAGATCGACAGGGGAATGAAGGACGCCTCGAAGCCCGCCCCGATGAGGCTGAGGGTAAGAACGTGTGAGATGAGCACCATGGTCATGATCCAAAGTAAATCACGGCCGCGAGTGCCCCATGCCATTATCCGGTTCGCCCGGTCCTGAGGCGTATTCATGCAATCTGCTCCTTTAGTGGGATTGAATTAGATGCACGACTATGACGCGTAATGTCAGAGC
Organism: Alphaproteobacteria bacterium; assembly: GCA_049612785.1. Lineage (GTDB taxonomy): Bacteria > Pseudomonadota > Alphaproteobacteria > UBA7985 > UBA7985 > UBA7985. The sequence continues at coordinate 5,499 of JBMZBW010000102.1, read as the reverse complement.
AGTCTAACGCTAATCAGGGGTTCGCCCCGCCTTTGGTGGCGGCCGAGCGATCGCAGGCCCAGCGAGCGCGGGAAGATGCAAGCTGGCCTTCTCGCCCAGCCCTCAGCATCAGCGGTACAGCAAAGCTGGGATACGACAGGACACAAGAAGCTCGGTTGTCGTCGAGCCGATCAGCATCGAATGCAGGCGATTGCCGCTGTATGCGCCCATGACCATGAGCGAGAATTCCTCGCTGGCAACCCGGTTACGGATAACCTCGACGGCCTTTCCTGAAAGCGTCTCGGCTTGGACATCAAATCCTGCCTGCTCAAGAACCGCCATGGGCTCGTCAAGCGAAGCCGCATTGCCGGACTCGCGCTCGTTCACCGTCATCAAGGTGATGGGCAGCCCCTTGAGCAGCGCGCTTTCGGCGATGGCGTCGACGGCGCGTTTTGACGACGAACGCCCGTCGTAGGCGATCAGCGCCCGACGGAGCGGCTTGAAGGACCTCGGCGCCACAAGAATAGGGCAGCTGCTTGATCGGATCATGCGTTCAAGGTTTGAACCAAGGTGGAGCTTTGCGAACCCTGCTGCCTCCCCGCGCTTGCCAATGATCAGCAGGTCAGTGTCACTCAAAGCCTGATTTGCTTCGAGCACCAGATCACCCGTGCGCAACCGGACCGTCGGGCGCTCTTTCAGCGTTGCCTCGATGTGATCAGCGGCGTCTTCAATCAGGGCGCGGCCACGATCCTGCGAATGACGCGCAAGATCTCCTTCTATGCGGGCCATGTCTTCGAGCATTCGGGTTCTCGCGCCCAAAGACAAAGCACCAGAGATATCGAGCGCATTCTCCTGTCGACGGCCGATTACGTGCATCAGCTCGATCGGGACGGAAAGCGCCTGAGCGGCCCAGATGCTGTAGTCGCAGACACTCTGTGCGTAACCCGACCCATCGATAAGCGCCACAAGCTTTGTCTGTGTCATGACCTCAGTGCTCCATGCTCTTTTCGAGTGCGGCTGGCTGATGAGCCTGCCCCAGTTTCAAGACGATGGTTTCGCTGGCCTCATTGAGCCCGACCACCTCCACGTCGGCCCCCTCTCTTTTGAACTTGAGCTGGATCATGTCGAGGGCATGAACCGCAGAGAGGTCCCAGATGTGCGCGCGCGAAACATCGATCGTCACCCTTTGCAGCGCTTCCCTGAAGTCGAAGGCTTCGTTGAATGGCTCCACCGATGCGAAGAACAACTGCCCCTCAATCTCATAGCGGCGGTGCTGCCCACCATCTTCAAGCCGGGACGTAACCCGGAACACGCGGGCCATTTTCCACGCGAAAAAGATCCCGGAGAGCAGCACGCCCGCCATCACGCCCAGCGCCAGATTGTGCCACACCACCACGACGATGACGGTGCCGATCATGACAACGCTCGAAGGCCACGGATGGCGGCCGAGGTTCCGGATCGAAGACCAGCTGAACGTCCCGATGGAAACCATTATCATGATCGCGACCAGCGCTGCCATTGGGATTTGCTCAACCCAAGGCCCGAGCACCACGATCATGAACAGCAGCAGGGCCCCGGCGGCAAAGCAACTGAGCCGACCCCGGCCACCCGATTTCACATTGATCATGGACTGCCCAATCATGGCGCAACCCGCCATGCCACCGATAAAGCCGGTGGCGACATTCGCCACGCCCTGACCGATGCATTCCTGGTTCCTGTCCGACCGCGTGTCGGTGAGGTCGTCGACCAGAGATTGGGTCATGAGGCTTTCCAGCAATCCAACAGCCGCCACAGCGACCGAGTACGGAAAAATGATCTGGAGGGTTTCGAAATTCAGAGGGATTTGGGGGATCAGGAAGACAGGCAAGGAATCCGGCAGCTCACCCATATCGCCCACGCGGCGAATGCCATCCACGTCGAATATCATTACGATCGCTGTCAACACGATGATGCAGATAAGTGGAGACGGCACCACGCGGGTAAAGCGCGGCAGAATGTAGATGATCGCCAGGCCGGCCCCGACGAAGAGGTAAGTGATCCATGCCACCCCGATGAGTTCGGGCAATTGGGCCAGAAAGATCAGGATAGCCAGCGCATTGACAAAACCCGTCATGACCGATCGCGACACGAACCGCATCAGATGCCCCAGACGCAGGGTTCCCGCACCAATCTGCAGCACACCGGCGAGAACCGTGGCGGCAAGCAGGTACTGCAATCCATGCTCCTTCACCAGCGTGACCATGAGCACCGCTGTTGCGGCTGTAGCCGCCGAAATCATGCCGGGCCGTCCCCCGACGATCGCTGTGACGACGGCGATCGAAAATGACGCGTACAGGCCGACCTTGGGGTCAACACCGGCAATGATCGAAAATGCAATGGCTTCGGGAATAAGGGCCAAGGCGACAACCAGACCTGAGAGTAAGTCTCGTCGAATGTTGCCCGTCCACTGGTCGCGGTAGGCGGCAAAGTTCATCATAGGAGGAAAATCCGGGCTCTTTGGAGCTGTGTATCAAAGCATCTGATCGACGATGATCAGGACGCCTAGGTTTAGAGTCCCGGGGGGCCGCTATTCAAACGCGTTGGTGAGTGGGGAGCGATGCGTCCTGACTCTGGGCGCCAAAGGTCTCATCAGGACCGTTTGAAAAACAGCCATGACACCGATGACAAAAACAGCAATGTGATCGGATTATGAAGCGTCTCAGAAGCAAAAAATCGATAAGCCGAAAATGGAAGAAATGAACAAATAATTTACAACATTATATATACAAATGATTTACTTACTCAGAATATCTTCGTGGAATTTTGCGGATCTATTTTATGACGATAAATTCTGTGAATATTTTTCACATTAGATTTTGAAACATGGTATTAATTCACTTGGATTGTGATTTCATAAATAAGAAAAAACGAGGGAGTCCCAAAAATGACCGTACACGTAGTAGCAGAGTTTCCTTTGACTGAATCTGGTGCGAAAGACATGATCGAGTGATCTGTATCAGACGATGGTTTTGCTGTCACAAGGCAGTACAAGGGGTACCAGGACATCAAGCAGTTCCTGGCTGAAGACAATAAGACCATCATTTTGACCCAAAAATGGGACTCAAAAGACGATCACCAGGCCTATCTGAAGGCCCGCGTTGATGGCGGATTTCTGGAGTGGCTGAAACCGCGTCTGGCCGGTGAATTCAAGGTTACCTACCTCACTGAGGTCTGAGCAGCGCCGCCTGAGCATCGGCTTAGCGCAGCAGGGCCCGGGACCGACGCAATCGGTTCAAACGACCTATCTCCGATTAAGGCCGATCCGGCTCATGCCGGATGGGCCTTTTTCATGGAAGTCCCCCCGTCTCGCGAAAGACGGGAGCCCGCGGGATCTTTGCCCGAACAGCGAAGGATCCCGCGACGCCTGACCGCCCCGGTTGAATGCGGGAGATCAGGGCGTGAGCAGGACTTTCCCATCCCGACCGGGAGCGGCGGCACGTTCTACAGCGGCGGCGATATCCTCCAACTTGAACCGGGAGTCGATGGCCGATGAAACGGCACCGCTGGCAATGAGGGGAATGATGGCCCCGAAGGCGGCCTTCGTTTCTTCTGGTGTCGCGGTTTCAAACCACTTAGCCAGCCAGAACCCCTGAACCTTGACATCGTTGAAGATGACCGAAGCGAGGTCCAGCGCGGGCTGCTGCATGGAAAGCACGCCATAGGACACCAGAGAGGCACCCTGGGACAGACTTTGCAGCATCCGCGCAAAAGTCTCTCCGCCAACGCTGTCGACACCCAGAACAAGGCCCGCGCCTCCGGTTGCGGCCTTGGCCTGCGCTGCGAGGTCGGGGCCATCGGTCAGGACCACGTCTGCACCCAGCTCTCTGAGCCGTGGTTCGAGGCTTTGCCGGCGGACCACGTTGACTGTCTTGATGCCTCGCTGCGCCGCGAGCTGGATCAGATACTCACCCACAGCGGAATTCGCAGCGCTCTGGATGATCCAGTCCCCTTCTTGCAGGTCCTTAATGCCCGCGAGCAGCATATGGGCCGTGAGCGGGTTAACCACGGCCATCGACAGCTGCTCGACATCACCATTCGGGATCGGGATAAAGCTCTGAGCCGGTGCCGTAATCTCCTCTCGCCATGTCCCGCCGACACCGGTGAGGAGCACCTTCTGACCGACCTGCAGATGGCCGACACCCGCACCGACCTCCGCGACTTCACCCACGCCCTCAGCCCCGGGTGAGGCCGGGAAGCTGGGCCTCGTGCCGTACTGGCCGGAAATCTGGAGCAGGTTGGACGGGTGAATGGGGGTGGCCAACACCTTCACCCGGATTTCACCTTCATCCGGTGCGCGCGATGCAATTTCCTTGACCTCAAGCACCTCTGCCGGATTGCCAATCCTGTTGTATTCGATGACCTTCATGTTGAATTCTCAAAACCTTTATTGTTTGCCTTTTGACGATATAAAGGAGCGAGAAACGCTGAAAAATGCCCAATATCCGGCTTCATAAATGCCGAAACAGCAATAATCGTTCGACAGAGGGGCTCCGACTTGGATCAACTACGCGCCATCCATTACTTTATCAAAGTCGCCGAACTCGGGAGTTTCATCGAGGCTTCAAGGGTACTCGGCGTGCCGGCATCATCCGTCTCGCGCCGCCTGCAGGATCTGGAGGCGGAACTTGGCGTTACGCTGCTCAGCCGGACCACGCGCACGGTCCGTCTGACGGAGCTGGGCCAACTCTACCTGGATCGCGTCCGTCCCACCGTTGATGAGCTGCGCTACACCAATGAGCTGGTTAAGAACCATCTGGCTTCGCCGTCGGGCACACTGCGGATTTCGGCAATCACCGGCTATGGCGAATACAGGCTTGTTCCAGCGCTGCGGCGGCTCCGTCGACAGTTTCCGGATCTGGTGGTTGACCTCGATCTGACGGATCAGTTGATGGATCTGACCAGCGACGATATCGACATCGCCATTCGCGTGACCGCCAGTCCGCCTGAACGGGCCATCGCGCGCCGGCTGAACAGCAACAATTATGTTCTGGTGGCTGCGCCCGCCTATCTCGAAGCCTGGGGCATGCCCCGGCGTGTGGAGGACTTTCACAACCATCGGACCCTGCTCTATCGTGGGCCGGATCGGATCATTTACTGGCAGGCAAAAACCGCCCGTGGGTGGTCAGAAATCAACACAAACCCGGCTTTCATTTGCAATCTTGGCAAGGAACTGGTCGCCGAAGCCGAGGCCGGGAACGGACTGGCGCTGGTCCCGGGCTGGGCTGTCAAAGAGCAAGTCGCCGAAAAGCGGCTGATCCCGATACAGCTGGAAGATGCAACGCTTGCTTTGTCCCGAAACGAGAGAACCGGGACCTATCTGATCTATCAGCAACCGAAGTACAGGCTGATGAAGATAAAGGTAGCCGTCGACTTTCTGGTTAAGGATCTGACCGAAGCCGAAGACTGAGACTGGCGCACCAGACCCGGTTGAACGGTCCGTGTCCGATGTCCAACAATGGCTGTTCACTCGCAGCGCAGCCG
>JBMZBW010000101.1:0-9023 GCA_049612785.1 Alphaproteobacteria bacterium | reverse complement strand
CAGAAATTCGATTGCGTCTTCGTTTTCCGCATGGATCATGACCATGGCGTTTTGTTCTTTGGCCACCGCCATAACATCCAGGATTTGCCGATCCGACAGGGCCAGCCCGGCATAGGTCATAAAAACCTTGAAACTCGTGTAACCGGCTTGGATCAAGGCAGGAAGATCTTGGCCAAGGGTCACAGGATCGGTTTCTTTCACGATCAGGTGAAAGGACACATCAGTCATGCACTTGCCCTCGGCCTTGGCGCGGTATGCAGTGACTGCCTCACGCAGGGTTTGGCCTTCTTCTGGTAGGCAAAAAGGCAAAATGGTGGTGTTCCCACCGCACGCAGCGCTTCTGGTGCCGGTGGTAAAGTCATCGGCCATTTCGATCCCGGGGCCAGACGGCTGAGAGATGTGCACATGGCTATCGATGCCGCCGGGCAAGGCGATCAGGCCTGATGCATCAATCACCTCATGACCCTCAAGCTCGCTGCCAAGCGTCGCAATTTGGCCGCCCCTGATGCCGATATCACACTGGGTCGCCCCGCTGGCAGTGACGACGCGCGCACCGGTGATGACGGTGTCATGGGTCATTTTGATTCTCCTGCGATGATGGCTGCAAGGTCTGGGCCGAGGCCGGTTGATGATTTGGCTTCGGGGCGGGCTATTCTGTTTTTATAGTTTGGAGCCAGCCGTGCCATGGCCAGCGCCTGCACCGACGCGGCAGCAATTGGATCTATTAAGATACCGGGTGTTTGATCCGTGATCTGCGGTGCGAGTCCCGCTAAAGGCGCCCCGCCCAAAATCACCACATCGGCACCGTCCTGTGCCGTGGCAAGACCCGCTAGCGAGATTAGCTCATTGCGAAAATCTGCCGCGATATTGTCGATCTTTGCAGGGGGCTGCTTAGGGCAGCGTACCCCGGTGAACCGCGCCTCTAACCCGGTTTGGATAACGCAGTCAGTATACCAACGCGCCATATGAGGAGAGAATGTGACAACAGAAAACCGATCTCCAAGAAGAGAGGCAGAGAGGACGGCAGCCTCAGCCATCCCAATAATCGGTAAGTCAAATAGCTCGCGCGTGGCGACAAGCCCGGGATCACCAAACGCGGCTATGATCACTGCATCGACGTCTTTATGGAATGCGGCAATCGTTTCCAGCACCTGCGCACCGGCAATCTGCGCTTCGGCGCGGGACGAAATATAGGGGAACCCTTTGGTGGCGGTAACAGGTATGATTTCCGCATCCTCACCGATAGCGGCATGTGCAACGTTCGTCATTGCCGTCGTCATGGCCTCGGTCATATTTGGATTGATCAGCAAGAGCCGCATGTCAAACAACTCCTTTCAACGGAACAAAAAGCGGATTCATTTCGAGGTCTCGTGATTCTGCGCCCATTGGGCGGCTATGTCGCGACGCGGAGCAATCCAGACATCGTCATGGGACGCGATATGGGCCAGCACGGTTTTCAGCGCGCCAATCCGAGCAGGCCGTCCAATAATGCGCGGGTGCAAACCGATAGAGATCATGCGGGCCGCCGATGCGCCCTCAGCATAGAGCCGGTCAAAACCCGCGATCACATAGTCCGCGAAGTCATTCGCTTGAACGAAACCACCCCCAGGCGAAAAGCGCATGTCGTTGGTGTCAAAGGCATATGGCAGCACAACAAAATCGTCATCCATATAAGGGATGTCGTCGTCATATGCGTTGCTGTCATATGTGAAACCACCATGGGCCTTCAACAGCGCACGAGTATGAACTGTTGTTGCGGATCGAGTATGCCAGCCGACGGGCGGAATGCCAGTAATCTGCGTGATGGTGGCGTGTGTGCGAGCGATGATCGCGCGTTCTTCTTCTATGTCCATCCCAGCATGGGTTTCCCATCGCCAGCCATGGCAAGACACTTCATGCCCCTGTGCAATTGCATCTTGTATCAGCCATGGCGTTGCGTCAGCTGCGCGACCGCAAGTGGAGAAGGTCGCCTTAGCATTATGAGCAGCGAGAGCTGAGATAATCCTTTGATATCCCCGTCGTGGCCCATAGCCAAAATGGCTTTCCATGCAAGGGTCAGGAGCGTTCTTGACCTCTTCGACAGCTTCATAGCGGCTTTCGTTCCGCTCGTCGCCGGCAGTGATGGAAAGCTCAGCACCTTCTTCAATGTTTACAACAAAAGAGACGGCCAAACGGGCTTTGTTCGGCCAGCAAGGGGCGGGCTCTGCCTGCCAATATCCGCGCAAATCTCTACTCAAAGGGTAAGACCATTGCCCGTGGTGCGCGCCGTTCAACTGAGATTTCTTGAAGTTTAAGTGTGGTTTTGAACATCCTTCGATAATGGCATGCCATTTGGATGGGTGTTCCAAAAAAGATCAGGTTTCACGTGGTTTTTATTTAAGATGATGCAAATTTGGGCATAAATCCTAACAGCTGCCTGAAAAATGCTCCTTAGGAATCAGCTTGATCACTTAGAACATTGGCAACTGTCTCTCCGGTGTGGCGCAGATGTGTTTCCCAAACACGTGCGGCTGCATCGGGGTCCATGTCACGAAAGGCTTGCATCAAATCTTCGTGCTCCGAGACGGCTTGCGTCAACCGGTCAGGATTAAGGATCGCCAAAAACCGCCCGCGCCTGGCGCGGATCACGAGCCGTTCATGCGTTGCGATCAAGACAGAATGAGAGGAAGATTCGACAATGTAATCGTGAATGATCGTATTTATATCAAAATAGTCGTTCGTGCGCCCGGCTCTATGATGATCCAACATCTCGCCGTGGAAATCTTCCAATCGTTGCAGCGTTTCCGCTGTGATATTTTCGCAAACGCGCCGCGCCGCGAGGCTTTCGAGCAATGCTATCACATCGAAAAGTAGGAACGCTTCTTCGGGTCGATACTCAGAAACGATTGCACCCCGATGAAGTGTGATTTCGATTAACCCATCGGCTTCCAACAGTTTCAAGGCCTCGCGTATTGGTGTGCGCGACACATTTAGTTCCGCCGAAAGACGGCGTTCAACAATGCGATCAAAAGGGGCCAGCTCGCCTTTGACGATCCGGTCGCGTAAGGTGGCTGCCACTTGTTCTGCAACGGCCTTAGAAGCGGGTATGTTGGTCATGTGAATTTCGGACACCGGTGCACATCTTTTTCGGACATAGAAGGCACATGCCGCGAAGAGAGAACGGTGTCAATCGTCTTCGTTAGAAAGAGCTGTTGCGCTGTAACTTCCCAGAACAGCTAAACATCATGTAGACGACGACCCCTTGTAAAACGGCGTTCGCTCAGGCGTGTTTTGTAGATAACCATCATAGAATTCTTCGACCAACGGGAATACTTGCTCGCGCAACCAGTGGCGCTCTACTTCATCGGCATCGCGCGGGGCCGATAGGGCTTCTGCGATTTGGGCGAGCACGGCATCACGGTCGACAAACAGGAATTTACCGTCTTCATAGATCGCGCGTCCTTGCACCATCACAGTTTTGACGTCCTTCGACTTTGCTCTGTGAATTAACGCGTCTAGCGGCGCAATGTCCGGATCTTGATAAGGGTAAGTTGCACTATCGTAATCGAGTATCACAGCATCCATCTGACGACCGGGTTCAAGACGACCAATCTCTGCGCCGAAGGCTGTGGTCAAAGCGCCATGTTCGGTTGCCATGCGCAGGACCTGCGCGGGCGAAGGAACATCGGCTCGGTTCATGCCCGGCGTGCGGTGAGCGGTGAGAACCATACGCATTTCTTGTAACATATCGCGATCGTCGTTGATGCCGGCCTCATCAATTCCAATGCCAACAGTAATACCACGTTTTTGTAGCTCCATTAAGGGCAAGACACCTGAACGAAGCCGAAAGTTAGAGGAGCAATTGTGACAAATGCAGGTGCCGGTTCCTGCGCAGATCTCGATATCTTCCTGTGTCATCCAAACGCCGTGACCAAGTGTCATATGCGGCCCGAGCAACCCAAGCTTTTCGAGGTGCTTGACCGCCGTAGTGCCTGTGCGTTTAAAAGCGTATTCCTTTTGATAGGCGGTTTCTAACAGATGCATATGCATGGGCGCACCTGAGTTGGCGGATTTCTCTTGGATCGCAAGCAGTCCGTCGTCGCTCATCCAATGGAGGTTGGCAGGGCTTAACTGAATTCGGGCGCGCGAGTTTGTGTTGTTTTGGGTGAGGACGTCGAACAGCTGCATGAAGCCGTCGAAATCCAGCGACTGTTGGGAAAAGAAGTCTGCCATCGCCCTCGCGGCTTTAGGCGGCAGCCGCGCGCAGAAATCTTCGTCCGCTTCATAGACAAAGCGGTTCTGTTCGCGCACGGCATAGCAATAGGACACGCGCATTCCGACATCGTCGTAAGCTTTTAGAACGCCGCTTGCAGAGGCTACAACCTGATCAAAGTCTCCCTTGGCCCAGCCTTGAATGTGCTGAACCGTCGTGACACCAGAGGAAATCATTTCAAATGCGGAAAAGAGTGTGTCGAGATATGGATCGACTTTGCGCATAGCCAAGCGGGCCGCAAACCAAAGTTCCAGCGGACTATCCGGCGCGCCCATCTGTAATGGGGTCATACCGATGTGATGGTGACTGTTGATCAATCCGGGCATAATCAGGTGATGCGGATAATCCGTAACTGCGGCGTTTGGGTAAGAATGTTTTATGTCTTCCGCTGGGCCGAGCGACAAAACGATCCCATCTTTATATGCAAGTCCGGCATATTCTATAACGTCCGGTGACTGCTGGTCAGACACACCGGAGACGATACAGCGTGCAGTTATAATTTTAGTCGACATGCCAATTTCCTATCTGAAGCTTCTATTTCTAAACTGCCCCAGCGTGCGAAACGCAAGGGCTGAGAATCCTTTTGCCTCCTGATCTTATTAAAATGGCATGCCATTTTTTAAAAGGCGCTTATTTTTTGAGCTTTGGCCCCTCGAAATGAACAAACTTTGTGTTTTTTTGCGTGCATGGCACTTCGGTGACACTGACTCTATTGCGCAAAAAAAACTACTCCGAGAAACGTTTTTAGTACATGGGCGGCTTTTCGATTACGGCCGCAGCCTAAGGGTCGCCATACCGAATTAAGAGGGATGAAAAGATGACAAACTTCAAGACTACACGACGTAATGTTCTGGTTGGTGGTGCTGCAAGCCTCGCCCTTCCAATGCTGGCGCCTACCAAGGCATTTGCTGTCGGCAAAACACTCGCTGACATCAAATCCGCAGGCGTGCTGCAGATCGGATGCGAGGCAACTTATCCACCATTTACCTTCCGGGAGGCAGGCGAGATTGTCGGATATGACGTCGATCTTGCAGCGATTATGTGCGCGTCTTTAGGCGTCGAGCCTGAATTTGTTGACACCCAATGGTCTGGTATCATTCCTGCGCTGTATGCTGGTCGCTTTGACGTGATCATGTCGTCGATGAGCTACCGCAAAGAGCGCTTGGAAAAAGTCGCGTTCTCGATTCCTTATGCGGAAGCCGCTCAGGCTCTTTTGATCCGCGCTGAAGACGCAAGCATGATCACAAGCATTGACGGGCTGTCCGGCAAGGTGCTTGGCGTCAAGTTGGGGTCGCCGGGCGAAATGATGAAGCCAGGTTTGGATGAAGAAATCGCCGCTTCTGTGGGCAAAGGCTTCGCGGACGTTAAGATTTATGATGATCACCCTTCCGCATATCTGGCCCTGAGCCAAGGGTCGGTTGATGGCGTTCTGAACACGTCGTCCACTCTGGGCCAAGTGATGAAGGACCGCCCTGGCGCATACTCGATCGTGCGGCCCGTCGGTAAACTGAACTGGGCCGGTATCGCTGCGCGCAAAGAAGATCCGGAACTTGTCGAATGGATGGACAGCGAATTGACACGCTTAAAGGCCAGCGGCGAAATCTATGCGCTGCAAGAAAAATGGTTTGGCTTTGAAATGACGCTGGCGGACGAAATTCCGACTTTCGAATGAAGATGAGCCGACTAAAATGGATATGCCTGCCAATTGGTGGGTGTATTCCAATCGAGGGAAATTCTTGACAATTGATTGGGACATCATCGTCAAAAGTATTCCTCTTTTGGCGGAAGGCATAGTTGTGACGCTGCAAGTATCAGCGATTGCTGCTGTTCTGGGGTTATTATTGGGGGTCATTTGCGGGCTTGGAGCCTTGTCACGCAGCCGCCCTGTTCGATGGATTGTCACGGCCTATGTCGATTTTATCCGGGGCACCCCGCTGCTGATCCAAATCTTTTTGGTGTTTTTTGCTTTGCCGATGGTCGGCATTCGCTTTGATGAATTTTGGGCCGGGGTCATTGCGTTGTCGCTGAATGCCGCGGCCTTTGTGGCCGAAGTTGTACGCGGCGGTGTTGGCTCGATCGAAAAGGGCCAGACCGAGGCGGCCAAAGCCATCGGCATGCGCCACAGCCAGATACTTGTGTTCATCTTGTTGCCGCAAGCCTACCGGCAAATGGTGCCTCCGCTCACGAACGAGCTGATCAGCCTGGTCAAAAACTCTTCGCTCCTATCAGTGATTTCGGTCTATGAGCTGACGCGCGCAGGGCAGGCCATCATTTCAGTCCATTTTGTTCCGTTTGAAATCTACACCTTGCTGGCGCTGTATTACTACGCTTTGATAAAGGCACTTAGTTGGCTGTCCACTCAGCTCGAAAGGCGGTTACCATCTTGGTAAATCCTGTGATCTGTATCGAAAACTTGCAAAAGACCTTTGATGATAATCAGGTGCTGCGCGGCGTGTCGTTTAATGTCTCGGCTGGCGAAACCGTGGTCATCATTGGGGCTTCGGGATCTGGCAAGACGACATTGCTGCGCTGCTTGAACCGGTTAGAAGAACCGACCGATGGGGTGATCTGGCTGGATGGCGTTTCCGTCGGCGGCACCTTAAACGCAAGCTCCGGCAAATGGCAGGCGGCTTCGGAAAAACAAGCGGCCGAACAAAGAAGCCAATTCGGCTTTGTATTCCAGCGCTTTAACCTGTTCCCCCACCTGACGGCGCGCGATAATGTGGCCATCGGCCTAGAGAAAGTGCGGCGCATGCCCCGCGCAGATGCTCGCGTCCTGGCCATGGAGGAGCTGACGCGCGTTCACCTAAGCGACCATGCCGATAAGCGACCCGCGCAGCTATCAGGAGGGCAACAACAGCGCGTCGCGATTGCCCGCGCCCTTGCGATGAAACCACGCGTGATGCTGTTTGATGAGCCAACTTCTGCGCTCGACCCGGAATTGGTGCAAGAGGTGCTGGATGTGATGAAAGACCTTGCCCATGATGGAATGACCATGGTCGTTGTCACCCATGAGATGGGTTTTGCGCGTGAGGTCGCAGATCGGGTAATCTATATGGAGGGTGGGATGATCGCAGAAGAGGGACCACCGGCCCAGCTTTTCACGGCTCCCCAATCAGCAGGCGCGCGCAGGTTTCTGCGCCATTTGTCTCATGACTGAGTTTCCCGACATGATCATCGCGGGTGGCACTCTGCTCAGTGCTAATACGGCTCAGCCCTATCGCGAAAAGGCATGGATCAGCGTTACCAAAGGGCGGATCACCGCGATCAGTGACAGCGCGCCAAAGGACATATCTCCAAAGACCAAGGTTATCGACGCCACCGGACGGGTCATTACCCCGGGGTTTGTCAATGTTCACACCCATGCCATCCTAAGTATGGTGCGCGGCGTGGCCGAGGACATGGGCTTTGCACCGGCATATACCATAGGTGTTCCGCATGGGCACGATCCCAGCCCAGAAGAAGCTTATGCTATGGCCCAGCTTGGTGGACTAGAGGCGCTTTGTTTTGGCTCAACCATCATCAACGACAGCTTTTCGCATCAAAATGTGGCCCTGTCGGCCATGGCTGAAACCGGGTTGCGGGCTTGGGGCTGTGGGCGCATCCACGACGTGGATTTCTCACGTGTGCATTTGGGCGAATGGACTTATGACACAAAGATTGGTGAAAAAACCTTGGGGGAGGCCTCGGACCTGATCGCACGGTTCCACGACCCGGACGGGTTGCGCACAGGGGTTGTCTTAGCGCCCCATGCGCCGGATACCTGCTCGCCGGACTTGCTCCGTCAAGTGCGCCAGATGCGCGATGAAACTGGTCTTCGGATCAATACCCATGTGTCCCAAAGCAAAGTAGAAGTCGACTTCATTCGTGAACGAGATGGCATGAGCCCACCGGAACTGTTGGAAGAAGTTGGCTTGTTAGATGATCACTTGATCGCGGCGCATTGCATCCACGTTTCCGAAACTGATATTGTGCGCCTTGGCAAGGCTGGGGCGAATCTGGCACATATCGCCAAAGGCAATCTCACACACGGTCACATGGCGCCGACAGATGCATTGAGCCGGGCCGGCATGCACCTCACCCTGTCAACTGACAACATGCACGCGGATATGATCGAACTGATGCGCTGGGCTTTGGCCACGGGTCGCATACAAGAGGGTAAGATTTCTTCGTTCTGGCAACCCGCAAAAGTTTTCGAAGCGGCAACTATCGGTGGCGCCCGCGCCTTGGGACTGGACGGTGAACTCGGGTCGATTGAAGTTGGGAAACGCGCTGATCTGGTGCTCTTTGATTTCCGCCGCCCACACCTGCGCCCGCTCACAAATGTATTAGGAACGCTTGTCCATACGGGACAGGGCCGCGACGTTGAAACTGTAATCATTGAAGGGGAAATCGTTGTGTCAGGCGGCGAACCTACCCGCGTTAATAAAATGGCGGTTCTGGAAGCTGCGGAAACTGCTGCCACCGCTCTTTGGGAAAGAGCCAATGCCGAGGCCGCAGCTTCTGTGCCGTAATCCCAACTGTGAAATTCAGTCTCGTACCTGAATTGTACAAAACTGTTTGGACCTGCCAGCATTGTGGAGGTGTTAATATTTCTTGTTCCAATAAGCCCATGATAGTGGTTCAATGTAACCCCCAGTTCAGGAACGGCGAAATTCACGCGCAGCAGGGCTGTGACTGTTTCTCACGGCATTGCGCATGATGCGCATGACTGTTCCATGAAACTTATTTTCTTTCGCAATATTGCGCATGAACTGCCATACTAACCATT
>JBMZBW010000100.1:0-9060 GCA_049612785.1 Alphaproteobacteria bacterium | reverse complement strand
AGCGCGTGCGCACCGTCCGCTGAAAAGCCGGATGGGGAGCCGTAGCGCACTGCTTGGTTCGTCTGTCATGGCGGGCGTGTTTGGTCTCATGGCCGCAGAAGCTGTTGCTCAACAGTACAATCTGTCCGGTTCAGGCGGCTTTACTGATGTGTCCAGCTCAATCAACGTCGTTACCGATGCCGGGGCCGGAAACATCCGCGTGATCCTGGCTGATGGTGTCCAGTTCGTTGCTGCACCGGGCCAGTATCAGCTGAACCCGATGACCAACCAGTTGCAGGTTTCGACAGACGTGCTGCTCGGCGCTTACACGGGCGGAGCGCCTATGGCGGCGATGCAGTCATCCCAGGCGATGATGGCGGGTCAGCAGTTCGCGCAGGCTTCTTACGGCGCGCCCATGGGAATGGCGACCTACCAGCCGCAAGTATTCACGGCGGGGCAGTATGCCAGCCAGCCTTCGATTGTTGGCGGCTACCAGATGCAGCCGAGCCAAGCCAATCTGGCTTACAACTCGCCGATGGCACCCAATCTGAACCCGCAGCCAACCCAGTATGTGCCAGCTTACTCTGCTGGCGCGCAGATGGCGCAAATTCCGGGCTCTTTTGGTGGCGGAGCGCCAACAACATTTGGTGCGCAGTCGTCCTTTGGGGGACCTGGCCCTTTCGCGGCCTCAAACCCTATTCCCGTGACGCAGATGGTTCCAACCGCAGAGGTTGCCGCCGCGCCAGCTCCGGTCGCTACAACTGGCGGCTTCATGGGTCTGCCAACATGGGCTCTGGTGGGCGGCGGTGTTGTCGCTGCTGGTGCTGCAGTGATGGCTTCAGGCGCACTTGGCGGTGACGGCAGCACGACGACTTCTTCGAACAATTCGGGGTCTTCGGCGAGCAACTATACCATCAGCCAACAGGCATTCCTGAGTGATCCAGCGGTTCAGGCTGCGTTGAACGGAGGCAGCTTGCCTTCAGATGATGACGAAGACGATGATTCGTCAAACAACAACTCAAACAGCGGAAATTCCTCCAATACCAATAATCAGGGTATCACCATTACCGGTGGTACGGGCGGTAGCACAACGACCAACAACAACTCGGACAATGCTGGCGCTTCTGCGACGATTGCTGCGGGCCGGAGAAACGACGATATTTCAGGGACTTCCGGCGACGACACGGTAATCTTTGAAGCTGCGGAAGACTCCGAAGAGTTCAACTCTCTGGACCTTTCCGGCGGCGACGACACCGTGATCCTGAAAGACATGGATTCCGACGTCACGCCAGAAGACCTGAACAACGTTGAGACGGTCGAAGTTGAAGTCAGATCCGGTGGCCACACCTTGAGCATGGATGGTGCCG
Organism: Alphaproteobacteria bacterium; assembly: GCA_049612785.1. Classification (GTDB taxonomy): domain Bacteria; phylum Pseudomonadota; class Alphaproteobacteria; order UBA7985; family UBA7985; genus UBA7985. The sequence goes on along the minus strand of JBMZBW010000100.1, from coordinate 7,714 downwards.
GCGATGACGTAGAAACTGTTTCCATTGACGCCAACGAGTTCTCGATCAAGGTGACGAACATCGAAACCGTTGAAACGGTGGCCGTTTCTAATGCTCAGAGCGCATTGGTGACGATTGAAGACGTTAGCAGCGGACACACCGTTGCATTGACAGAATCAAACAACGCCAAAATCACAGGTGGTTCCGTCCTGAACCTGAACGTCAGTGACGTAAGCTCAGCGGTTGAAATTGCATCAACGACGACAGAGACGCTGGTCATCGAAGCTGTCGATAGCACAGACAACGCATTCGATCTGACGGCGGCAGGCGTGAAAACGCTCACCATCACGGGCGGTGGTGCGCTGACAGTGACCAACCTCATTGGTAATTCAGGTCTGGCAGCTGTAACCGCGGTTGATGCGTCTTCTGCGTCTGGCGCCGTGAACCTTTCAATCGACGGTACGGTTTTGGCAACGGTGGATACAGGTTCTGCTGGCGACATGCTGCACATCCGTGGAAGCAACGCAGCGGGTGTTTACTCCACCAACGCCGGTCAAGATACGGTCGAAGTTGATGACTTTGGCGGCACCGCGACCCTCGATACGGGCAGTGGCGGAGACAAGATTGAACTCGATATTGCACTTACTTCCACCGATCAGATGATTGATGGTGGTGAGGGGGTAGATACCCTCGAGGTCTCCAAAAGCGTTGCTTCAGGTGACTACGACAACATCGAAACGCTGGAAATTGGCGGAAGCGCCACCGCGATTGACCTCAGCCTGTTCGACAGTGAACTGGAAACAGTAGAAGTCGAAACAACTGCTGGGGTAAGCCTGACCGATGTAGCGGCAAGCCACAGCATCGAAACAATCGATGGCGCAGACGTAACGATTTCGAGCGGTACGTCCGACGAAGCGATGTTCATCGCATCGGGTGATTTGACAATTGCAAATACATCCACCGGCGCAAGCGTCGAGGACCTGACCCTCAGCTTCGCCTCCAACAGCGCTTCTACCCTGACCCTGACAGGTACGGCTACGGAAACGCTTGTGATCGATGACGCCAGCGCAGCTGTTGCGATTGTTGGATCCGCGATCACGGCAGCCGCAAGCGCTCTAACCTCTATTGATGCCTCGGGCCTCACCACTGCTGTGACCATTGGTGTGGCGGCGGGCACTGGTGCCGGTGACATCAGCAATCTTTCCTTGGGCTCTGGTGAAGACACCGCTTACATCGATGGTGGCCAGGCTGGTGCTGATATCAGCATGGGCGCTGGCGACGACACGATTGATGCATCAGATAACGATGTACCGATGGATTACGAGGGTGGAGCAGGCATGGATACCATCCTGCTTAACCTCTCGAACGGCGTGCAGGATGATATCGTGTTCGCAGCGACCAGCGATTTTGTGGTTGTTACGGGCGGTACGATGGCAAACCTCGATACCATCTCCGGCTTTGACTCGGGCGAGGATAAGGTTGATCTCAACGCATTGAACCTCACGGGTATCTCTGACGAAGGGTCTTCGCTGAATGATGCCTATACCGCTGTCAGTGATGGGACCGTAGACGTTGCCTTTGCTGATAGTGGCGGCAACACCTATGTTTACGTGGATCTTGGCAACTCGATTGGTGCCTTCGAACTTTCAAGCACATCAGCGACGATATCGGACTTCAATCTCTAATGGCCAAAGGACATAAGATCGTCTGGATTGCCAGTTACCCAAAGTCTGGCAACACATGGGTGCGCCTGTTTCTGGCAGCCTATCTGGCGAATACAGACAAGCTGGATCCGAATGATGCGCTCAAAGGCACATTCAACGATGCGCAGCGCCCTGTTTTCGACAAGCTTCTAAAGCTGGAATCCAAAGATTTGGATGACGACGTGGTTGCGTCTTTGCGCCTGCCCTACCTGTCAAAACTGGCAGAGAGTGGCGACAAGGACGTGATCATCAAAACCCACGTCCTGAATGCCAACTGGCATAATGCCGCGATGATTCCATCTGCCGTCACCCGGCGGGCGCTTTACATCATTCGGCATCCGTTCGACGTTTGTACATCCTTTGCCAAGCACATGGGCCTGTCCTTTGATGATGCTGTTACGGCGATGGGTAATGCGTCTTTTGCCATCGGCTCAGACACGCAAATCAAGCAGCCGCTCCACACCTGGTCCACACACGTTGGTAGCTGGCTGGGGGCGACTGGGTTCGAGCGGATGACCATACGCTACGAGGACATGATCCTCCGTCCCTACCAGACCTTCGCCAACATCATCAATTTCATGGGCATGGGCGTAGAGAACGAAAAGATCGACCGCGCACTTGCCTCGACCGACTTTGACCGCCTTAAAGAAGTTGAGAAGAAGAAGGGCTTCCTCGAAGCCTCAGACAAGAATGACCAAGGGTTCTTCCGCTCGGGTCAGATTGGCGGATTTAAAGGCGTTTTGAGCGATAAGCAGATCGCAAAGCTCGCCAAAGATCATGCGGACATGATGAGCCGTTTTGGTTACGGAGAAGATGGAAGCGTTTTCTAAAAACGCTTCTGCTCCACCCTGAACCTCCAAAAATACTTTCCCCAAAAAACCCTGACTCTTCAGGCACTTCTTGGCATGCATCTCGCAAGTTGCAGAGTATCTGCCGGGTGCTTTGTTTCAAAACCCGGCTGAATCGCTTTTAACGGTTCAGGATTACCAGCTGCGTGCCTTTTGGCAGAACCAATCCTTGTTTTAGTTGGTTCGCATCGCCCTTGTTTCAGGCAGGGGTGGTAGCGATTTGCTTCCTGCTGTCTGCATTACACGCCCAAGCTCAGATTTCTGCACAGATGCTGGATATGGCCAATCTTGTCTTTGAGGCTGACGAGTTAACCCAGGGCGATGACGGCGAAACAGTTATCCTGCGTGGGAACGTGATGGTGGAGGACGGGCAAAACCTGCTGATCGCCGATCGCGTCACGCTGAACACCGAAAGTGGTCGCGCGGCTGCATCTGGCAACGTGGTTCTGGACCTTGGTGAAGATCAGGTGATTTACAGCGACGCGCTGCTGTTGGACCAACCGTCTCTCTCCCTGTTGCTTTCAAATTTATCCACGCGGCTGCGGGATGAGGCTGTCGTTGCTGCGGCGAAAGCGAGCACGGATGGAAAGACCGTGACGCTGGATTTTGTGGCCTACACAGCTTGTGAAGCGCCTTGTGTGATCGATGACTATCTAAGCCGTGACCCCCTGCCCTGGAGCTTGAAAGCGCGTCGAGCTGTTCTGGATCAGGAGACTGGCGTTCTAAGAATGCGCGGTGTTCGTCTGGAAATTTTCGATGTTCCCGTGTTCGTTGCACCACGGCTCGATCTGCCCTCCCCCGCCGTGAAGCGACGCACTGGGTTTTTAGCGCCCATGGGCGGCGCGAGCGCCGGACTTGGGGCATGGGGCGGAATTCCTCTGTTTATCACGCTCGGGCCTTCAGCCGATATGACCGTGATGCCTGCGCTCTATAGCGATGGCCTGATCCGTCTGGATCTGGAACACCGCATCAATACAGGGGCACTGGAAGCAGAGCTCAAAGGCACGCTGGATGCCGACGGCCGCGGCGGTATGATGGTCGACGCAAAACAACAGCTATCCAATGTCTACGACATCAGTCTGAACCTGGACTGGGCCGGTGAATGGGATCAGGGAACACTTCGCGACCTCAGCCAGACCGGGCTCGATTATCATCTCAACACGCTTTCACTGGACGCATCCAAAGGGCACTCTTTCGGCAGCCTGGCACTTCATCAGGATATGTTGCTTACGGATGACGCAGACTTCGCTGACCTGGATTGGGACGGCAGCTGGGTGCCTAGAGCGTCCTTCGACCTTCGCTTGCCACCGCCCCGCAACGGCACCCGCCTCCGGCTGACCGGGCAAGGCATTCTGCTCAGTGACCAGAGCTTAGTGGAATCAAGCCTGACGTGGGATGCCCGCGCCATTACACAGGGCGGAATAGAACTCACGCCGTCGATGGAAGCCGGCTTCGTCGGCAACGAAGCAGCAGACCGCTTTACACCTTGGATCGGGGCGCAGTTGGGCGCGGCCCTCCCCCTGATCCGTCACGATCATCTGTCTTCTGTCAGCCTCACCCCCCGGCTTGCCCTGAGCGGTTTGACGTCCGCGTTTGCAAGCGGCAGCCCCCATGATGACGGACTTTTGCTCAGCCGCTCGACACTGTTTGATCTTCGCAGTCAGGGTGATCCCTTTAACCACGACAGCGATTTCAGGCTTGATGCCGCCTTGGACGTTTCAGTTTACCCGAACCGGGGCAAAGCTGACCTTGGTCTGCGCGCCTCACTGGGGCAACGTTTGTCGTTGAAAGACAGCGCGCTCGCACCAGCGGTTTTTGAATTCCAAGGGCAAATGGCTGAGGTGAAAATCGATCTGAAGGCAGAAATAGACAGTCAAACGCTGCTCACTGAGTCCTTAGCACTCGAGGAAGCCGCGAAAGCCCTACCCCGTCTGGCATTGGATGCTTCAGTGCCAATTGGCAAGTCCGTAACCCTTGCCGGCGCGCACCGCCGCATCCAAACGGACGAGGATCAGCGCCTGACCAACACTGTGCGCACAGAAATCGACTGGGCCTCCACCTTCAGCACGTCACTGGGCCTCGCGGCACGGCAATCGCGCGAGGGCAGCAGCTTAGACGTTGAAAGCGGATTAAGCTGGACTGTTACCGGTGACTGGGTGGCTGAAACAAAATGGCGGCAACGCCTGTTTCAGTGGAAGAACAACGACCTATCCTTTGATTTGTATCATCGGTGCGACTGTCTTGGCGTGCAATTGGGCGTCCTGCGGGAGCAAACTGCCTCTGGCACAGAGTACAGCGCGCGCTTTGCTCTGGACTTGCCGACACTGTTTTCAGCCAGCGGTTCTCCGACCGTGCTCCGACACCGCTAGTTCATGAGGTGCCCAGCACCTTGATTGAACAGAACATTGTTGTTGCTGGCATTCTGGTCATGCTGCGCGCCTGCTTTCCCCAGATCAATGGCACGCTGAACCGCTGGACGCTGCTTTATGGTTTCACGCCAAGCCGCAAGCTGTGGAAAGTCATCGAGCGGTGCTCCCAGTTTCTTGGAAATAAAGACCCACGGGAACGCCTGCATATCCGCAATGGTATAATCGTCTCCCATGATAAAGGGGCGATCAGCGAGCCGACGCTCCAACACGGCCAAATTCCGCTCAGTCTCTCCCTTGTATCGCTTGAAGCCATAAGCCTTGCTCTCCTCGGGGGCATAATTGGAGAAATGGCTCAATTGCCCCATCATCGGTCCCTGGTTTCCTGTCTGCCAGAACATCCATTGCGTCAGTTCAAGATCAAAACGCCAATCGACCTTTGGCCAAAACTGCCCGTGCTTTTGCGCGAGATACATAAGAATAGGCGCGCTCTCCCATACCGCCAGCGGCTCACCTTCGACACCATGATCCACAATCGCGGGCATTTTTGCGTTCGGATTGATCGCCAAAAACTCAGGTGTGAATTGAACGCCCTTGGTCAAAGCCATGGGTTTCAGGGTGTAAGGAATCCCCAATTCCTCCAGCAGAATCGCTGGTTTCCATCCATTCGGCGTCGGGGCGTAGTACAGGTCAATCATCAATCCAAAGCCTTCGTCTCTTCAGCGGTCAGGGGGCGACTGGGAACCCAACAGTAACCATCCGGGTCCAGAATATAGGCCTCTCGCAGACCGTGAGGCTTGTCCATGGCGTCTTGCAGCACGATCACACCCTCATAGCCCCAAGCCCGCTCCAAGGCCAATTCCGGATCAACCTCATATAGCCGAAGCTCCGCCCCAGCCCCGCGCACGCCTGCTTCAGGCAGAAGGCCCGCGAGCGGGTTGCTGTGATAGGTGTGGTCTGCATGGATCTGCAGTATGGCTGAGCCAGACCTCAAAATCGCAAAGTCATTTGAGGACTGAAACACCTCCATACCAAAGACATCGCGCAGAAAATCGGTGGACCGGCCAACGTCCTTTACCAGCAGGTTAAGCCCCAGACCCTTCAGGCTTTGACCAAATACAGCGGCGTCGACTGTGTCCAAATCCATACCCATAAGTGCCCTCCTTTGTTAGCGCTCCAGTGCGCCTTTGCCCGCAAGGATTTTGCCTCGAAACTTCTCGATCCGCGAGACCTTGGTCGCAGACTGCTTGGCACTGTTCAGGTTCAATACATAGCTTCTTTGCCGACTGGGGGTTAACCTTTCGAAAGCTTTAGCGAGTTCAGGATCCGCATCAAGCGCGTCGATGAGTTCCTCAGGCATATCAAGAACCCGTTCAACTTTTGTCGGCTTCACCCCTTGTTCAGCATAGCCCATTGCTTCCTTCAAATAGGCGCGGAGTACGGATGCACGTTCGGAAACGTCTCGCTGGCTGGTGAACCTTATGGTGTCCGCAAACTGTGAATTGGGTCCGGCTTTTTCAAGTATTCCTTCCGGATCGGCCATCAGCGAAGGATTAAAGAAACTCAATCGGAAATCGCCTTGGAACGCTCCGAATATGACGATATTCCGGCCCGCGTGCTCATAGCACGGGTGCCCCCATTTCACTGTTTCGTGCAACCCGCTGGACAGACAGATCTCTCGCAAGTCACTGAGACCCGCGATCCACCTGATCGCCGAACAGGTTGGGGTATCAAATCGCTGACAGCGACCGCACCCCTTGGAAAAATAGTCATCGACCCGGTCAATCATTGCTGATCAAAAACTCCTTGGAACCATTCAATACCCCCTTGCGTTCAACCAACGATCCCCGGCATCCTGCTGCCGGTTGATCGGTGATATTGGGGTCTTTTGATGGTTGAAACAAAAACAGCAGTTATCACAGGCGGCGCAAGGGGAATAGGACTGGCAACGGCCAAGACTTTTTGCGCACGAGGCTGGAACGTTTCGATTGTCGACTGGGATGCCGAGGCCTTAAACGCAGTGAGCAGCGAACTTGGCGAAGCCTTGTTACTCGAAAATGACGTCTCCAACCCTGAACATGCGCATTCCATCATGCAGCAAACAAAAGCGCATTTTGGTCGGATCGACGCGCTGATCAACAATGCTGGGGTGGCGGACTTCGGACCGATTGAGGACACCACCTTTGAACGATGGCGCGCCGTGATGTCCGTCAACTTGGACGGTGTCTTCCTGTGCTCTCAAGCCGCGATACCGGCCCTCAAAGAAACGCGAGGGGCGATCGTCAACATTGCCAGCATTTCCGGCCTCAGAGCCAGCACCCTGCGGGTCGCCTATGGCACGTCTAAAGCCGCCGTCATCCATCTCTCAGAGCAGCAGGCTGCCGAACTAGGGGAATACGGTATTCGTGCCAATACAGTTGCGCCCGGTCCGGTGCGAACAAAACTGGCCATGGCCGTGCACACCCAGGATATTATCGACGCCTACCACGATGCAATTCCCCTGAACCGCTATGGGTCCGAGCAGGAAATTGCCAACGTTATAGCCTTTCTCTGCTCCGACGAAGCAAGCTACGTGACGGGACAGCTTATCAGTGTCGACGGTGGATTTGAATCGACAGGAATTGGCCTACCTTCATTGCGAAAATAAGTGAAGGAATAGACAGCAGGACTGGCCTGTTATTGGCTAAGCTATTTAAGGAAGATTGGTTGCGGGAGCAGGATTTGAACCTGCGACCTTCAGGTTATGAGCCTGACGAGCTACCGGGCTGCTCCACTACACCTCACTTGGGAAATACGAACACTAAGAATAAGTTGTTGG
>JBMZBW010000099.1:0-9337 GCA_049612785.1 Alphaproteobacteria bacterium | reverse complement strand
ACCGTTTTCAGCGTGAGCTCGAACGCGCTCATCCTGATGTTGAGGGACCAGGCCCTAGACGCTCGAATAATCCCTGCGACCACTACACCAAGTTAGAAGCCAAACTATCCGGCGATGACTCCGGTTATTGCGGTTACTAACTTGCCATAAATAAGGCATTTCGTTGAAATCCGTCCGGACAGGTATAATCACTAATCGCAATGGTGTATTAAGGGAAGAACACTAAGACCGAGAGGTTCTCATGAAGTTTCTTTCCTTTTTACTTGGCGCGTTTGTTGTAAGCGCCTGTATTGGTTCCAAGGCCTTTTCGCATCCGCAGCAGCATCATGGTGCAGCACCAGTGCCGGTTGTTACGCCGGTATCGCTGGTCCCCTTGCAAGCTGAAGAGATCGCGAACTTCGATTACTCCGGGGAACTTTACACGGTCGTGAATACGCACCAGCGTGGTTTGTTTGGTGTTGAACTTATTGAAATTCATGACAGCCGTGGATTGCCAGTTGCGGGTTGGTGGTCAACGCGCGGTTGGTGCTTTACCCATCCAGCCTACACAGCCAACGCCTGCTTTTCAGACGCAGGGTTTGTTCGTTTCATGCAGCGAAAGATCGTGAATTCCTCCTACACCCGATCCGCGACCTTCAGGGGTGGCGGCGTTGGTGAGGCGGCTTCGACCGATTTCTGTGATCATTACACCAAGCTGGAATACAAAATTTCCGGAGATACGTCCGGGCGATGTGATTATGATGAAGAGGATTAGAATAGATGAAAGCGCTTAAGCATTTTATTGTCGCAGCAATCGCTGGATTTAGCATTTTCGCCGCTGGTACCGTCACGGCTCACCCTTACCACGTTTACGCCGAAGAAGAATTCATGTCCTTCCGCTACGCCGGTGGGACCTACAAGGTGGTGAACACCCATCGACGCGGCTTCTTGGGCGGCGAGCTCATTGAAATTCGCGACGATCGCGGAAAAGCCAAGACAAGTTGGTGGACCCATCGCGGCTGGTGCTTTACGGCGCATGCGCTGCAAAACCACCCTTGCTGGCATCCTTCCGGTTACACACGTCTGTTCGTTCAGAAGCTGCGCGGCCAAGCGGCCAATGCTTTGGCGCGTGATTTTGGCGGCTATAAGGTCCCCGGAACCTATGACTTCTGTGACCACTACTCGCAGCTTGAGTACACCGTATCCGGTGATACCTCCGGCAAGTGTGGGCACAAGGACGGCCTGCCCCTGCCAAGCTGGGCTCAGTAGAATAGGTACGAGCGGCGGCGTCTATAATGATTACGCCGCTCTATCCCCGCTGGCGTTCGACGCTTTCAATAGAGGGAGCGGATCGAAGCGTCGCGATGATAACGTTGAGCTGTCGTAAATCGCCGACTTCAACATCCACAAGTGTTTCAAAGAAATCCGGCTGACGATTGAGGAACTTGAAATTCAGGATGTTCCCGCCTGTCCGCCCAATGAGTGTTGTTAGCGTCCCGAGCGCACCTGGCTCATTGCTCAGAATAACGCGCAAGCGTCCGACATGCGGCGTTTCCGTGCTGGTTTCCCAACCAACCTCCAACCAACGTTCCGGCTGGTCATAGAAGTTCACGAGGTTATCGCAGTCGATGGTATGGATGGTGATCCCCTTCCCCGTCGCCACGATCCCAACGATACGCTCACCGGGCAATGGGTGACAGCAGCGCGCAAAATGGACCGCCATGCCTTTGATCAGGCCCTTGAGCTCTACTTTGGTTGGGTCTGCCTGACCGCGTTCTATGGTCTCACCAGCCTTAAGGCGGTCGAGAACGCGCTGGTCCTTTGTCCGCGCACTGTTTTCCCGCGCAAGACCGGGGAACAAGGTGCGCACCACGTCGCCCGCCGGAATCAAACCAGCCCCCACCTGCGCCAGAACGTCCTCACCGGTTTCCAGTCGCCATTTGGAGGCGATATCGTCCAGCGCCTTTTCCTTGGCCTCAACTTCGTTCATCCGATAGGCCCGAGTGAGGATCTGACGGCCAAGAGCGACGTGCTGATCCCTTTCGGCGTTTCTGATGTACCGGCGAATGGAGGCCCGAGCCTTTGCCGAGACAACAATGTTCAGCCATTCCGGATTAGGGGCCGCATTTTTTGAGCGGAGGATATCCACTTGGTCCCCGTTCCGAAGAACCGTGTGAAGGGGCCGGATTTTTCCGTTGATCCGCGCACCAACACAGGTGTTGCCGACATCCGAATGCACCGCGTAGGCAAAATCCACCACCGTCGCGTCACCGGGCATGGAGATCAGATGTCCTCGGGGCGTGAAACAGAAAACCTGATTCTGGAAAAGATCGATTTTGGTATTATCGAGGAATTCCTGCGGGTCTTCAGATTGCTCGAGCAGATCGATCAGCTGCTTGACCCAGTTGTAATTGTCGCCTGTTGCCAGATCAGCGGAAACCGTCCCGTCTTTGTACGCCCAGTGCGCCGCCAGGCCGAGTTCTGCACGGCGGTGCATATCCTGATTTCGGATCTGCACCTCAATGGACTGGTTTTCCGGTCCTATGACGACCGTGTGGATCGATTGGTAACCATTGGGCTTTGGGGTGGAGATGTAGTCCTTGTAGCGCCCCATGCGATGCGAATATTTAGCGTGCAAAGCACCCAGAGCCGCGTAGCAATCGCCCAGCGTCGGTACGATCACGCGAAACGCCACGATATCCGAAAGCTGTCCGAGGTCGAGATCCTTGATCTGCATCTTCTTCCAGATCGAATACGGCGTTTTGATTCGTCCATTGATCTCAACGTTTTCCAAGCCCACGTCGCTGACGTCTTCACGCAGCTGACGGATGATGTCGACTGTAAGCGCGTCCCCCTGTTCCCGCAGGAATTCTGTGCGCTGCATGATCGACTCTCGCGCTTCGGGCATCAAATGGGTGAAAGAGAGATCCTCAAGTTCTTCCTGCAAATCCACCATCCCGATACGACCTGCGAGCGGGGCATAGATTTCGAGGGTTTCAGTCGCTATCCGGGCGCGCTTTTCGGGCTTATTGATGAAGTGAAGCGTGCGCATGTTGTCGAGGCGGTCAGAGAGCTTAACCAACAGCACCCGAATATCTCTAGAGAGCGCGAGCAGCAACTTGCGGAAGTTTTCCGCCTGTTTGACCTCGTTACTCGTGACTTCAAGATGGGTGAGTTTGGTGACGCCTTCTACAAGCTCGCCCACAATGGGACCGAACATCTTGCAGATGTCTTTGTTGGTCGCGCCCGTATCTTCAACAACATCATGAAGCAAGGCCGTCGCGATGGTCGCAGGGTCCAGCTTCTTTTCCGCGAGGTAAAGCGCGACGCGGACAGGATGAATGAAATAGGGGTCGCCAGAAGCACGGCGCTGAGGCTCGTGCATTGTTTCTGCGTAATCGTAGGCTGCAGCGACAACAGAAGTATCGAAGTCAGGGTGCGCTAGTTGCACCCGACTGAGCAGCTGTGCCCTGGTCGCTGGTCCAAGGCACTGCGGCGTTTCGCCGAATTCGGCAAGGGGGACAGGCACAGTAGCGGCTAGTCCTCCTCGATTACCACGTTCTCAAAGCGCATGCCGCCGTCGAGAACAGGCGAGGATGCCGGACGACCGCCGAAAGGCGAAAAGTCCTGTAGCATCGGGTTGGTTGGCTGCTGCTGCCGACGCTGCGCGGAGAAGTCTGGCAGCTCGGTAAGCTCTTCAACTTCAACATAGCGCTGGAGCGTGCGGACATAAGCTTCGCGGACGTCGTCCTGGTCGATGCGCTGACCAGCCAGCTCACGCAGGGCAATGACAGAATTCTTGTCATTGTCACGGGCGACTTCAGGGTTCACACCGCCAGACAGCTGGCGTGCACGCTGAGCGGCCAGAATCACCAGCTCAAAGCGGTTTGGAATTTCTTCGATGCAGTCTTCAACGGTGACGCGCGCCATCGGATCTCACTATCTCTAGAGTCAAGGAATTACCCAATAGATTAAGCGCAAATGGTGATTTTGCCAACAACGCCGAATCGCATTCCTGCCTACGCAGTCTTAAGCGGTCTTAAGCAGCTGCTTTTTCAGCCAACCACGCGTGAAGATCTTCGAAGAATTTGTCTCGGATCAATTCGTTGTGCAGTTCGTGGCGCATGCCCTCATAGATTTGGACTGTCACGTCAGTCAGCCCCGCAGTGCGATAGGCTTGCCCCAAGGCTTCGACCGCCACGCCCTGCCGTCCCAAGGGATCTTCCCCGCCCGAAGCGATCCACAAAGGAATGTCAGGCCGCACCTTTGCAATGTTTTCAGGCCGGGCGCGGCTTTTGATTGCCTTGGCAAGGTCCATCCAGTGCTGGGCTGAAGCAATGACATTCATCATGGGGTCATTTTCGGCCGCCAAAACCACTTCCGGATCGTGGCTCAACCATTCTGCGCGGTACTTTTCCATGCCGATTTCTTTGGAAAAGGCCTCCATGACCAACTTGTCGGTCCATGTTGCCTGACCACGCTTGCCCTTAAAGAGGTATTGCAGGCGAACCACGATCTCCATCGCGCGCTGTTGCCCCGTCAATGCGCCACCGGCGGACCCCAGCAGGACAGCCGCATCCCACAATGAACTGTCTTCAATCAGAAGATCCTGAACCATGAAGGAGCCTAGCGAGTGCCCCAGCAGGGTCAGCGGCAAGGTTGGATGCTCTGAACGAATGATTTCGCGAATGATCCGCAAATCACCCAAACACTTATTCCACCCATCCACGTCGGCCATATGACCGGGGATTGCGTGTTCCTCGTGGACGTCATCGGGAGCATCAAAGACCGTCAGGCCGTGCCCTCGGTGATCGTTGGCATAGACGATGAACCCGCGATCGGTCAGATAGTGCGCCATGTGCTCGTAACGCCCCGAGTACTCGCCCTGCCCGTGCAAGAGTTGAATGACGCCTCTCGCATCCAATATAGAGTCGGGTGACCAAAGCCACAGATGCAGAGAGATCCCATCACTTCCTTGGATGCGCCTTACATCTGTCTGCATTTACCTTGATCCTTCTCGCTGCAATCCGTAATTATGCGGCATTGCAATTATCACTCTCGCCAGACGAAAGCCAGTCAACGATGAACCCAACACTGAAATTCGCCCTCGAGCTTGGCCCCATTCTCATCTGGGTCGTTCTGGGACGCCTTCTCAAGGGCGTTGAAACGGATTTTGGCAATGGTCAGGCTTTGGCGCTCATGGCTTTGTTGGTGATGACAATCATCTCGGTGACCTGGCTTTGGATGGCGGAGAAAAAGATCCCTTGGCTGCCACTGGTTTCGGCTTTGGTCCTCATTCCGATGGGTGTTTTGTCACTTGTTACCGGAAATCCAAACTTTGTGATGATCAAGCCAACCATCATGTGGCTCGGTCTGGCTGCTGTCTTCACCGCATTCATGCTCGCGGGCCGCAATCTGTTCAAACTGTTGCTCGGTGAGCGGATGCCCGCGGAAATGCCGGATGCTGTATGGAACAGCATGGCGTGGCGCTACATTGTGATCTTCCTGCTTGGCGCTGCGGCAAACGAAGGGTTGCGCTTCATCGTGAACGGAATGGATATCCCACCGGAGGAAATGCTGGTCCCCTACGGTCAGTACAAACTGTTCGTTGTGGTTGGTGTCATGATCCTGTCGATGGTCGCTTTGCTTCCCATGGGCAAATACCTCATGGAATCAGACGAGGAAGCGTCCTAGTCCGCAACAAGGTCCAGTGCTTCAGCGAGCAGCGCCGTTTCATCAGCGTTTGAACCGGCGGGCTTCCCCTGTCGCTCGTCTTGCAGGCGGGCGATCACGCACCATCGCACCAGTGCCAAGGCTTCCCACCCTCGCAAACGCTGTGAGTCCGTCATCTTCAAGGCTTTCAGTACGGCTTCCTTGCTCATCAGGCCGCTGGCTTCCAAGTCTGGCCGGGAATAGCGCCAAGGTGACGAAACCAGCCAACCGACATCCGCTTCTATCGGTCGATAAGCCGCAAACTCCCAGTCCAGCAGGCCCGTTAACGTGCCGTCCTGCACCAGCAAGTTTCCCGTGCGAAAGTCACCGTGGCTCAGGCATAGCGCATCAAACCCCAGCTCATGAACTTTACCCATGACACGCTCCGCCTGTTCAGGGCGCTGAAGCTTAGCGAACCAAGAAGTATTGGCGAGGCAGTAATCGCCAATGGCCATCTTCAGCCAACTGGATCCGTCTTCGCCTTTAAAGTGGAAGCTGGTTTGGCTCTGCAGCCGAGCGAGTTGCTCAATGACTTTCTCTCTGAATTCAGATGACCGACCAGCCAGACCGATCACCGCCTCGCGGTCTGCTGAACCCTCAGCGAAATCGACAAGCATGCCGAAACGGTCAGCGTAGTGAACAGCAGGCGCCAAAACGCCAGCCTTTCGTGCAAGGCTCTGGGCCAACGCTTCGCCGACAAACCCGCGTTGCAGCCAATGCCCCGTGCCGCGCTGCCGAAAAATCAAGCGGCGGTCTGGATCTTCGGTATTGAGCAACCAGTGGACATTCAGCGCCCCATCACCGACTTTTTCCTGCACCAAAACGCGAAAACCGCGCGCTGCACACCATTGCGTGATGGCTGATTCTTCAGATGGCAACTTGGCACCGAGGTCGCTCAAGGCTATTTCACTTCCATGCGCTGGAGAACAATCATACTCATTTTGGTCATCCTGATTGGCCTTCCTGTTTACATATGGGCGGCAATGACGGCTTTGTCGCTGATACCGGACGGGTGGCCTATCCTGATCAAGACGCCCTTTTACCTGATCGCCGGGATATTGTGGGCTTTCTTTCTGCCCCCGCTGTTCAAGTGGAGCGCCAAAGATCCGAACAGTCATTTTGAACCAAAGTAAAGCACGTTCATGACACCGTTGGCTCCTATCACTCACGATCTGGTCCTTGCAGGCGGTGGTCACGCCCACGTGGAAGTCCTGCGCAGCTTGGCAATGAAGCCCGTGCCGGGCCTCAGGGTCACACTGATCAGCCGTTCGCGCACCGCCATTTACTCGGGCATGGTTCCGGGTTTTGTCGCGGGTCAGTACAGTCTGGACGAAATTTCAGTCAATCTGGATCGCCTGTGTGTCCTCGGCGGACACCGGCTGATCATCGGCGAAATCACCGGACTAGACCCGATTGCGCAGAAGTTCGCGCTGAAGGGCCGACCGTCCATCGAGTTCGATACCGCGTCCATCAATGTCGGCTCTACTCCCGATCTGGAAGCCATTCCCGGCGCGACCGCTTTTGCGACGCCGGTAAAGCCAATTGAAGGCTTCGCCCGCAGGTTTGAAGAGTTGGAGTCTCGAGACGCTTCAGGGTCGATTGCCATTGTTGGCGGCGGTGCTGGTGGTGTGGAGTTGGCCCTTGCCTTGTCCGCTCGCTTTCCAAACCGCAAAATCGCTCTGATTGACCGGAACCCATCACTCCTCCCACGCCTTCCAAAGTCCGCAGGTGCATGGGCAAAGACACGGCTCCGCGAACGCGGTGTGGACCTGCACTTGGGCCAGGGCGTGACCGAAATTACCGCCAACGGGCCCGTGACTGAACAGGTGATCCCGGCGGATATGACACTTCTGGTGACAGGCTCCAAAGCCCCTGATTGGATTGCCAACAGTGGTTTGGCGCAGGATGAGCGGGGCTTCATGCGGGTAAGCGCGGCCCTGCAATCAACCTCACACCCCGCTATCTTCGGCGCAGGCGATTGTGTGCACTACGACGCCTTTCCCCGTGAAAAGGCTGGCGTGTTTGCCGTTCGAGCCGGTCCGGGATTAGCCGACAACCTCCGTCGTTCCGCTCTCAGCGCCGCTGTTGTGCCGACACAGATGCAAAAGCGCGGCTTGCAGTTGATCGGCGATGGTGCGGGCAAGGCGTGCGCGGTCTGGGGACCGTTGGCACTCTCCACGTTTGGTGAGACGCTTTTCCGCTGGAAAGATCGCATCGACCGGGTCTGGATGGACCGATACAACCGCTTTGGCGAGGCAATGGTCGCCGCCATGGAAGCTTCCCCTGAAACCATGCGCTGTTCCGGTTGCGGCGGAAAAGTAGGGCCAGAGGTGCTGCGCGAAACCATAGGCGAGCTGGCTGTTTCGGGCGATGTCGCACAGATCTCAGAAGGACAGGTCGCTTCGGTGGATTTGATCCGTGATGCTTTTGATGACCCTTACCTTTTTGCCCGGATTGCGGGGATCCACGCCCTCTCCGATGTTTACGCCAGCGGCGCAAAACACCCGCGCATGCTATCTGCACTCACCCTTCCGTATTCAAAGCCCCCCATTCTGGCGCGCGATTTACGGCAAATCCGCGAAGGGCTTGATAGTCTCAACGTACCGGTTGTGGGAGGCCATACGGCTGAAGGAGCCGAGCTTTCCGCCGCACTGACGGTGATCGGTGATGATGCCCCAGCGCATCGAAGCTGTGAGGCCGGAGAGAGCCTAATCCTGACAAAACCGCTTGGTGTAGGATTGGTCCTCGCAGCCAGAATGCTGGGTAAAGTCAGCCCGCTCGACGTTCAAACCACCCTGGAGCATTGCGAGCAAGACAATGCCCGAGCTGCCGAGGTCTTGGCGGGCTTTGATGTTGGATTGAGAACAGATGTCACGGGCTTTGGCCTGCTTGGACATCTTCAGACCAGTCTACCACTTGGCTTGGGTGCATCCATAAATGCGCGGACCCTGCCCGTGCTGCCAGGCGCTTTATCGGCCTACAGCTCCGGCGTCCGGCCCACTATTCTGACGGCCAACCAAAAGGTTACTCGGCCCATGCTGCGCGAAGAACCAGCACCTGAAGTCAGCGCCCTGCTCCATGATCCGCAAACATCGGGCGGCTTGCTGGTTTCCGTCCGATCTGAACAGGCTGAAGCCGCAAATGCCGCCTTGATCAATGCAGGCTATACCCATAGTTGCATCATCGGAGCACTCACGAACGATGGTATGGTGGAGGTATCAGGCTCATGGGCGTAACGCGCGTTGAAGACTGGTCCGGTGACTTCGATGCGATCATCGATGTTCGCTCCCCGGCTGAGTTTGCCGACGACCATATCCCCGGCGCTTTGTCTCTTCCTGCGCTGAGCAATGAAGAGCGTGCCAAGGTCGGTACGATCTACAAGCAAGTATCCGCCTTTGAAGCCAAAAAGGTCGGTGCCGCGCTGATTTCCAGAAACATCGCAACCCACATTGAGCAATTTTTCCTCGACAAACCAGGCGGGTTCCGACCCTTGGTCTATTGTTGGCGCGGTGGCCAGCGGTCAGGCTCGTTTGCGCTCGTTCTTGCCGAAATCGGATTTCGTCCTCACACGCTGATTGGTGGCTATAAACGCTATCGCCATGATGTTCTTGAGCAGATTGAAACCCTACCGGGACAATTTCAGTAT
>JBMZBW010000098.1:0-9354 GCA_049612785.1 Alphaproteobacteria bacterium | reverse complement strand
AGCTTTCTGCATTACGAAACAACGCTGCGAGAAATCCCATGGTCGCGGCACCAAAGGCATTGGCGACAAATGTACCCAGCGGAACGCCAGCCACGGTGCCAACGGAGAGGAACAGCCAGTACCGCATGCAGGCACCAATAGCGCCCCCCACTGCCACTGAAAGCCAAATCATGTCTCGCCGCCTCCCCCGTCTTCCGACTGCCGCCGGGCGCGCAGTCGCGCCCAGTATTCTAGTCGCTTCTGGATATCGCGTTCGAAACCGCGCTCCACGGGTTTGTAAAACTGCTCTCGGTTCATGCCATCGGGGAAGAAATTCTGACCTGAAAAACCGTCTTCGGCGTCGTGGTCATACTGATAGTTCGCGCCATAGCCGATGTCCTTCATCAGCGAAGTCGGCGCGTTGAGGATATGCTTGGGCGGCGGCAGTGACCCCGTCTTTTGCGCCGTCGTCAGCCCGGCTTTATGGGCAGCGTAGGCCGCATTCGATTTGGGCGCGGTTGCGAGATAAAGCACCGTATTCGCCAGCGCCAAATCACCCTCCGGACTGCCCAACCGCTCGTACACTTGCCAGGCATTGAGGGCGTGGGTCATGGCATGCGGGTCGGCAAGGCCAATGTCTTCAACGGCAAATCGGGTCAACCGCCGCGCGATGTAGTTTGGATCTTCGCCCCCGGCTAACATGCGTTCAAACCAATAGAGTGCAGCATCAGCATCCGACCCGCGCAGGGATTTGTGCAGCGCAGAAATCAGGTTGTAGTGGCTATCCTGGCCTTTGTCGTACACAGGGCGACGCCGCTGGACGATCTTCAGCAAGCGCTCCGGCGTCAGCGTTTCCGGCCCTGCCGATGCCCAAACCTGCTCCGCCAGATTGAGCAGATAGCGGCCATCACCATCGGCCAGCGCACACATGGTCTCCCGCGCTTCTGCATCCAGTGGCAAGGGGCGACCTTCAACCCGCTCTGCGCGCTGCAGCAACTCCTCCAGAGCCTCGCCTTCGAGCCGCTCAAGCACCAGAACCTGACACCGGGACAGCAAAGCCGCGTTCAACTCAAAAGACGGATTTTCCGTAGTGGCACCGAGCAACACGATAGTGCCGTCCTCGACAACGGGCAGGAAACTGTCTTGTTGGGATTTGTTGAACCGATGGATCTCATCAACGAACAACAAGGTCGCCCGACCGTCCCGCCGCCGCGCGCGGGCTGCTTCAAACAGCTTTTTCAGGTCGGCAACACCGGCAAAAATGGCGGAAATGGACTCAAACTCGAAATCCCCGATTTGCGCCATAAGCCGCGCGAGCGTGGTTTTCCCACATCCCGGCGGTCCCCATAGGATCGATGATACCAGTCGATCCTGCTCAACCATTCGACGCAGGGGCGCGTCGGGAGCCAAAAGCTGCTGCTGGCCCACTACGTCGTCCAACGTCTGCGGGCGCAAGCGGTCGGCCAGCGGGCGCTGGTCGTTGCTGGTTTGGCTGAAAAGGCTGTCGGTCATCCCATCCGTTTGCGCAGACGGGGCAGATTAAGCAAGAGCCAAAGACCAAAAACCGGGCTTCCGATAACATTGATCGCAACAATCCAGGGCAGCGACGCAAGTTTGTTCTGCGAGAAGACAAACATCACCACGCTCATGAGCCAGAAGGAGATATAAAGGTCGGCCAGCGTCACCTGATTCCATGGCTCGCGCAAAGCGGTCAGAAAGGCGTCGAGATTTCCCGATGCGAACCCATAACCGACAATCGCAAGCATGACGATTGAGAGAATCAGGGTAATCAAACGGGGGATATCTTGAAAAAGGGTCATCGGAAGGCTCCGTACGAGAACGATTATTAAGAGACTCTAAGCCTGATATTGCGCGTTTTGATGAGTAGAAAAGCCAGAATGCCCCCATTTCTGGCGTGAATCAGCGATTCCTTCACGGCTCTGTGCACGTTGCCTTATTTCAACCTTCCCAAAGTGCGAACGCAGACCCAATTAATCTTGATGTATGCAAGGAACCGCGCCGCACCCGCGCCCTGTATGGAGACACCGTTGAAACGCCTCATCACCGTTATCTGCCTGACCCTTGGCCTCACTTCCCTGACCGCCACCATGGTCAGCGCTCAGAATTCTGATCGTGCCGTACCCGCTTCAGCCGTTCAGATTCAACTGTCCTTTGCCCCGCTGGTGAAGCAATCAGCCCCTGCCGTGGTGAACATTTTCACCCGCGCGGAAGTTTCACGATCTCCGCTCGGTGGCTTTGACGACGAAATCTTTGGCTCGCCCTTCTCCCGCCAGACCGAAAAGGTGCAGACGGCACTGGGTTCGGGTGTGATTGTTTCAACCGACGGGCTGGTTGTTACGAACTACCATGTCATCAGCGAAGGCACGGAAGTCGAAGTGGTCCTGACGGACAAGCGCGAGTTTGTCGCGGAAGTGATTTATACGGACAGTGCATCCGATCTCGCCCTGCTGCAAATCAACCCGGAAGGCGACGATTTGCCAACGCTCAGCCTCGGTGATTCCGACGGCGTAGAGGTGGGCGACCTGGTCTTGGCAATCGGTAACCCCTTTGGCGTCGGCCAGACCACAACAATGGGGATCGTTTCCGCACTCGCTCGCACGGGTGTCGGCATCACCGAAGTCGGTAGCTTTATCCAGACCGATGCGTCGATTAACCCCGGCAACTCAGGCGGCGCACTGATCGACATGAACGGAAACCTGATCGGGATCAACACGGCGATTTACTCGCAAAGCGGGTCTTCGGCTGGGATCGGTTTTGCCATTCCAGCAAACTTTGTCGCCAACACCCTTCGCGCACTGGAAAAAGGCGGCGGTACAGTTGTCCGTCCTTGGCTGGGTATCACGGGCGAAGACGTAACACGGCAGATGGCGAATATCCTGAAGCTGGAAGAAAACGGCGGCTTCCTGATCAACGATGTCTATGACCCCTCCCCGGCTTATGAAGCCGGACTGGAAACCGGAGACGTGATTTTGAGCCTGAACAGCGCCGAAATCCTCAGCACCGCTGAAATGCGCTACGCGATTGCAAACAGCCTCGTTGGTGATGAGATGATTGCGCGGGTTTACCGTGAGGGCGAAATCATCGAAATCGTGCTGAACCTGACCGCACCGCCAGAAGTTCCGGCCCGCGAAGAAACGCAACTCACGGGGCGTCATCCGCTGCAAGGGGCAAGCGTCATCAACCTGTCCCCGGCGGTTTCGCAAGAACTGGACCTACCCGGTAAGTGGACAGGCGTCGTGATTTCCGAGGTGCCCAGCGGCTCCATCGCCGCGCGACAGGGCTTCCGCGCCGGTGACGTCATACGCTCTGCCAATCGTGAAATCATCGAGACCGTTGCAGACCTCGAAGCCGTGCTCGAAGAAGCCCGCTCGCGTCGGTGGTCGTTTATTTTGGACCGCGGTGGCCGCACCGTGACTTACCGGTTGGTCTACTGAGGATGAAGCACCCGCTCGGCCTGACCCTTGGTGACCCAGCGGGCATAGGCCCGGAAATATGCGCCAAGCTGCTGGTTCAGCCGGATCTTCCCGAACGCCCTCTAGTTCTGGGCGATCCGGATGCTTTGGCTCATGCAGCGAGCAGACTGGGGCTCGCGCTGAAGATCGAGGTTGTCGACCAGCCCGGCGCAGCGCTGAACCAAGATGTCGTCACCGTGCTTCGAACCGGCCCGGCTGTTTCTGATGTTGAAAGCGGCAAAGTGTCAAAGACGGCAGGAACAGCGGCGTTTGAGGCGATTAGAACGGGGATTGAGCTTTCTCTGCGCGGTGATCTCGCGGGGATCGTGACAGCCCCGATCAACAAGGAAGCACTGGCCGCAGCAGAGGTGCCCTTCCCGGGCCATACGGAGATGCTCGCGCACTACGCCAAGGCTGATGTCGCAATGATGCTGGCCAATGAGCATATACGCACTGTCCTGACGACCATCCACGTTCCCTTGCGGCAGGCCGTGGACCTGATTACGCAAGAAAACGTGCTGCGGGCCATTCGCTTGGCGCATCAGGGCGCGGTCGCTCTGGGCTATCCGACCCCGAGGGTCGCGGTCGCAGGGCTTAACCCGCACGCGGGCGAAGGGCGGCTTTTTGGCGATGAAGATGCCGATGAGATCCAGCCGGCAATCGAAGTGGCCAAAGCCGAAGGAATAAACGCCAGTGGCCCTTGGCCCGGTGATACGGTTTTCATGTCGGCGCGAGAGGGGAAATTCGATGTTGTTGTGGCGCAGTATCACGATCAGGGCTTAATCCCGGTCAAATACATGGGTCTTGCAGATGGCGTGAACATCACCCTTGGTTTGCCCTTTGTCCGAACCTCGCCCGACCACGGCACAGCCTTTGATATTGCAGGTCAGGGGATTGCAGACCCATCGAGCCTGCGAACGGCATTCAACTACGCGATTCAGCTTCGGAACGCGGCGGTTTAGACGAAGGCTCGCCTTTGGTTCGAACGGCGGACAGAACCACGACCACAACCGCCAGACCAACGACGGCTCCCCCTGCAATCTCGTGGATTTCAGGACGCTGACCGATCAGCAGCCAGATCCAGATCGATCCCAGCAAGGTTTCCAACAGGAACACCAGACTGGTTTCGGCTGAACTGATCCAGCGTGGGGCAAGGGTCACGAAAATGAAGCTGAACCCCGACACGGCAATAATGAGAAAGGTAAACTCCCAAAAAACACCCGCAGGCACTTCCAAGGTTGGCGCAAAGAACGGCATGATCGCCATCGCCATGAGGCCGGAAAGCGCGTTGGTTGGCCAGATGTTCGGCTGCTGAATCTTGCGAGTGAGCGTAAAACAGAGTCCCAGCAGCGTCGGGACGAAGAACAGCGCGAGCATGCTTGGCCATGGCGGTAGAATGAAGCCTTCCCCGGACTGCAGCTTGGCAAAACCGTCGTGGGCAATCATTTCACCCCAGACCACAAAGCCCATGCCGAGAAACGACAGTCCAATGGCGATCCAGACAGCCATTCGCGGCGGCTCGCGGAGCAAGACAATCGAGAAAAGAGCCCCTGATACCGGACCCAGCGCCACGCAAATCAATACGATGATCGGGTTGATCGTCAGCGCGGAGTAAACAAAGCTGCAGGTCGAAATGAAGAAAAATACCGTAATCGACAGCCCGAGCCACCCGGTCTGTCGGAAATACTGAATGATCCCGCCACGATACCAGATCAGGGACAGCACCGCCGCAACGCCAAAAATGCCCAAGCCACGCCAAAACAGCAGCCCCCATGGATTCATGGCGACTTTTCGGATGAGCGCGGAGTCAGGTGAAATAATCAGAACGCCCAGAATAGCGAAGGCGTAGCCAATAAGCCGTGGATTCATTAATTTTTCCTTACGCCGACTCTCTAGCGCCGAATGCTCAGAAAAGGCCATGAAAATTCCGCCCCGCTAGTATCCAAAGGCCGACACTTTTGGCAGAATCTTACGCATTCATGATGAATTCGTGCGCACAACAAGTCATCCACAGGCCAAAGGCTCGCGAATTAGGCAGTGCTGCGGTATAGCCGATTTGAAACAATTAATCGTGCAGGGGCGTAAGAACGGGGATGACGAGTCTGCTTTCGCTTGAGCGAATTACCAAGGCTTATCCCGGAGTACTGGCAAACGACGCCGTTGATTTTGCCGTTGAGCGTGGGGAAATACACGCTTTGCTCGGGGAAAATGGTGCGGGAAAGTCGACCTTGATGAAGGTCCTTTCCGGGCTGACCAAACCGGATTCCGGTCGAATTGTCTGGAAAGGCCAAGAAACCACAATCGCCTCGCCACAGGCCTCCAAAGCCTTGGGTATCGGTATGGTGCACCAGCACTTCGCCCTGTTCGATGGTATGTCGGTGGGTGAGAACATCGCCCTTGGCCTTGGCGGGCAGTTCGATACGACACAGCGCGACCGCATTATCGAAATGTCCGAAAAATACGGCCTGCCGCTCGACCCGGACGCGCTGGTCTTTACCCTGTCTGCAGGGGAGAAGCAGCGGATTGAAATTGTTCGCGCACTTCTGGGTGAGCCAGAGTTGCTGATTCTTGACGAGCCTACTTCCGTCCTGACGCCACAAGAGGCAGAGGCCCTGTTTGCGACCCTGCGGTTGCTGCGCGATGAAGGGCGCGGGTTGGTTTTCATTTCACACAAACTCAACGAGGTCCGCGCCCTGTGCGAGCGGGCGACGATTCTTCGAGGTGGTAAGGTTGTGGCCACCTGCGTTCCAGCGGAAAAGACGGCTGAAGAAATCGCTGAAATGATGATTGGTACCCGTCCTGTACCAACCGCAAAAGGCGCGCAGAAACTGGGTGACGTTGCCTTGGAGGTTCGTGGTCTGCAAACCAGCGACATCCATGTTCCGGCACTCACTGTGCACCGAGGTGAAATCGTTGGCGTCGCGGGTGTGGCCGGGAACGGTCAGGAAGCGCTCTATGCCTATTTGTCCGGCGAAGAGCTCGCCCCACAATCAAGCGCCGTTCACCTCAATGGCGTGGAGGCCGGTCGCTCTGGCCCCTCAGAGCGACGCGCACTCGGCGGCGCTTTTGTGCCAGAAGAACGGCTGGGCCATGCTGCCGTCCCCGATTTCAGCCTGATTGACAATACGCTCCTGTCCAACCTTGGCACCGATGGCTTCCAGCGACGCGGACTCATCAACTGGACCAGAACCAAGGAACATGCCGTTGAAGTCTGTGATGGCTACGACGTGCGCCATGCGGGTGTTACGGGCCGCGCGGGTTCGCTGTCTGGCGGCAATCTTCAAAAGTTCATTGTTGGACGCGAGTTGATCAAACATCCTGAAGTGCTGGTGGTTAACCAGCCAACGTGGGGCGTGGATATGGGCTCAGCAACCAACATCAGAGATCAGCTCAAAGCGCTGGCCGAAAGCGGCTCGGCGCTGCTGGTGATCAGTCAGGATCTGGATGAGTTGTTTGAATTGGCTGACAGGTTGTGCGTGCTGAACCATGGTCACCTTTCTGACGCCAGAAAGACGAGTGAATGGACGGCTGAAACCTTGGGTGTCGCCATGGCGGGTGACGTGAAGGAGCAAGCCGCATGATCCGTTTTGTCCCTCGTACCCAATTTGGCTTGTGGGCTGCCGCTTTCCCGCTTTTGCTCGCGCTGGCAATCACAGTGGTTGTCGGATTCCTGGTCATGGTCGCCATGTCTGACGAGCCGCTGGCCGACACTTGGACGCTGCTGACCTTCCCGTGGCAAGCCCGCACTGCTTCTGTGCAATGGGGGTTTGTCCTGCAAAAATCATCCTATCTGGCCATCATGGCCGTGGGGCTGAGTATCGGCTTTCGGGCAAACGTCTGGAATATCGGCGCAGAGGGCCAGTTTGCCTTTGGCTCGATCTTCGCCTTTGGCGCCTATTTGCTCTTTGGAATGCCGGACACGGTCTGGTTTTTGCCAATTATGCTGCTTTTCGGCATCTTGGGCGGCGTGCTTTGGGCTCTGATCCCCGCGGCGCTGCGGGTTTGGGCCAATACCAATGAGCTGCTGACGTCCCTCATGCTGGTCTACGTTGCTGCGAACGTGCTCAACTACGTTACCACCGGCCCGTGGAAGGGCGACCCCAAAGCCGGACAAGCGGAAAGCGACCCAATCCACGGAAGCCTCCGCATCGCATCGATCATCGAGCGTACTGACTTCCATTGGGGGGTGATCATCAGCGCCGGTGCCATTCTGATCCTCGCCTTTGTCGTGCTTTTCACGACCTTCGGTTATAGCCTTCGCGTTGCCCAGAATACGCCGCGCGCGCAGAAGTTTGCGGGTTTCTCACCGAAAATGACGGTCTGGATGTCGTTCATACTGTCCGGTGCGACGGCAGGTCTGGCAGGTGCAATCTTCCTGTCGGCGGAAACCGGCAAGCTGATCCAGTCGGAAAACTACCTCAATGGCTTGGGCTTCACTGCCATCGTGATCGCCTTCCTCGGACGCCTGCACCCTATCGGGATTGTCGCGGCGGCGCTGCTGATATCCTACGTCAATGTCGGGGCAACCTATGTACAATCAGCCAGTCAGGTTGATGACGCTGTCGCTGATCTGGTTCAGGTTACGGCCCTGTTCGCCGTATTGGGAACCGCCTTCCTCAGCCAATATCGGGTTGTTTTCGGCAAACCCGATTTGAGCACGGAGGGCGCGGCATGAGCGATCTGATCATTCAAATCCTTGCAGCTTCCATGCTGCTCGCGACCCCGCTTCTGCTCGCCGCGATTGGCGAACTCGTGGTCGAGAAATCGGGCGTCATTAACCTTGGGGTCGAAGGTATGATGCTGATCGGCGGTCTGGCCGGTTTCATTGCGTTGTACCAGCTACAGACTTCGACCTGTACCATGCTGATCGGCGAAACCTGCTTCACCTTCGAAAACTCAGTCAACCAGTTCCAGTATATCGGGTCGCTGGTTGTTGCAGCCATCGTTGGCGCTCTTGCAGCGGCCTTGTTCGGCTTCCTGACCCAGTATTTCCGCGCCAACCACATCGCTGCTGGGCTTGGCCTGACAGTGCTGGGCGCAGGGCTTTCCAACTCTCTGGGCGGCAACTTTTTTGGCGTGGATTACACCGCCGCCATCGTTGCAAGTGTCCCACCACTGTTCCCCAAAAGCTGGGGCGACTTCCCTATCCTGGGGCCCTTGTTGTTTAGCCAGAACCTGCTGGTGCCTTTCTCCTTTGTCATGTTGATCGCGGTTTGGTTCTTCATGAGCCGCACGCGCGCGGGTCTGGTCGTGCGCGCCGTAGGAGAGAACCACCATTCTGCCTACGCTTTAGGCTATCCCGTGATCCTGGTTCGGATGATGACCATCATGTTTGGTGGTGCCATGGCTGGTCTGGCCGGGGCTTTCATCGTGATTGCACAAATTGCACCCAAATGGACGGAAGGAATCACGGTTGGCAAGGGTTGGCTCGCGCTGGCGTTGATTCTTTTCTCCACATGGCGTCCTGGTCGTGTACTGCTTGGTGCCTATTTGTTCGGCATCGTGCTCGCCTTGGAGCCTCGTTTGAAGGCAATCTTCTCGAACATGTCGCTGGAAGTTTCCTATTTCTTGACAGCTCTGCCATATATTGTGCCGGTGGTCGTGCTCGTTCTGATCTCCCGGAACCCGGTGATGATCCGACGCAACGCCCCGGCCAGTCTTGGCCAGTCCTTTGAACCACGCTCGTGATGCAAAGGATCCGCTCAACCCCTCACCCTACCCTGCACGTTGAGACTAAGTAGAGGAGACCCTCAAATGAATCGTGCCATTACCCTGCTCGCATCTGCACTGACCTTCGGTGCATTTGTGGCATCCCCAGTCCAGGCTGAAACAAAAGTCGGCTTTGTATACGTTGGCCCTCCAGGTGACCTTGGCTGGACCTACCGTCACGACATTGGCCGCC